>JBBRPK010000121.1:0-17876 GCA_038228235.1 Verrucomicrobiota bacterium
GAAGAAAATCCAACGGAAGAAAAATCAGAACCAAGAAGAAGGAAGAAGAAATTTCAGTGAATCGGCGGAAGAAAATCCAACGGAAGAACATCCAATTCCTCAAGGCCAGTTTTGAACCATTTCCATCTTACCCTTGGCACTTTAGCTTTTCAAAGCCTTCCTTGAGTCCCTCCACTGTCTTACCCACATCCTCCATCTCCCTCTTGGCATCCACGCCGCCGGTGCCCTGTTTGAGGATTTCGAGGATGATTTGAACTTTGTCGTTTCCTAGGGACATAATTTTAGATTTGCGATTTGCGATTGAGGATCAGCCCAGCCTGGCCATCCTTCCAGGGAAGGCCCACAAAAGCGAAACCTGAGCAGTCGTTTTTCATCTTCGTTTTCTTGCTGTGGTTGGGCATAGAAATTGCCTGCGCCGCCTCCCAATCGAAAGCATGATTAAACCTCCTGAAAACTGTCAAACTCTCAAATTTGCAAAATTTGCAAGTCTCACCTGAGACTTTTGCGAAGTCCAATATGGGGTATTTACCCCATGTCATCAAAACTCCGAATTAGCGCAGTCCTTATGTTTTGTCTGTCTCCCGGAGGTTTCGGAACTCCTCCACTTTAAGCGCGGCTGGCCGCGTGTTTTCCGCGATCTGAGCCAATTGCTTTTGCACCTTGTCCAGCTTGCTCAAGAGAATCCACGGCAGAAAGAGCCACGTCACCGCCAGGCCAAGACCGATGATCAAGACCACAAAATAAATCACCTGCATGGCCGGTTCGTCTGAAGCTGTCATTCCAATTTACCTTTCGGTTGAGGGTCCACACCTGGCGTTTTGTTTGCCGCCAAATCCCTTTCGAGGGCCTGCTCAAACAGAGGCACGCCCTTCTCTCCAAAGATCAGTTCAAAACAAGCGCGTTCCAAGGAAAAAAAGGAACAAATCTCCAACATGTTAAAAAACTCATCACCCTCGAATCTCGCGAGAAATCCAGCCGGTAGACAGGCAGACACCACGCGCGAAAGGTCATTGCCATATCCAAAGGATAGAACCAGGCGTTGGATTTCCCGAGCGGACGGACGTGTCAGCCGAACCAACGGCGGCATAGCCTCCTGATGAAAAGCCCAGCGATAAGTGAGTGAGAAATCAACGAACCCTCTTTCCTGGTCCGCCAGAGAGATTGTCAGCAAGTCTGGGCAGATTTTACTTATGTCATCCAATGGGGTCAGGCCAGCTGCCCGGCCCCCGAGAAATTCAACCCAAATAGTGGGTTTATCCTGTTTGGGCGGCCCGTAGGAAATAGTTTCGCCTTTAGCCAGGAAGCCATGCTCCGTTAAAACCAGGGTCTCTAGAGGAACTCCCACGCTCCGGGCCATCGTGCTGCACATGATCTCACGGAATCTGTCAATTGGCAGCGGTTTTAAGAGTTCATCGACTGACGCCCCCAATTTTTGAGCAATGCGGCTCAAAATTGCGGGTTTTGGTATCCGGCCATTTTCGTAACGGTGGTAGGTCACTTGCGTCGGAACACCCAAAAACCGCGCGAAATCGGCTTGGGAGCGGCTCCCGCGGATCGCCTTAAGATTTGATGAAAGCGAGTTCAGAAAGAATTTTGCAAAAATGTATTGACCGATACCGAATACCGGAATTACTTTATACCGTGTCACGCGGAACCACCGTTTGATGTTGGACCAGAATTGAATGAAAGCAAATCTAAAAAAAGCGAAACGCCACGCGGCTTTCCGCGGCATCATTGCCGATGCAAGAGCGCTAGGCGTTTCAAGGGGCCATTTCTGGGCAGTCCGAACCGGACGCCGGAAGTCAGCCCGCCTAATGGCCGCATTCAAGCAGCTTCTGGAGCATCGGCGGTTGAACGCGGAACCAACAAAACAAACAACCAAGCCGGGCCTTCCCGGCGCAACAAAACAAACATCGGCACCGGGGTGCAACCCCGGCATGACGATCAAATGATAAGAGGGAAAAATGCAAAAACTCGATGAAATAAAGACAAACAAGCGGAAATTATACGAGGATTTTAAGGCCGGGAGGGTCTCCCAAGCGGCCTTTGAAATCTTGCGGGCTTTATTAAACTCCCGTGTGAAAAGACTAAAAAACAGAGAAGTTTATCAGGGATTGACCAGCGGGGACCCCGCCCGCGTGAAGGCAGCCCAGCGGCAATGTGATCGATGGTTTGGGGGCGCAAAAGTAGGCGCTAACACTTAAAGCAAGCCAAATGCTAACACTTGTAACAACACCACAAACAAAAACAACCGTTAACCAACATTAACTATGCGAAAACACATCAAAAACAGGAAACAGCGGACGCTCCTTAGCGCCCGGATTTCCCCGGATATGGACCATGCTATCGAGCACGCCGCGCGAGCGGCAGGCATCGGTAAATCAGAACTTATCCGCCTGGCAGTGTGCGCACGCATCCGGAGCCTCGGAATTGTCTTGGAGGAGGAGGCCGCGTGAAAAAGCTCACCAAATCTGAATCACGGGGGGGCACAGACCCAAAATCGTGAAAGTCACCGATGCCAAACGCAGATAAGAGGAAAAACATGAATAGCGAAAACGAAAAAAACGCCGGAATAGAAAAGCTGCTCACCCAGCTGAATAGCGGGGAGGAATCGTTCGAGAAAGCGAGAATGCTTTTAGTCTGGCTCGCGGGGGAGTTCGGCGAGAAGCAGGCAATTGAAATGACCGCCACCACTACAGGCATGCCGCCCGAGCTGGTGCGAATTGGCCTCTCGGGCGAATGGACGATGGCTGAACTCATGGGCTGGGCTGCGAAGAAGGTGAGGGAGAACTAACAGTGAAACAACCAAATTCTACTAAAACTATGCGACACACCAATAAAACTGAAAGACAACCGCAATCTCTAAAAGACGCTGGGTCGCTCATCATTGATAGCATTTTAAACAATCTCCCGACCGATCCCTTAATGCAATTTCACGTCCTTGAAGAATTGGGGAGTATGCTGCCACCCCATCATCCCCAACGCTCGGCCATAATCAGGGCGTCCAAGGCCGCCTGGCAGTATTTTGACGCGATGGACAGGCTGGACGATTTCTTATCAGAGGCAGGGCGTGGCGTGCTGAAAGGCTCCTGGGTGAACGTTAAAGTCCCAGAATGATGAAAGCCCGACCTCGAAAAAAATTCCGAGCAACCTTCCGCAATTCGCGCCCGCCCCCAGATTTGCTAAGGGTTAGCGATGTATGCGCCGCCCTCCGTATTTCGCCCTTCAAGTGTTCCCTGCTGAGGAGGCGTGGGGCGCTGCTCACCGTTGATATACGTGAACCAAAAAGGCTCAAGCCAGTTTTGCGAATCACCGGGGCTAGTTACCTCCGCTTCTTAAAATCGCTTCCCACGGCCCGGCCCGCCGCGAAGGGCAAACGATGAACAATTCACCCCCGCGCTGCCTTTACTTTGCCGCCGCCTCCCACTGCTGTGGCCTGGGCAAGCGGCGCGGGGGTTGTCAACGATGAATCGAACCACCATTGAAACGGAATTCGGCCCGCGCCTGGTCAATCTCCAAGGCTCGCGGGGCCTGCGCGCCGCTATCAAATCCAGCGCCCTGGTTTCCAGCGATGATGCCCCTCCTAATACCATCGACTTCCGTAGTAGCAATGCCACCCTGGATCGCTACCAGGAGATTATCAGCGTGGATGGGTGGAAGCTGGATAACTACCGCAAAAACCCCGTCGTGCAAAACGCGCACAGCTACGACTCCCTTTCCGATACCATCGGTCGATCTTTGATCACCGAAGTTCGGGCCGATTACCTTTTCCAGCGCATCCAATTCGCCGTCGCGGAAAACCCAATCGCACAAATGGCCTACGGGCTTTACAAGGGCGGCTACCTGTCCGCTGTCTCCGTGGGCTTCCTTCCGATCCGGTGGGATAACGGCAGCCCGGAAGCGGGCTATCGCCGGAAATATCTTGAACAGGAATTGCTGGAAGTTTCCGCCGTCAGCATCCCGGCCAATCCGAGCGCCCTGGCTCTCGGGATAAAATCGGGCGCAGTCTCGAAATCGACTTTAAGCGAGGCTGCAAAGCTCTTGCAACACCTCGAAAAAATCAATCCGCCCACGCAGGCCAGCCCGCGCCAGGGGCCGTCCTCTCTCTTAACCTTGCTCGGAGAAATCCGCGCCCAACTTCGCAAAAGCTGAAACCATGCCCAACTCAAACCCTGATAACACTTCGATGCAAATTCTCTCCAACCAGGAGCAGCTTGATGCACAGCAAGCCGCCATCAGAGACATGGTGAACGAACTGACGAACCACCTTGTCATCGAAGTGGAAAGACTGCGTTCCGCCCTCCAGGCGAAAGAGGCGCAGCTTACATTTCTCAAAGAGCGATTCGATCAACTTGTTCTTTCCGACAAATTCACCGGCCAAATCCAAACCCGATCCTAACACTTTTGAAAACGCACCGATACGACAGCCCACTTTATCGACATCTGCTGGCTGGATGCTGTGGGCTATGGCCAGCGCCGGGGCGTTTTCATTTCTTGCAACCAAAACACGGTCAGAACCAATTCCCTATCACCGCGCCCGAGGGTTTTGGATCAATGGGGCGTATAAAGGCTGCTGCTCACCAAGTCTCACTGCGTTCGCAGATCGGGACCATCATTCGCGCTCTGAGCCCGCGCTACTCAGCCCACTACGCACATGAAAAATAGAAACCTACCGTGGTTTACTTTAGCCACGATCCTAACCTGTATCCTTCAAATCACCCTTCCATCTGGGCATTGCCCGGAGTGGCTAAACCTTCTCGGCTTCCTGCCCCTCATGGGCCTGATGGATTCCGAAGTTGTCAACGAGTTCCGGAATGGCTTAACCGAGATCAAAGACGGCATCAGCCGCAACGAAACCAAAATTGCAAGACTTGAAAAAGAAAATGATAGGCTCGCTTCCGAGTGTAATACGATCCGTAAAATCAGCGCGGCCCGTAGCAATGCGGGATCTCCAGGCAATCACCGTCCAGGGATGCTCTCTGATGAGGCAGCCGGGGCCCTCGGTGCCGCCTTCATCATCGGGATCGCCAGGAAGGGGCAGTTGGAGGCGATATGTCCGACTGCTCACATCCGTGACTCGGTGCTTCGCCAGGCGTGCGGCTTCGCGGGCATGGAGACCAGGGCCGCATTGACGACGACTGACATTCCATTGCCTACCACTTACGGAAGCGAGATGCGCGCCCTTATTGCCAATTTCGGCGTGGTTCGGAAAGCAATGTTTCCCTACCCGATCACGGCAGGGACCAGCAAGCCGCCGCGCTGGGGGACCCGTCCCAAGTTCTCGTCCATAGCGATGAGCGCCGCTTTCCCTCAACTCTCTCCCACCATCACTTACGCCTCGCTCGAATCCCACAAGATCGGCGGACTCATTGACCTCCCAAGGGAGATTGACGATTCGAGCATCGTCGTGATGGGGCAATTCCTCGCCCGTTATGGAGCCGTCGAGTTTGCCCGCGCCGAAGATACCTGGGGACTGTTAGCGGATGGCAGCGCCACATATGAGCAAGTGAAAGGCGTCGTGCAAGTCTGCCAGGATAACGGGAAAGTCGTACAACTTGGCGCAACGAAGACCGCCCCAAGTGATGCTCTGCTTGCAGACTTCCGCGCCATGCGCCCGCTCTGCGCCACTCCGGTTCTTTCCACCGGCAAGTATTACGTGAACGCGACGTGGGAACAGCGGCTGCGTAACTTGAAGACCATTCAGGACCCGGAAATCTACGTCCAAAACGGGCCGGGCGGGAAACCTTTCCTTGATGGCTACGAGGTTGTCTGGACGGAAGTCCTCACGCCGTACGCGGTCACGCCCGCCGCCAGTAAATTCATTGCCGTGTTCGGAGACCTCTCCTTCTGGTGGATGGGCGAGCACATGACGCCCCGCCTCGATACTTCGCGGGAAGTCTTCTTCGCCAATGACCAATTGGCCGTCCGCTTCATCGAAGAAATCGACTTCGATTATATGGACATCGGAGCCGCCAGCGTTCTCCAACTCGCCGATGCCTAACAATCAATGACTCAACCATCGACAACGTTAGCGCGGGACCGGAGTAGAAGGGACCTGTCTGTCTCGTCTGCTTCGCGGCGAACGGGTGTTTCCCCTGACCGATTCGTCAAAGCTTACGTTGTCTTTGGTTGGGTTATGTGTTTAAACAGCAGGCCCGCCCCAATCACTGGCCCGCCCGTGTGTTTGGTTGCCAGTGGACCGAGCCCCGCGCCCGGCGGGTCTGCTGCTCCAAATTTGCCCCACGCCGCGCCGCAAGCGCGGACCATCCCAGAAGACTGCCCGTCCGCTCCGAGCGCCGCACGGCCCCACAGAGGAAGCGCAGCGGGCGTAATTTTGGCGGCTTGGTCAACCCCGATGCAATGGGACTTTTCCTCCCCATCGGTGTGTGGGTTGTTTCAGGCCGCCTTTTCACTTTCAGTAAACCCTTTAAGATGCGCCCCTGGGCGGGGATATTCCTGGCCCCTCTCGCAAGTCGGACCAGGCAGGGGTCGCATCTGCCCTTCTCCCCCCTGACCCTATGAACCACCCCGCAACGACTTGCGAGTCCCGTTTCACTGCCAGGCAGATTGCCACAGTGCTCCAGCGTTCTAAGCGCTCCATCCTAAACGCTCTCGAAAACATCCCGCCCGATGGCCTCCAGGAAAACCGCGCTCAAGTTTGGAGTCTGCCCGCCCTGCCAGAAACCTTGCGGGTGAAGCTCGCCGGGGAAGCCAGGCGGCGCGGCTACGCTGGCGCCACGGACCTTCTGGCCAGCCCGCCTTACGTTTGGGAGCCGCCTTTTCCGTTCACTGAGGCGGCTGATCACTGCCAGGCCAAAGCACTCAAACTCCATCGCGCCCTACTCCCCATGTTCAATACGATGGATGACGCCAGCCTGAGCGAGGCCGCGCGGGAAGCGCAAGGCGTTGAACATTATCGTAAAGTTTTCGGCCATGCCATTTCCACTCGCCAATGGCGCAAGCTGTGGAAGCGGACTCTGGAGCGCGACTCAGAAGCCGGGAATTGGCAGCGTCTCGAAATCTACCTGGACGATAACACCGTGCGCAAAACCTTCGCGCCGGCCAACGTCACTGAATCCAATGCCAAGTTCCGGCCCATCGCTGATTGGCTGAGTTGTTTCGCTAATCCCGCGCAACCGACCAGCCGGGAGGAAGCCTCCCTTTGGGAAGAGGCATTCCGTTTGTTTTCCGCCCAGGTCAATGAGGGCCAGGCCCCCAAACGATTAAAGCGCCGCCTCCTGGAATTCCTTTGGAAGCACGCCCGATTTCTGGCCGGTAGCTTCCCCGCGCTCCGCAAAAACTTTGGCCGCAAGTTGGCCAAGTGGCAAGTGGATGGCGGCCCCGCCCTCCTGGATGGGCGCGAACAAAGACGCGGGTTGCCCACCGCTGCGCCCATCATCCAGGACGATCTGGATACGATCATCTGGCACGCCGCCAAAAACTGCGGAGGCCGCCGTGCCCAGGCCGTTCGCGAGTTAGCCGCGCTCGGAATCAATTCCGGGCTTGCTCCAGAGACACGATCCCTGATGGATGCCGAGAGCGGCAGCAAGTCCTATGTCAACCCCCGGTTGGACGAAGCTATCAAGCACGATGTAACTAACATCCGCCCCTACTTGCAGGGCAAGAAGGCCATCGAAGAAGCCACCGCTTCACACGAGCGCGATTACAGCAACCTCAGTTCGATGCAAGTGCTTTGCGCCGATGATTTCACCTGGCCCGTATACTTCTGGGTCCCTGATGGCAAAGGCTGGTTCACCCTCACGCGCGGCCAATGCATCGTGTTCATAGATGTGCGGTCCTGGAAGGTGCTCGCTTGGTCATTGCAGCCCGAGCGCAACTATAACGCCCTGATCATCGGCACGCTGATGAACCAGATTTGCATGTCCAAGGGAGTCCCGGATTTCTGGTATTTCGAGCGCGGGATATGGAAGCAGGCCAATGCTATCAAACGCCCGGTCCCAAACTCCTGGCAGGACAATGCATCATGGGCAGAGCGCAAAACCCAATGGGCGGAATTGGGCGTGCGATTCATCCATGCCACACGCGCCCGCTCCAAGCCCATCGAGCGCGTAGGCGGGTTGCTCCAGGACATGATGGAAGGGCTGAAAGGCTATTGCGGACGCAACGAAAGGCTCGATTGCCCGGATGTTACCAAAAACCACAAGTTGGAAGTTGAATCAAAGCGCGTTGCCCATCCCTCCGCTTACTTTATGTCCTTCGATGAATGGCACTCCCAATTGGGCCAAATTATTGAGCGCTACAATGCCAATTCGCAGGACGGCCGGGTCCTGGATGGAAAATCCCCAGACCAGACTTTTCAACAATGCTGGCCACTGACTGATCCCCCTAGAATCTTCGATGCGGATTGCTGGCACCTGTGCGCTCATTGGGTGAGCGAGCGCAAGGTCACTGAGGAAGGGATTAAATTCACCGTTCTCGGAAAGAGTTATTCTTATCTGAACGAACGCACCAGCCAGGATCGCGGCAAAACTGTTCTTGCCTGGTTCGATCCCGAAACGCCTTCCTTCCTCGGGATCACCGATATGAACAAAAAGAATCCTTACGTCGTGCCACGCAAGCTCGGGAGTGACTTCCTGGCAGACCTGACCCCGGAAGGCAAAAACATCTATGAGGAAAACTGCGCCTTAATCGCGGGCCATAATGCCTATCCCAAAGCGCGGTTCACCGTCATGAAAGAAAAGTTCCAGATGGCGCACCGGGCGAACTTGGTTGATCCACGCACCGCCGCCACAGCCAAGGCGTTGGCAGGAGGCCGCGAACAGATCAAGGCGCAAGAGAAAGAGGAAAGCACATTGCGCCGCCAGATCGATAACTTGCTTGGCAAACTGCAAAAGCAGAGAACCGGAGTGGAATACACCCCGGCCACCTTGGAAACTCTCAAACGCCGCGCGGAAATCGAGAGCCGCTACCAAACTGAAACCACACCCGAAACTATAGACAGAGGAAAACTATGAGTTCGACACGCCGAGTTGAGGCCGGATCGCCCCACGCCACCGCTGGCCACATGTCCGCCCCTGAATATAAAATTCTAAGCGGCATCAATGGCACAGAGGTAGCGGCCAAAGTCCACCTGCTCAATCACCCAAGCAAACGGCAGTTGCTCTTTTTCATCCAGGCGCAATCCCTGGAGCCAGGCGGCCTCAGAAAGATGGCCGATGACTTCCTGGCCGTCTTCCCGGATCGAATCGGCACGCCCGCCATGCACAGGCTCGGAACTAAACCGGGCAAGGTTTACTCCGGGGAAGATGCCAAGGAAATCTGCCGTGATTTGGACTTGCACGAGGTCAACTCTGTTGGAGATGACTTTGAGTATCCCACGCTCAAGGCGGGCAAGCTGGCTGTCGAGGATGCCGTCGCGCGATGCTACCGGCAATTCGATTTGCCCAATTTCCTGATCGGTTTATGCACCAATCCGAACCTGCCCCTCTTCACGCCTGACGAGCCCAACGCGGACCGCAACCCCGGCTTAAAGGTGTTCAAAGACCTTGTGCCAGCGCTCTTCGCTTATCAGCAACTTTACTCCGCACGGCTCCTGGATAATTTCGTCATGACCGCGCCTGCCAGGCAAATTTTCAAAGTGGCGGATCGAGTTACGCGCTCTCGCAAAATCGGCATTGTGGAAGGCCGAGAAGGAATCGGCAAAACCGAGAGCCTGAAAACCTATTGCAAATCCAAGCCTTGGGAGTTTCGCTTTTTCAGCCTCAAAGGAATCAGTGATCGAACCAGCTTTTTCAATACCCTCTGCGAGGGCTTCGGTTTGCCCAGTGGGAGAAATCAGAGCGTCGCGGATATGCGCGTGCGCACCGAACGGTTCATGCGCGTGGCCAAAATCGGCCTGGCCATTGATGAAGGCCATTACCTGCTGCCTCAGGGCGAGCGCATCAGGACCCAGCCCGAGCTCCTCAACTGGCTCTATACCAGTTGCACGAATTTCGGCATCCCCGTCCTGCTCTCTACCACATCGCTTTTCTATTCTCGGCTGGCCCGGTTGGAGCATCAGATCAAATCCAACGCCTGGCAATTTCTCCGGCGCAATCCTTATTATGAATTGCTCAATGCGCCCTTGCCCAAAGAAGTTGAAGCCATCGCTAAAAAACTCCTGCCAGCCAATGCAGACTTGATCGACTACGCTATGACCTATTCTCTGGGGACCAAGAAGCAGTATGCACACCTGGCACTAGACCGCCTGGTCAACGTGATCGATGAAGCCCGCCTGATAGCTGAGGATGACAGCAAAAAAGAAATCGGGATGCGTCACTTGATGCAGGCCGTCAGAGCCCTGGAACTTTCTGATGCTCATAAGGAGCAACGCTTTCAATGGCAACCCCAGCGCCCAGGCCGCGCCGCGCGAGCACCGTCCGCTCTGCCCGTTGAAGAGGAGTTGCAACGCCATTTCACCCCCCCGGCAACGCCGGTGCAAGCCGAAGCCGATGAAGACCCCAACGAGATGCATAGCCGCTTGATGAGCAAAGGAGCCTTATGAGCCTTACCAACCCACAAAAGGCCCTCATCAAACAAGCGCAGCGCCAGGCGAAGCTGGGCGATGAAGATTATCGGGATGTGTTGGCTACCGTCACCGGCTGCCGCTCAAGCACAGACCCGCGCCTCGGGGATCGCGGATGCGACAAAATCCTCGCCTATATGGAAGCGATATATTGGCGCAAAGTCGATAAAGCCGAGATGCAACACGTCTGCAACGACCGTGCGGCCTTCCGGCAAAGGGGCTATTGGGCATCCAAAAACACTCGCCTTGAGACAAGCAGGGATCGTTATGTCCAGACCGATTGCAGCGCCTGCATAGTCAAGCTGGAGGCAGAGATGGCAGAGCTAGGCTTCAATGCCGACTACTGCCGAACCATCCGCCAGAAAGTCACCAAGGGAGCTTCAGACGCCAACTCGCTGCACTGCTACCAAGCCGCTCTGGAACGCACCATCAAAAGCAAACAAGCCAAACTGGAAGCCAACCCATTCTGACTATGCGCCCCCCGCAAATCAAAAAATTCTTCGTGCCCCTCCGCATCTGGAATTGTTACGGCCAAGACAACCCTGCGAATCTGCATGAATCCTTGATGCTCGTTTCCTTGCGGCCTCCAAACGGCTGTTGCGGCTTCCTCGCCGTTTACCCTTCCCATCCCGAGATGCAAGAGAACCATCCGAAGACCTCGTATGTTTCGCTTCTAACCCCGGTAGGTACCACTTTTCCAGCCGTAGTTTATCGGAGCCGGGCAATCTTCCCCAAGCAAGCCTTTGCCTACATGCTCGCTTATGGAACCATCGAAGAACTACGCTGGCAATTTCCAGACGGTGAATACTTCATGGTGAAACTGCCCTGGCCTGATCAGGCCAGCGACACAGACAATTTATCAGGACTTATTCCTGAGAGCACTCCAGACACGGCAGCGACGCCGCCCGAATGGTCATTGAATGCCCCGGACGATCCGCCGCCGAACTGGAGATTTTGACCCGCGCATTTAGCGCCTTTTTTTGAAACGCCAGCCGAGTGGCGCTCGACTTCTTTTGCCTCGATTTTTGGAACTCCGATCCGCAAAAATGGACAAATGTGCAGTCAAGATACACCAATTGGGTTTGATCGCTTCTGAAGGCAGGTCCTCAGTGCCGACGCTACCTAGGGTTGTGGAAAACCAGGACTCCACGCCCCTCTGGACCGCCACAAATGCACCCCGGCAAATCGACCCAGAGTCAGCAGCCAAAAAAGGAGTGAAGTAACAGCCTGTAGTTTGGCCGCATAATGATCGGAGGCAGAAGATTTGACGGACCGGGGTGGCTAATGGTAAAAAACCGTTGCAATTTGATTCGGATGACAGTGGTTTATGCCGGAACCTCCAGGCCGCATAAACCTGGCTTTTGCCATCCGAATCTTCTGAACCCGTCTCCGTCTCCTTGGATTGCTGCCCCAATGCGAATTGATGCGTGTTATTAGCCGCATGGTGTCACCCGAATGACTACAGGAATATTGCTACTTCGACGATAGAACCAGAGGCTGCATCCCGTTTAAAGTCAGCCATTACAAACGTTAGTAGGATTTCGTTCTGTAATACGTGGATGGGACCTGCTCCGCCAGGAGCAGGTCCCGCTTGTTTGTGGGGCCACCAGTTAATTAACTCTTTGGCTGTAATGGATGGAGGGCCCGTGACAAAGTCCATTCCGGGCCGGAGCGACGGCTTAGGCCCAGGAATGTTTGGACCGAGCGCCGACGATCTAAGCCGGCGAGGACGCCGGCGCTCGTGTCAATGGCCCTGACTGTTTTGACCGTTTTGACCGGCTCCATGCAAATCAGATTGACATTGGGCATTCGAAGACCGGTAATTCAGCAAACTCGGATCAATAAGAGCGGAAATATGTTTCAGGAATCAATACAGCAAACAACCAATGCTCTCGGTCCGGTCGGCGCTATCATCGCCCTCGCAGCAGGAGTGTTCTTGGTAATGCTTGCCATTCTGTGGCTTATCTTTCCCTGGTTTGTGCATTCCAAACTCACCGCCATCGAAAAAAATACGCAAGGCCTGGCCCAATCTTTGGAAATGATTTCCACCACTCTCAATGCTTCCCATGGCGCGCAAAAGGCCAACGAGGAGAATACCCGCCGGATGGCAAATTCTTTTGGCCCCCAAATTGTGCGCGTTGAATCGACCCCATCGCCACCTCTCATAAAGCCGTGATGGCTTTGGCATTAGGCGTCCAAGCCAGCCGTTGTGCCTCTTCCCGGGAATATCGAAGCGGTGACCTTTGATGTGGGCGGAACGCTGATCCAGCCCTGGCCGTCGGTGGGCCATGTGTATGCGGAGGTGGCGGCGAGGCGCGGGCACTCGCATGTGCAACCGGAAGGTTTAAATCGCCAGTTTGCTAATGCCTGGCGCCGCAAAAAGGGGTTTGATCATTCACGCCGCGCCTGGGCTGCGGTGGTGCAGGAGACTTTTGCCGGCATATTGGACGAAACTGCCGTTGGGGAGCTGTTCTCTGATCTCTATGATCGTTTCAGCAAGCCAGACGCCTGGCGCGTGTTTGAAGATGTTCAGCCCACGCTGGAGAGGTTGCGCCGCCACCCTCTCAAACTCGGCGTCATTTCCAACTGGGACGAACGATTGCGCCCTTTGCTGGCCCAATTGCGACTTGATTCTTATTTCGAGAGCGTCGTGGTTTCTCATGAAGCCGGTTACGCAAAACCAGCCTGCGAAATCTTTCAACAGGCAGTCTCGCGGCTCGGCGTGCCGGCCTCCTCGATACTCCATGTAGGCGATAGTTTTGGAGAGGATATCGTGGGCGCGCAATCGGCCGGTTTGAAAGGCCTGCTTCTGGATCGTAAAGGCGCGAGCGGGGTTGGCCCGTCGATCTTGAGCCTAAATGCAGTTCCTGATATGTTAGGGATTCGCTAAACGCTGGAACTCGTCCTGCGGCGAATTTTTATGAAACGCCAGGGTGCCGATTAGGCGCTATTACCGGCGCAAAAGTTTTACTTATAGTTAGCGATGATTATTGACAATTAGGCTAATAGTTACCTAGATTCGTTCGGCTCTTCAAGATAAGGGCCTGGACTAGTCAGAGCATGAATTTAGTAATTCGAACATGGCGATCTTCCCTGGGGAAGAAATACATTATGGCTCTGACGGGCTGCGCGCTTTTCGGCTTTGTGATCGCGCATCTGCTGGGCAACCTCCAAATATTTCTGGCGCCCGAGAATATCAATCGCTACGGCCAATTTCTGCAGGCGACACCTGAGTTGCTCTGGCCAGCCCGCATGGCTTTAATTGTGCTGGCGGTGGTCCACATCGTGGCATCGGCGCAGCTCTCGACGGAAAATAGGCGGGCCCGATCGATTCCTTACGCTGAGTGCCAGGTGGTGGCGGCCAGTTATGCCTCACGGACCATGATGATGAGCGGGCTGATTGTTGCCGTCTTTGTCATTTACCATTTGCTGCACTTCACCATCCAGGTCCCCGGAATCAACTTCACGGGCCAGGACTTCAGGCTCTTGCATGACGCCAAGGCTCGTCACGATATTTATCAAATGATGGTCCTGGGTTTCAAGCAACCGTTAGTCTCGGGCTTTTATATTCTGGGCATGGCCTTGCTTTGTCTTCATTTGAGCCACGGGGTTAGCAGCATGTTCCAATCGATGGGATGGAAGAACAAGTACTATGGGAGGTTTCTTGACCCCGCCGCCCGAGGAGCGGCGCTTCTGATTTTTCTCGGCTATTGCTCCATTCCCGTGGCCGTTCTGTGCGGGATCGTTAGATTACCATGAATCTGGATGCCAAAATCCCTTCCGGTCCCCTCTCGCAAAAGTGGGACAAGCACCGCTTCGAAATGAAGCTGGTTAATCCGGCGAACAAGCGGAAGTTTGACGTGATTGTGGTGGGGAGCGGCTTGGCAGGGGCTTCGGCGGCGGCCTCGCTGGCCGAGTTGGGGTACCATGTGAAATGCTTCTGCTTCCAGGACAGCCCTCGCCGCGCCCATAGCATCGCCGCCCAGGGCGGCATCAACGCCGCTAAAAATTACCAAAATGATGGCGACAGTATTTACCGGCTCTTCTACGACACTCTTAAAGGCGGGGATTTTCGGTCCCGCGAGGCCAACGTTTTTCGGCTGGCGCAGGTAAGCGTCAACATCATTGACCAATGCGTTGCGCAGGGTGTTCCTTTCGCTCGGGAGTATGGCGGACTGCTGGCCAATCGCTCCTTTGGGGGCGCGCAAGTCTCGCGCACCTTCTACGCGCGCGGCCAGACCGGCCAACAATTGTTGCTCGGAGCTTATCAGGCCCTCTGCCGGCAGATTGGCCTCGGGACAGTCGCGATGCACCCACGAACCGAGATGCTGGAATTAGTTATTGTCAATGGCCACGCCAAAGGAATCGTGGTTCGCAATTTGGTCAGTGGCGAAGTCGCATCGCATGCCGCCGATGCTGTGGTGCTGGCCACGGGAGGATACTCCAACGTTTTCTTCCTCTCGACCAATGCCAAGGGCTGCAACGTTACGGCCACGTACCGGGCCTACAAAAAGGGAGCGGCCTTCGCCAATCCCTGCTTCACGCAGATCCATCCCACTTGCATCCCGGTTAGCGGTGAACATCAATCCAAACTGACGCTAATGTCGGAGTCCCTGCGCAACGATGGGCGCGTCTGGGTGCCGAAGAAACAAGGCGACGACCGACCCCCGCAGAAGGTTCCGGAGGAGGAGCGAGACTATTTTCTGGAACGAAAATATCCGAGCTACGGCAACCTGGCCCCGCGCGATATCGCTTCGCGCGCCGCCAAAGAAGTCTGCGACCAGGGGCGGGGAGTGGGTCCGGGAGGCTTGGGAGTATATCTTGATTTTGCTGATGCCATTAAACGGTTGGGGGGGGGAGTGGTAAAAGAACGCTACGAGAATCTTTTCGAGATGTACGAGAAGATTACGGGAGAGAATGCTTACCAAACCCCGATGCGGATTTATCCAGCCTTGCACTACACGATGGGCGGGTTGTGGGTAGATTACAATTTGATGAGCAATATCGCCGGTTTGTTCGTGATTGGTGAAGCCAATTTTTCGGATCATGGGGCCAATCGCCTCGGCGCCAGCGCGCTCATGCAGGGACTGGCGGACGGCTACTTCATTTTGCCCTATACCGTTGGGGATTATTTTGCAAACATGAAACAACCCAGGCCTTCTGCGAAAAGCGGCGAGTTTAAACAAGCTGAGGAAAGAGTCAAAACTCTGGCGAGAAAACTTCTCTCGATCAAGGGATCGCGAAGCGTGACATCGTTCCATCGCGAGCTGGGCAAATTGATGTGGGAGAACTGTGGCATGGCACGGAGCGAAACAACCTTGAGGGAGGCGCTCAAGCGCATTCCCCGGTTGCGCGAAGATTTTTGGACGAATGTGAAAGTGACCGGCGAAACCGGTGAACTCAATCAGGATTTGGAGGCGGCTGGACGGGTGGCGGATTACATGGAATTCGCCGAACTGCTCTGCCTTGATGCCTTGACCCGGCAGGAATCCTGCGGCGGACATTTCCGGGTCGAGTTCCAGACACCGGACGGGGAGGCGCGACGGGATGACGAGCATTTCGCCTTTGTGTCAGCCTGGGAATATCAGGGCGCGGACAAGCCGCCGATCTTGCACAAAGAACCGTTAGTGTATGAAGAAGCCGACATGAGCCAGAGGAGCTATAAATAGGCGCACGGGAACATGACCTGCGAGCCGTTATGAATCTGACGTTAAAAGTCTGGAGACAAAAGGATGCCAAGTCCCCTGGTCGCTTAGCAGAGTATGCCGCGACAAATATCATCCCCGGCATGTCCTTTCTGGAAATGTTGGATGTGGTGAATGAGGAGTTGATTGCTCGCGGTGAAGAGCCGATTGCGTTTGACTCAGATTGTCGTGAAGGCATCTGTGGCACTTGCGCGCTGGTCATCAATGGCATCGCGCATGGGGGGCAACGCGGCACCACGGTTTGCCAACTCCATATGCGCCATTTCCGCGATGGCCAGACCGTCATCATTGAGCCTTGGCGGGCGCGGGCTTTTCCCGTGCTTAAAGATCTGGTCACTGACCGGGGCGCCTTCGACCGCATCGTTCAGGCCGGCGGCTTTATCTCCGTGAATACCGGCGGGACGCCGGACGCCAATAGCCTGCCCATCTCGAAAGCTATAAGCGATCAAGCCATGGATGCGGCGGCCTGTATCGGGTGTGGGGCGTGTGTGGCCGCGTGCAAGAACGCCTCAGCGATGCTTTTCGTGTCCGCCAAGGTTTCTCATCTGAACCTTCTCCCCCAGGGGCAGCCGGAAAAGGATGGCCGCGTCTCCAACATGGTCCGCCAAATGGACGCGGAAGGATTCGGTAATTGCACCGTGACCGGTTCGTGCGAGGCCGTGTGCCCCAAGGAAATCAGCCTGGATTTCATCGCCCGCATGAACCGGGATTACGGGGCGGCCCTCCTGAAGAACAAGTAATCTGGGAGAAGGTGTTGGCCATAATGGCTATGGTTCGTTTTGTCGGATCATTATCAGCAAATGTCTCAGCGACAGACGCCAAAGAGGTGGGAGTTGGGGAACTCCGCTGAAGAAACGTGCCGTCACCGAGACGCCCAGGAAATTAACAAAGCGGAAGCCAGTCCGCCATCAATAATACTCAGCCCGGATATTGCCCACCCGTTATGTAATTCTCGAGCTGATTGATAGCCAGACTCTGGGCGGAGATGATCCAGTTCACCAAATCCCCAATGGACACAATCCCCAGCACGCTATCCCCCTCTAAAACCGGCAGATGCCGAACGCGGTGGACTGTCATCAGGCGCATGCATTCCTCGATGGTGCTGTGCGGGGTGGCGGTGATGATGGGCGTGGACAGGATTTCTCGAACGGCCGTTTCCTTCGAGGATCTTCCCCGGAGCGCGACCTTGCGCGTGTAATCCCGCTCGGACATGACGCCGACCAGTTTGGCCTCGGACATGACGAGCAAAGCGCCGACGTTTTTCTCCGCCATGAAGCTGATGGCATCAAAAACGGTGGATTCGGGAGCGATGGACCAGAGATTGGGACTCTTATGTTTTAGGATCGCGCTAATTGTGCCAGTAGTTTCCATAAATGCAGGCCTTTGTAAGGCGACGCGGGCGGACCACGCTCCGCATGCGTGCGCAGGGCTTCTCTTTAGTGAGCGCCCGCAACGCAACATAGTCAAGCCCGAAAATTCGAAATTCGTGACCCAATCCGGATGGTCAGCCCCGTGACATAGCTAGATTTCGCACCTCCGCCTCGGCATTGGCGAGGCCCGGAGCCAAGGATTTCTGGGGGCCGAGGAAGACGCCGTGATGATATTGCCCCGATAACCGCCGTTGTTTCTCCTCCTTCCGCTTCCGC
>JBBRPK010000122.1:0-17644 GCA_038228235.1 Verrucomicrobiota bacterium
CCCCCCCCAATCCAAAAACCTCAATAGGCCGGATGTGCCGATGAGCAATCCCACGCCGTACCAAGAAGCGATCAGGAAACAAATGGACTCAAGAAAGGAGCATAGGGATTTGTGCTGAGAGGCCAACTGTGGGTTTAATGAAGACCTTCTTGACTTAATTGCTGGGACGAACGAGAAAGATTTGGGCTGCTGTTCGCGAGTGAGGGCATTATGATGTGGCCATGCGCATTTACATCGAGAGCACGATTCCGAGTTATGTGGTTGCCCGTCCGGCCAGGGATCTGTTGCAAGCCGCGCGCCAACAAATCACCAAAGACTGGTGGGACTTCAAGCGGGCCAGCCACGAGCTTTTCACATCGCAAGTGGTGCTGGACGAAATTGGATGTGGCGAAGCCCCGATGGCTCGACTCCGACTGGAAACATTGAAAACGCTTCCACTGTTGCAGGCGGCTGAGGAGGTGAAAGAACTCGCCCGCCGGATTCTAACATCAGGGCTGCTGGCTGCAACGGAGGATCGGGACGCCACGCACATTGCTCTCGCCAGCGCCTACGAAATGGATATATTGTTGACGTGGAATTGCCGGCACATTGCAAATGCCGCCATTCAGACGAGGCTGCGCCGGCTAGCGGAAACCGCTGGCTTCAACCTTCCGGTGATTTGCACGCCGGAAGAGCTGATGGAAAACAACGATGAAAAATCCGACTGAAAATCAGGTTGAAAAGGCTGGAGGCGATTGGGTGCTTCAGGAAGTCTGGCGAGCCAAGGATAGCCTTTCCGCCTCTTACGGTCACGACTTGGACAAGCTCTTTGCCGAAACACGCAAACGAGAGAAACGTTCCGGTCACCACGTCGTAAATCTCCAGAAGCGCAAAAGGGTTAAGGGGCATTCGCAAATAGCATGAGCAAGTAATGCGCAGAACTTGAACCGTTCCGAGTCTCTGGTGCTGGTCATGAGCCAGTGTCCCCAAATCTAAGTTTCAGGAGATGCTGAGGATATCGCGATTGAACCTCGGGAGTTGGTCGAAAAGGTGCGGGAAATCAAACAGGTCGAGGAGGTAAAGCCGCTGGCGGCCTGTATTCGACTTGATAAAGATCGACCAGCGAATTCGCGCAATTCGTGTCTCTCCGCAGATTTAAAAAAGCTGGTCTTTTACGAGGGTGACGTCTAAATTTACGAATAAGTGTTATTTTTGTTGTTGACAACCATTTCGCCAGCATGTAAATACAATGTAAATACATTGCATGGGCGATGGATATACGATTGAGCCCTTATGGAGTTTGATTGGAATAGTCCGCCCTTCAATTTAAATGGTTCTTTGACCAAACGGGACGTTGAAGAGTCTTTTGAAGACCCTTTTGCGGTGCGTCTGCTGCCGGACACCCCCCGATTTGCCGTTCAGTCCAGATATTTCAATCTGGGCATGTCGGTGAAAGGGACCGGGGTCTTCAGTGTGTATCGCACCAACGGGAAATTAATCCGCGTGGTGTATGCGCGGCCTTTTGAAGTGGAAGAAAAGTTTTTTTATCAGCGCAAAGCGAACCAGGCAGTGGGGAGTGCGTGACTATGAACGCGGTTGCCAATTGGGAAGAGATTCCGCTCTTCGACAGCGAAGAGGCGGAAGCGGCTTTTTGGGCGGACAATCGGATGGAGCTTCGGTTAATGGAAGCAGCGGTAGCGGCGAGTTCGGAAGCTTCGGAATCGGTCACCATCACGTTGCGCATCGACCCCCGCATGCTGGCCCGGATTAAACGGTTGGCCCGCTCGCGCTATCTAAATTATCAAAGCATGATCAAGCAATGGCTCAGTGAACGCATGGAAGAGGAACTGCAGGAACGTTAGCATCAACCCTATAAATGTTTTTACCGCGGATAACGCCGATGAACGCAGATACGAACCGAACTCAGAGGACGGAAGACCGAGGACAGAGGTCTGGTTTTACGCTGATTGAGCTGCTGGTGGTTATTGCCATCATCGGGATTTTGACAGCGTTGGTGATGGGTCTTCTGCCGAGGGCTGCCAATGCCAAGGTTCGCGCGCGGGCCAAAGCGGAGTTGGCCCAACTCGAAACGGCCATCGAATCTTACAAGGAGAAACGCGGATTCTATCCGCCCGACAACCCGAAAGATGCGGGGGCCAATTCGCTGTATTATGAACTGTCGGGCACGACTTTTAGTCCCGCCAAAGGGATTTACACAATTCTTAGCGACGCGGGCTCCTCCATCACAGCCGCCTCGGTGTCCACTGCCTTCGGCGCGGGTGGAATCGTGAACTCCACGGCAGACGAGGCGAAGAATTTTTATCCAGCGCTGAAAGCCAGCCAAACCAAGGACATAAAAGTCAATGGCGTGATTGTAAAGCTGTTAGGCATTGCCGTGAAAGGGCCCACTGGGGACTTCTGTCCATGGTTTTACAACTCCTCCACCCCCGCGCATAACCCGAATGGATATGATTTGTGGGTGGATGTTATTCTCAATGGTCAAACCAAACGCTTCGGCAACTGGAAGGAAGATTAAAAATGCGCGCTGCTTCCCATAACTCGCCTCAAGTGATCTCGGTGAGCTGGTCCCAGACTGAATGGGAGCACCGCATTATTTTTACTGGCAGCGTCGGATTTCCTCAGGAAAGTCGTCCGCGGCTTGTTGAGTCTCCCCCCTGCAGGGTGCTTCGCACGGAGCGTTCCTTCCATCGGCTTTGGAGTGCGGTGACCTGTCACCATTTACTCGTCAGGCCACTCGGCGCCGCCCGCAGAGCGACTTTTCCCGCTTCAACAAGATTTCCCGGGAACCCACGAGCAAAACAAAAGTAAGCAGCCCTATGAAAACTCCTCCCCTCCCCATGAACCTCGTAGCAGCCGAGGTGACTCGGCTCACTATTTTCCCCGGAAAGATCAGAGCCGATTCACATCGGCTGCTACGGTTGAGGGGTTCAACGCGCTCCGCCGGTCATCCGCGCCGCGGTTTCACGCTCATCGAACTTCTGGTCGTCATCGCAATTATCGCCACCCTGGCCGGATTATTGTTGCCCGCCCTGGCCAGCGCGAAGAAGAAAGCGAAAATCAGCGTGGCCAGGACGGAGATGAGTGATCTCGCGACCGCCATTCACCAATACGAAACCGAATACAGCCGCATGCCCGTTCACAAGGAAGCTCTGGCCGGCGTTACGCCAAGTTCCCCGGATTTTACGTATGGAACGACGGGCTTGGCGCAGTACACTCCCACCATCGTCAGCGGAGCTAACCCTTATCAAGCCTGTAATAGAGACTTAATCGACATTCTGCGGAATATCTCACCGAACAATGCCTACAACCCCCGGCAAATTCCCTTCTTTCATGCGAAAGATGCCACCACCTTCAATGGCCCGGGGATTGGCAACGATGGCGTTTTTCGTGATCCATTCGGCAATCCCTACATCATCACTCTCGACCTGAACGACGATAACAAGTGCCAGGATGGATTCTACTATGATGTCATCAAGAAGGCGGGTGGAGGCGGCCTCATCCCGGGCCAAGTTATGATTTGGTCGTTTGGCCCAAATGGAAAGTTTAATTCTACTGCGGGCCCTAAGGAGAAAGAGAACCAAGACAATATCCTAAGCTGGGAATAAGGCATGGAAACGAAAACTCCAGAGAGTAGCTTTGTGGTCTTTGACGGCGAAAAGTCGCATGCTCAAGGCGGTGACAAGTCACCGCACTCCAAAGATGCGCTCTTAACGAGGTCACTGTCCCTTGTGCGCGCATTGCCAGGATTCCGCGCTGTCCGAGGCTTCACCCTGCTCGAACTTCTCATTGTCCTGGCCATCATTGGGCTTTTGACGTCAGTGGCTCTGCCGCATCTGAAAGGACTGACGCGTTCCAACACCATGGCTTCGGCCAACGAACAGTTGTTGAATGACCTTGCCCTGGCTCGCCAGCGGGCCATCAATGGCCGAAGTGTTGTCTGCGTGGTTTTCATGCCGCCCGTCGCAGACCAAAGTCTCTACGGTTTCCTTGCCTCGACCCAACAGAACCAGTTGCTTCCGTGGCAATATACAGCCTATGCTTTAATTTCGGAACGAACGGTCGGTGACCAGCCTGGGCGCCCCACCAAAAAATATCTGACTAATTTCAAAGCCTTGCCGGATGGGGTTTTTATCGCCAAAAATAAGTTCGAAATCACCTACCCTTTCACCAATGCGCTCGGGCAGTTAAAGCAGGTCATCCGATTTGATTACAAAGATTTCCCCTATCCCACGGGCGACAGCCCGAATACATTAAACTTGCCCTATATCGCCTTTGACCCGCAAGGCGGACATCTGGACACGAACAACACGACGCGTGGCATTTACGAGCGGGCGTTGCCCAATTGCATCATTCCCTTGGCGCGAGGGAGCATCTTCCTGGATCGAGATGCCACCGGAGCGCCGGTTTGGACGCCAGCCAGCCCACGGGAGGCTGGCGGCAATAATTCGCAAGATCCCAACACTTACAATGAAATCGAAATCGATGCCGTGACCGGGCGCGCCCTGGTGGATCGGAAGAGCCTATGAGAATGCGTTTTCCGCAACAACGACGCAGCGGCTTCACCATGGTAGAAATCGCCCTCTGCATCGCCATCATCGGCTTTGCGCTCGTCGCCATCATTGGGGTCCTGCCCACGGCCATGCGAGTGCAACAGGACAATCGAGCGGATACCCTCATCGATCAGGATGGGATTTATTTAATGGAAGCCATTCGACATGGGGCTCGGGGTTTGGATGATTTGACGAATTATGTGAAGCAAACTCCCACCTCGCTCAGATATGTGTACAGAGAGCCGCCGGTAACGGGCAGTTTCGTCACTAACTACATACCTGATCCTAAAGATTATAATACCGGCGGGAACCTGATTGGAATCCTGAGCACTCCCCGCACCAATGATAATGAGTTTAGGGTCGAAGCAGAGTTTCGCGCGATCAGCGGCTCAGCGGTCGAGAAGGATGCGGGTTCGACTGTTAATTTCGAGTACCTATTGGTTTCCGAGGTAGTTCCGTTTTCCGCCTTTGATGCGCCGACAGCCTTTGGACCCTCCAACAGCTCGGATACCAATGCGATCCCGAATATGGCCCGAGATCTCCACAATAATCTGTATGAATTGCGCCTGACTTTTCGCTGGCCTCTATTCCCGAGTGGTGGTGTGGGAGGAAACAAGAAGGTCTTCCGCGCCTTGGTGAGCGGAACCTTGCCCGCTGAGCCCATTGGTGGACGTAATTATTTCTGGTTCCAGCCCACAACCTATCTGGCCCAATAAACATGAGAACGGATCACCCTCAGATCGTTACAGGAAGGCAGGCCGAAATGCCGGCGGCGGAGGATCGCGACACCGGTTTCCCCGGAATGCGCGCTTCCCGAGGCGCAGCGGGTGGGAATATAGGACGGGTAGGATTCCGGAATCATCATCCCGAAGGGATGGTCGAGAATAGCCCGGCGTTTCAACGCCGGGACAGCGATCAACGAGAGCCAAGTCCCGAAGGGACGGCTGAAATCGACTGCCTCAGTCGTCCCTCCGGGACTTATCCCGCGCCAACCTCAAACCCGGCATTGAAACGCCGGGCTATCATCGTTTGTCCCTCCGGGACAAAAATGGCCGTCGGCTCGAAGCGGACTAAAATCCGCGCTCCTCGCACGAGCGCCTTTTCCCTAATCGAGATGATGGTGGCGGTGACCCTGCTCTTAATCATCATTGCGGCGTTATTGGCAGTTTTTTATCAGACCCAGCGCGCCTTTCGACTGACTGCGACGCAAGTGGATGTGTTGGAAAGCGGACGCGCGGCCATGGAATTGCTGACCGGAGAACTGCCCGAAATCAGCGCTTCTGGCCGGGATGGCCAGGTCAACGTTTATGCTCAGACCGCCTTCCCAGCTCTGATTCAGCCCCGTCCCGCCCCCAGTGCGCCTCGTGTGAATCTTATCCAGGACTTTTTCTTTCTAAGACAGAACAATGACGATTGGATCGGAACGGGCTATTTCGTCTTGCCTTTCTCGACAGAACCCATCGGCACCCTGTATCGCTTTGAGTTGAGTGTGACCAATGTTACCGATAATTCCCAGATTTACTGGCTCTTTACCAATTTTCTGGCAGCCACTCAACAGAATCCCCCTCCTGCCAACTCTCACCGCGTGATTGATCAGGTGGTGGACTTGAGAATAAGTCCCTACAACGCGCAGGGGCAGTTTTGGACGAACTACGTCGATTCAAAATATTCGTTCACTAATAGCTTCACAAATAGCGCATTGCCCGCCTACCTTGATTTGGAGTTAGGGATTCTGGAACCACGCGCCTTTGAGAGATACAAAGCCCTGGCCGATCCTTTGGTAAAGGGAACGGATCCCACCCGGGCTTTTCAGTACCTCTCGAACCACGTCGAAAAGGTGCATCTATTCCACCAACGCATTCCCATTCGGACCGGCCAATGAAAAGCTCTCCCCAACGCGGCGTAGCCCTGATCGTCACCCTGCTTATGCTATCGGTCATCACCGTGGTGGCCGTGACCTTTCTGGCCTTGAGCCGGCGAGAGCGAGCGTCGGTCGCTCAAACTGGAAATCTGACTGATGCGCGTTATATGGCGGACGCCGCAGGCGCGCGGGCGGCGGCGCAGATCTCGGTTCCCGCCCTGGCCACGAGCAACATATTGAACGGAGATTTTACCGTCTCGCGTAACTTCATCAATCCGAACGGTTTTAACCCCGCGGGGCCTCCAAGCCCATTCAATGTCAGTTACGTTTATGCGAATGGCCAGCCGCTAAGTCCGGCGGATTTTATCAAGAACGTGGCCAACCTGCAGCTTGATCCACGAGCGCCGGTTTTCGTCCGAACCAATCGGCCCGGAACTCCGCTAGCCAGCGAATTTCGGTTCTATCTGGATCTAAATCGCAACGGACAGTTCGAAACCAACGGATTCTTCCTGCCCTACGACGATGCTGGCCGTCCCGTCGGCACGAATGCTCTCTTTTTTGTTGGCGATCCGGAATGGATTGGCGTCCTGGAAAAGCCCAACTTGCCCCACGCGGCAAACAACCGATTCCTTGGCCGTTACGCCTTCATCATTCTGCCGGTGGGAAAAACACTGGACCTGAATTTTATTCATAATCAGTCGCAACCCAAGGGCAGTGGTTATTTCCGGAACCAGGGTTTCGGCACTTATGAAATCAACCTTGCGGCGTTTCTGACTGCTTTGAACACGAATGTCTATGGCGCCATAAGCAACTATTCTTATGGGCCTATCAGCACCGGCACCGCCTTCGAGGATGCGCGCGCTTTCCTGCAATATCGTTACGGCGGCAACTATGGCCCGAATGACACCGTTCAAGCCATCTTTGGTCCCAATGGCTTGCGATTCACCGCTGACGGAATCGATGGCCTGGCTCACGATGAGAGCCTTCCAGGGGAGGACCTCTTGATCGCGGGGTGGCCTGGGGCAAGCAGCCGGCGGCACTTTCACGGCATCCACGATTTTTTTGATCGCAGCAAATTTCCTCCGTCTCCGCCGGCAAATTTCATCGATCGCCTCAGCGCCATATCAGCGGGAAGCAGTTCTTATGATCGCTATACGCTTTCCCGACTGTTCGCTCAATTAGGAACGGACACGGCTGAAGAACGGGAGCAAGCAGAGATTCCAAAACTTATCCGCCAAATCAGCGCTTTTGATTCCGCCGATTACCTGGCTGAAACACCGGGCCGCATCAATCTGAATTACGATAACGTCAACAGCATCGCCCGGAATTTCGCGGATTGGAATGCTCTCACCTTCTTTACCAACGTGGGAAAGGTTTTGCTGACCTCCCAGTCGAATTCGCTTTTTGTCAATTTTGGAGTCACCAACTGGGCGATGACCAACATTCCCTTCGGAATCACGGACATCCCCGTCTCTCCGTTGAATCTTTACACACCCTCTGTGCATCGGCTCTTGCAAGTGGCTGCGAACATTTACGATGCCACTACTAACGATCCGATGCCGTCGGTATTCTTGCCCATCGTGGGCACAGCGCGGAATCTAAACGGAACACCCGCCACCAACATCATCGGCTACACGACCAATCTCAATCGGAACACCGCCATGCAATGGGCCTCCACGAACAAGTACGGGTTGCCGGCAGTTGTGGGCGCAAAAAAAGGGCTGCCCAATTTTAACGAATTCACTTTGCAGACTTTCTTTCAAATCACCCGCAAGCTGGAGGTAGGCCGTCCGAATACCAACGCGCCGCCCAATCAAACCAACCAGATCATGCTGCTCAGCGTTTCCAATTCTTTTGGGCTCGAGACCTGGAATTCTTATTCCAACGCTTTCGGCAATAGTTTTCAGGTCTATGTTTCGAACATGTTCAGCGGGGTGTTTAGCAATGCGGTCGATGGCTTCACGCTTCCCGTAAATCTTCCCGCCGTAAATGTGTCCACGGTTCTGTCGTCCACCAACGGTAATTGGCATTTCAACCCCCGAACTCCCGGCCGGTATGGCTATACAGCCGGTTTTATGGTTCCGCTTTACACCAATTTAATTATTCTGACCAACTCCCGTTATACCGGAAAGGGGTTTGACAATGCGACCAATTCATTTCAACCACGCACTCGAGAGTTGCCTGTGGCTGACTGGCGGCTGGTTTTAACAAATCGCCTCACTTACATCGTTTCGACTCTTTCGGCTCGCCCCCGGGTGCTGGACGTAGTGTGCCTGTCCTATCAAACCAATCTAAATTTGACCGCGCTTTTGATGGGCCTAAATAGAAGTTTCGCAGAGCCGAACGCCATCGCCTCGCTCTGGGGCACGAATCGCAGTCCACTTCCCGCCACTCTCTCCACCCCGACCGACGGAATCCTCAAGCAATTGGCAATCTCACTGGGAAACCCAAACCTTTCACCGGCAGACTGGAAGGCGTACAATGCCGAGAGCAACGACAAAGCGAGCTCGATCGCGAGCTTCCAGGCTTTTATCGGAAATTCATCCACCAGCAATAATCTGTTCCAACAAGCCCCTTTCACTGCGACGCGCCGTTTCGTTCACACGGTCACCTGGCAGGCCAATGATCCGTTGGTCCATTATATGGCCGAGGATTTAGGAGGGACCACGAACGAACTGCGGTTTCTGAAGCCCAATGAAACATTCACGAACAATCTAAACCTCGGTCGCGTCAATCCGCGCTATCAACCATGGTTGGGAAATCCGACGAAGGAAAACAGCGACTCACCCGATCCCAATGATACTTACGTCGGGATCAAGGATCCAGGAGTGTTCGGTTCGGATGACTGGGACTTCCCCGCTCAAAAATTTCCCAGCATCGGCTGGCTGGGCCGAGTACACCGTGGCACACCCTGGCAGACAGTTTATTTGAAAGCGGAGGT
Organism: Verrucomicrobiota bacterium; assembly: GCA_038228235.1. Lineage (GTDB taxonomy): Bacteria > Verrucomicrobiota > Verrucomicrobiia > Limisphaerales > JBBRPK01 > JBBRPK01. The sequence continues at coordinate 9,353 of JBBRPK010000122.1, forward strand.
CGCCGATCCGGCGCGTTGGTTCAGGCAATCCTCTGATTATCGCACGCACCCGACCAACGATTGGCGGCTGCTGGATATCTTTACGGTGGCCCAGACTCCAAATGCGTCGCATGGTCAACTCTCTATCAACCAAAACGGCCTGGCAGCCTGGACAGCGGTCCTGGGGAGCCTCACTGTTTTTTCAAACACTGTCCCGAATATCGCGCGCACGGCTCCCTCCTCTAACAACTTTACGACCCTACTCATTAATCCCCTCGCGAACGCGCCTGTGATCCAGGCCATTGTGGATGGCATTAACAGGAATCGCCTGCAACATCCCAACCAGGTCTTTCGCAGCCTGGGCGAAGTTCTGAGTGTGCCTGAATTGACAACGCGATCTCCTTTCATCAATTTGAATGCTGATCCCGTCTCAGGTTACTCCGCTCAAGATATTCAGCAATTTGGTTTTACGGACGAGGCCTACGAACGGATACCGCGCCAAATCCTCTCGCTCCTGAAAGTGGGCGATGCGCGCTACGTCATTTACTCTTTCGGGCAATCCCTCAAGCCAGCGGATAAATCCATCGTCACCGGCGGTCCGCATTTTGGCATCTGCACGAACTACCAAGTCACCGGCGAAGTGTTCACCCGGACACTCATGAAGCTTGAGGTGGGGCGCGATGTTCGAGGCAATGCTGCGGGACTCAAGCCCGCCATACTCAATTTCAATATTTTACCAGCGGATTAGCGGAAAATGTGGTTAATTAGAGTGATAATCGACCTATGCAATTAAAGACGAGGACGTGGTTCCTAATCAGCCTGAGCTGTTTCATCCTGGCAGGGGTGTTCTGGCATTTAGGCGACGAACGGTCGCGCCGCGACGCCCTTTCGGACCAGGCCAACAGCACAGCCGCAGTTACCGCCATTAAGGAATTAGGCGCAGGCAACTTTCATCACGCCCCGCTGCTTTCCCCCGTTCCTGCTGCGTTAAATCCCCCACACACAAATGCCGCCCAAGCGGCGCGTTCCAATCCGCTCCTGACCAACCGCCTCAGCAATACTGCCAGGACACTCGAAGAACTGATGCGCAGTGATAGCGCGGTGTTGCTTCGGAATGCGCTCATCGATACGAGCGTCACCAATGGCCTCGCCATCCCCGCCCATCTCCGGGCCGAAGGTGATCCGGGCAGTTACATCGTCCAGTCACGCGGCGCTCTCGATGAGGCCTTTCGGTCGCGGTTGAACGATGCCGGGGCCGCCATCGTTTCCTATATTCCCAACAATGCCTATCTGGTGCGCGCTTCTGAAGCGGGAGCGAACCAGTTGCGCTCACTGCCGGAGACCCAAAGCGTACTGCCGTGGGAACCGTACTACAAACTCGACCTGGCGTTGCTCGCCTTGGCAGTGGAAAGTAAATCACTACCCGAGGGCGCAAACCTGAATGTCCTGGTATTCCCCGGCGAACGGGACGCCGGCTTAAAATCCCTGGAAGCCCTCGGCGCGAAATTGCTTGGCGAAGATCGCTCGCCCTTTGGCCATAAACTGATCGTGGAGGCGCCTTCCGGCATTTTGCCTGCTTTGGCCGCGCTGTCAGTGGTAGAGTTGGTCCAGGTGCATCGTTCTCGCCAACTGCTGAACGACCTCACCCGCCCGCGCATCGGCGTGGCCACCAATTCCACTACCGCTCCTAACTATCTCGGCCTCAGTGGCAACGGTGTGTTGGTCGATATGAATGACACTGGAGTGGACAAGTCCCATCCGGATTTTGATACCCGCGTCTTTGGCGACACGATCAACGCGACAATTGATCCGGATGGGCACGGCACTCATGTCGCGGGCACTATCATCGGAAGCGGCTCGATGTCTTCCAGCGTGACGAAAACTCCTCCAGGTTCTCCGACTAATGCAAATTTCCGCGGCATGGCGCCCAAGGCCAAGCTCTTTGTCTCCCAGATTGATCTGGTCACCGGTCCTCTTATCTCGGACACCTATTTGCAGGAGATAGCCGCCCTGACGAATGCTTTCATCTCGAACAATAGCTGGGGCTATGACACCGTCTTCGATTACGACGATTCCGCCGCCAGCTATGATGCGGCCGTGCGCGATGCCATTCCACGCCAAACAGGACCGCAACCAGTGCTCTTTGTGTTTGCGGCCGGCAATAGCGGGGAGGGCGACGGGAACGGGCTGGGGCCAAGGCAGGAAACCATCGTCTCCCCAGCGACCTCCAAGAACGGGATCACCGTGGGGGCGATTGAAAAGCTTCGTGGATCCAATGGCATTCCAAACGAATACGTCAATCCCGACGGGACGACCAACCGGCCCTTCGCCCTGGAAACGGACAGCGATCATCAAGTCGCTTTCTTTTCCAGCCGCGGCAATGTGGGCATTGGATTGGAAGGCGCAGCGGGACGCTTTAAGCCGGACTTGGTGGCGCCTGGTGAATTTGTGATTTCCTGCCGCGCCAGCGGATGGAAAAGTCCCAGCGCGACGCCTCCCAATGTAGCGCAGGCGAGCCGGATTAACGGCCAGGTAGTCCTGCCGGGCAAAACGAATGCTTACGAAATTCTACTTCCGGATAACGCGGTGCGATTGGCCGTCATCACACGCTCCAATCAATTTTCGCCCGCGCCCTTTCCGGCGTTGCCCCTCTATGCGAAAGCAGACTCACCGCCGGACTTGACCAATGATTTCATTGCGAATGGTTCATTCAACATCCCCGTGACGCCCGGCCTCTGGTTCTATGCGGTGGGCAACCAGAGCAGGCAGGCTGTTAATTATGATCTGATCACCGTGGTCTATCTTCAAGACACGAACGTGAATACTTCGCTCATCGTGCTCTCGAATTTGAACTCGGATTTGGACCCCTGGTACCGCTACGAAAGGGTCACCAGCCAGGCCGCCCCAGCCGTCTCCGGGGTGCTGGCGCTGATGCAGGAATTCTTCGAGCAACGGCTGGGCCTGACTAAAGATGAAAACTGGCCGGCCTTGATGAAAGCAATGCTGATTAATGGCGCTCGCTCCGTAGGACAAGAATATAGTCTGCAGGTCCAAAATTCGATCAATTACCAGGGCTGGGGCGTTGTCAACCTGACCAACTCGCTGCCCTCGGCCATGAATGGAGGTCCAAGCAGCGAAAGCACTTGGCCGGTGGCCATCTTCCACACCAACCGGCTTTACACCGGCCAAAGCGATACGCGCAAGGTGGCTATCGCCCCGTTTGCCCGGACCGCTCCGTTGCGCTTTACCCTGGTATGGACCGATCCACCGGGCAACCCTGGCGCGAGCGTAAAGCTGGTCAACGATCTTGACCTCATCGTCACCAACACCGTGACCGGAGAAGTCTATATCGGGAATAACATTCCACAGGGAAGCGATTTCAACGACGTCACAACTTCCAGCGACACCAATGCGCCTCTAGCAGACGTGGTGAACAACGTGGAGAATGTCTTCATCAATCGGCCTGTCGGTTCGAACTATACCGTCATCGTTCGTGCCCATCGGGTGAACGTCAACGCGGTCACCGGCCAAACGAATGGCATTCTTCAGGATTATGCGCTGGTGATTTCCAGCGGCAACTCGCTGCTCACCAACGCCATCACCATCTCGGATGTTCCGGTGGTCCCGCAACTGCCCTACGACCCCGGCATCTTCGTCAAAGGCCTGAGCAACGGAGTGCCGCTCTTATTCGAGCGGGTCGGAGCCAATAACCCGCTGCTGAATGTGCTTAACAATGGAGTAACGAACCAGTGGAACTTTTACGTTTACACAAACACAACCACCCTCACGAACGTCGCGTTCGCCACCTTCGCTCCCTACAATCTTTCCCGAACGCGCTTCCGCGACGCCGATCTCGATCTTTATGCCTCGCCAAATCCCGCGCTGACCAACCTGGATGCGACGGTGATCGCCGATGCTATCAATGGGAACAATGGCGGACGTTCCTCGCGAAACCGCGGTGGAACCGAGTTGATTATCTATACCAACGTGAAAGCGGGCGACGTTTTTTACCTCGGCGTCAAATCAGAGGATCAGCAGGGGGGGGAATTCGGAATCTTCGGCATGGCTTTCGACGACCTCGGAAGAGATTCCAAGGGAAACATCCGCCTGGTTTTTATGCCTGCGCCGGTCGCAATCCCTGATGGCACGCCCGAGGCGCCTCAGGCCGTGGATATGTTCGCTTTTGTGTTGGACCCCGCCAAAGTGCGCCGCATCGTCCTCACCAATACTTTCACCCACGAAAACGCCGGCGATTTGTTTGGCATCCTGACCCACCCCACCGCCTCAGCCGCTTCCGCAGTGTTGAATAACCATCGCTCCTTCGCCGGCACCCAAACCTTCCTTTATGATGATAGCCAGCAGAACTCCCTGCCGGGCAGCGAAATCCCGGATGGCCCGGGGCGGCTGCGCGATTTCAGGGGCGAACTGGCGGCTGGCATGTGGCGCTTCACCATGATCGACAATGCCCCTTTCCACGTCGGGCAGGTGGATAGCCTTGTCGGTTACATCGAGCCGCAAAAGGATCTGACCAATCCTAACGGGATTTTGGTGAGCGCGAGGGCGAAGCAATGGGGGGATTGCCAGGAACTCGATGTGCCCTTTGGGGTGACCAACGTGGTCATCACCGTGGAACCCCCGAGCACGGTCGAGGTTTATATCCGTCTGGGCGACTGCCCTGACGCCGTAAACTATGATAAAAAGGCGAGCATCGATCCTCCAGGCGGTGTTATGTCCTTCGGTCTGAACGACAGCCCGGGCTTGCAGCCGGGCAACAAGTACTTCATCAATTACTTCAATCCCAGCAGCTCGGATGTTACCGTCCGCCTGCGCGCCGAGTTGCAATACGGGCTTACGGCAGTTGCGTCGCAAACTTACAACTCCTCCGACACTCCCAAGTTGCTCCCGGATGACGCCGTCACCAATTCGATCATTGTGGTGACGAACAACCGGATCGTGGCAGATTTGAGAGTGGGAATGCGCGTCGATCACCCGAGGCTTTCTGACCTGGTGTTCCACCTGGTGAACCCACAGGGCACCCGCATTTTGCTAAGCGAAAATCGGGGGGGATTCGGCGCAACCAATTATGGGTTGGGCCTGCCGGTCACGTATGTCGTTCCGTTTACTTCGACAGGTGGGCCGGAGGAAGTCAGGACGAACATCGATACTGGCCAAAGGTCCGGTTTGATTCAGATTGTTTACGACTTTTTCCAAATCCCGGACGAAATTCGCGTTTATTATGATGGAAACCGCATTTTTGATTCGGGCCTCATCAGCGGGGCTGGCACTTTTTCCATCAACTATGGGCCGGGCCTGTCCACGGTGGTAACTATCGTGATGAATGAAGGCGGGAGTAAAGAGGCTCAGACCCAGTGGCATTATCAAGCCACCATCACCGGTCCCTGGAACTATGCCACCTTCACCGACAACACTAACTTGGCCGGTCCAATTAAATTTGGGGTGCCGCCGTACTTTACGCTGCCGACCAATCGCATTGTGTTCAGCAACAGCTTTGAATCAGTGAACATGCTGACGAATCAAACGAATTTTGCCCAGATGGATTCCTTTGAGAACTGGACGGTGGTAACGAATGGTGTGGCCGTTCTCTCTGACACCAATCATCCGTATGCCGCGCTTACCCTCGGCAGCACTAATTGGGGCACGAACTTCCTGGCTTTGAGTTCCGGACAGTTGAGTCTTTCCTTAAGCAACATCGTCGTCCCGGATCACGATTACGTCCTGAACTTCGTGCAGCGTAAGGTTTCCAGTTCCCCGACCCAGAACATGGCTATTGGGATCTCGGTCACGGCTGATATATTTGAACAGCTTAACGTGACCAATCAGTTTCTAGGCGGGCAAAGTCGTCCAGTTTGGGCCAATAAAGTTCGCCTTTGCCCCGGACAGGAAGTCTTGATCACGGCCGACCCGGGGTCGGAGGGTGATACAAATAATTTGGTAGCAGGCTTGCCCATCTATTCCTTGATCGGGTGTTTTAGCTTCAGCTCGGAGATGCTCACCTCGAATACCGTTGCCAGTGTCCCCTTCTACATAGGCACCAACATGGTGGTCACGGCTCCGACTCAGCCGGGCGATTACTATCTTTTCCTGGGGGTCAACAATAATAACTTCAACAACCCCCCGCCCTCCAATGCCTCTGGCTTCTACAACGCCACTGCCTGGTGGCAGCAATGCCAATATTCCAGCGGCCAGGTAATGCTCGGCGCCAACGCCATCCCCATCACCGGCAGCGCCAATTGGAAGGTCGAGTCCAGGCAATTTCTGGCTAATTCGACCATGACCAACCTGGTCCTGCAGCCGGATATTAACACCACCCTGCTTTTCGATTCATTCGAGATCGATGAACTGGTCTCCACGGTCTATTATCAATCCGAAGAGCCAATGACCCCTTTCGTCGGCCAGTCGGCGCTGGGTGATTGGCGGCTGGAAGTTTGGGACAATCGCGCCGGGGCCGGCATGAGCTCGACCAACGTCGGCACGCTTTTCAGTTGGTCGCTTCGTTTTACTTTTGCGGATTCTCCAGCCGCCATTCCGCTCACGAATGGTGTTCCCTATACCAATTTCGTAAGCCGCGATCAGATTAAATACTTTGTCGTGGCGGTGCCCGATGAGGTCACCATGGCAAACAACACCCTCATCGCCACTGGCGCAGGCGCAGGGGTGGAACTGCTCTACAGCCCCTTTGGTTTGCCCATTGGCCAATCGCCGCCCGACCCAGTAGGCCCTGTGCCAAGTCCTTTCCTTGCCACCACCACGAGTCCCGTGGGCGCCACATTGCCGCAAGGCCGGTTTTATTACCTCGGCGTTCGCAATGTGGATCCGACCGAGGTGAATACTTTCACCATTCGAGCAGACTTCAATATTCGGGTCACTCCCTTGCTCAATGGCATTCCCATCCTCAACGAGCTGATTTCGTCCAATCCCTATCCATTTCTGACCATCAGGGACAATCCGTCCATCGCGGTAACCAACATGAATTATTATTATTTCGATGTGACTTCGACTGATGTTATTTCGACGACAGTCAGCGTGATTCCCGCCGACGGAAACGTCAACCTGGTGTTGCGACGGGCCCTGCCGGTCGTGGATCTGTTCCCGCGCCCCACGTTTTTTGATTATGAGAGCACGCAACCATCGTTGGGTAACGATCTCATCATCGTCAATTCCAACTCCCTGCCGGTGAAGCTCTCGCCGGGCCGGTGGTATGTGGGAGTTTATAACACCGTTCCTGACGCGAATGTCCATTACGATATTGTCGCCACCCAATCCACCGCTCCCCTTTGGAGCTACGTCGATCTGGCAGACAGCACTCCGACCAACTTTACAGCCTTGTCCTCCGATACACTGACGAATTTCTTCCGATTCGTGGTGGCTGGAACGAACTCCGGAGTGGTTTTTGAAATCTTTGGGTTGAACTCCGCTGACGCAGATCTGCTCGTCAAGCGGTCCGATTTACCGGCCCCGGACTTGTATGACTTCAGCTTCTTGCAAGATTTCGGCGCGGACGAACTGATTGCGTTGCGCACGAATATTTTTATTCCCAATCTCAACGCAACCAACTGGTTTTTGCAAATCGTCAATCGCGATCTGAGCGGAAACCCGGTTACTGGCATGGTCTGCGCCAAGGTCACGGATGCCAGCAACCTGCTCTTTAGTTGCCAAGGCACCCTTCTCGTCACGAGCGCCCCCATCCCGGGCGGCCCTTTCACCTTTACGTGGAATTCGGTCCCGGGCGAGAAATACGCCGTGGAAATGACCGCCAATCTAAAAATCTGGGGCACCACGAAGATCATCACAGCGACGGGCACCAAAACGAGCTTTAAGACGACCGCACCACACGCGGGACCGCCGCACTTCTATCGCGTCAAACAAGTCGCGCCCTAAGAGCCTGTTTTAAAATTCCGTGGGGTCCTGTTTTCGGGGAAAAGGCCGGATGGCGAGGCGCGACGAGGGGAGCATATCCGCCAGCGATCTGCGACCGCGGAGCAACGAAGCCAGTCGGCCTTTTCCCCGAAAACCCTCCGGGCGGCGGGTCTTTTGTCTGCGGCCTGCGTTGACTCGGCCATCACAGCCCGCTGCGGGGATGCTCCGGCCTCGCCGCCTTGGCCACAGCCAAAATCCCTCGCCGCAGGACCTCACGCAATTTTAAAACAGGCTCTAAGCCGTAACTATGCAGTAGAAGTTCCTTCGACGGTGAAATTCCCATGTGAGAGCCGTGTGAGCTAGAGGCTTTCCGAACACGATTTGCAGGAACCAATCGGGGGCGAAACCCGACTGCAATGCAGTAGGATTTTGTGC
>JBBRPK010000123.1:0-17602 GCA_038228235.1 Verrucomicrobiota bacterium
ATCGATAAACTGGGCCGCAGATGGCCCATTGCCCCTACAAAACGGGCCGCCGTCACCCTCAACCACCAACCGTTACGCCAGTTCTCGGCCGTGGCCCAGCCCCCACTTCCCCCTCAAAACATCTGGCCGGAAATCTTGGGAAACTACTCGCTGTGATCTGTCTCCTTTTGAGCTCCCGCAGAATTCTCCTTTTGAACTCCCGCCGACAGTCAAACCATATATTGTTGTCTTTTGATTCATTTTCTCATCGTCGTTTCCGCCCTGCCACAGAATGCGAACCCCTCTTTCGTCGCCCGGTGCAACCGCGCGTTTGCGGTGTTGTAGGTTCCCAAATGAACACGCGCCGTGATGTCCTTGATCGTCAGGGTGGTCTCACGCCGCAGCCGCACCGCGAGGGCCAGTTTCCCTGGGTCGTTCTTTGGCCGGCGGACCAGGTCCTCCGCGCTCCAACCAAGCCGCAGTCGTTCCTGAATCGGCGCCTGGCTCCCGTCGCTGACATCGTTAGACTTCAATATGATGAGGTTGACGGTTACACAAACACACCTTAAAAATGACACACGTTATGAATATGAAGACAAATCGTAATCCCGTAGGCTGGTTCGAAATCTATGTTCAAGACATAGAACGGGCCAAGGCTTTTTATCAGAAAACTTTTCAAGTGACCCTGGAGCGTCTTGAGAGTCCCGAGATGGAATTATGGGCCTTTCCGATGGGCATGGACATTCCTGGGTGTTCGGGGGCAATCGTCAAAATGCCTGGCAAGGATTCAGGAACCGGAGGAACAATCGTCTATTTTTCCTGTGCCGATTGTGCGGTCGAAGCATCCCGTGCAGCACAGCAGGGTGGACGAATTCAACGAGCGAAGATGTCCATCGGCGAATATGGATTCATCGCTCTTGTTTATGATACTGAGGGGAACATGATCGGGCTTCACTCGATGCAATAATGAAAGAGCCGTGACAGATTTTTGGAGGGAAATGCCAAATGCTGGCGGGACTTTAAAGCCCGCCTCCATCGGCAACGGCGCAACGCCGCATAAATTACATCAATCTAATCGCTGTCGGTTGCTGATTGCCCAGGACAAATCAGCCGGTTATACCTCTCGGATATGAAACGAAGCTTTGTGTTCGCTCTCATGATTCTATGCGGCGCTGCTTCCGGGTGGGGGGAATCCACGAATCGCCTCACGGTCGAGGAGCTTCGGCAAGTGCGCTTGCCGGATGTGGTCCTGGAGTCGGTCACGATGGTAACTCCTAACGCGCAGAAAAAAACCAGCAGCGCGCGTTATGCTGAGGTGAAGGGGGTCATTGGCGGTCACATCCGTTTTGAGTTGCTCTTGCCGGATGCATGGAACGGGCGATTTGTCATGGGCGGCGGGGGAGGGTTCGTCGGCACCGTGCAGAACGGGGCTCGCTACTCGGTCAATCTGGGCTATGCCACCGTGGGGACGGACACCGGGCACCAGTCGGAACCGGGCTATATGGCCGGGTGGGCGCTGGACAATCTAGAAGCGAAAGTGAACTTCGGTTACCTGGCCGTACATCGGACAGCGGAAGTGGCGAAGGCACTGATTCGCAGCTACTATCGCACCGATGCCGAGCATTGCTATTTCGTAGGCTGCTCGCGAGGCGGAGGTCAGGCCATGATGGAGGCGCAGCGATATCCAATGGACTTTGACGGCATCGTCGCAGGCGCGCCTGCTTTCAACTGGACCGGAATTGCCGCGACCATGGTCACAATCGCCAAGGCGCTTTACCCAGACGCAGGACATCTCGACCGCACGGTGCTTACGAAGGAAGCGCTTGAAAAACTTCAGGCAGGAATTATCGAACAATGCGATGGGCAGGATGGTTTGAAAGATGGCGTCATCCAGGACCCGGCTTCTGTCCACTTCGATCTGTCCAAGGTGTCAGGGCTAACGGACGAACAGCGCAAGGCCCTCGAGACGATCTTCCAGGGAGCGCGGAACAACAAAGGGGCCATCTATCCTGGGTTTGCGCCAGTGTCGGAGTGTATTCCGGACCAATGGATCGCCTGGATTACGGGCCCCGCGTCGTCACTCGCCCAGGATCATGTTCCGGATCTCACGTTTGCGTTCGGCACCCAAATTTACAAGTACCTGATTTTCAATCAGCCTGATTGGGATTATACCGCCTATGATTTCTCTAACTTCGAGCAGGATGGCCGCGTGGCCGCCACGTTTCTTAACGCGACCAATTCTGACCTGACCGGTTTCAAGGCGCGCAGAGGCAAACTGATCCTCTGGCATGGCTGGGCCGATACGGCGCTGCCGGCGCAAGCAACGATTGATTACTTCCGCCAGGTGCTGGCCCATGATGCCGAGGCTGCCGACTATTGCCGCCTCTTCATGGTTCCCGGATGTCTGCACTGTGGCGGCGGCCCCGGCGCGGCGGATGTGGATTGGCTTTTCGTGATCGTGGACTGGGTGGAACAGCGCAAGACGCCCGACAAGCTTATCGCTTCGAAAAAGCAAAACGGCAAAATCGTGATGACCAGGCCGCTCTATCCTTACCCTGAGCGCGCCATGTACAAGGGGAGCGGGGACACAAACAGCGCAGAGAGTTTCGAAGCGAAGCAGTAGCAACTCTCGCACGCTGAATGAAGGCCCCGGCAACATCAACCAATCAAAATACCATGAACAATAAACGCATCGCGCTGATAACCGGCGCAAACAAAGGCATCGGCTTCGAAACGGCCCGGCAGCTTGGCCAACAACAGATTACCATTCTTATCGGCGCGCGCGATGCAGCCAAAGGCGAGGCTGCCGCCGCCACACTCCGCGGCGAAGGGCTTGACGCCCGCGCCTTGCAGCTAAACGTGGCGGACGCGGCAAGCATCCAGCGCGCAGTTGAGAAAGTCGCGCAGGAATTTGGACGTCTTGACATCCTGATCAACAACGCTGGCGTCATGGCAGATGACCAAACCAGGAAGGTCAGCGAACAATCTCTGGCGGCGTGGCGGTCAACGTTTGACACCAACCTTTTTGGCTTGGTCGCGACGACTCAGGCGTTCCTGCCGTTGCTGCGGAAAAGTGACGCAGGCCGGATTGTGAATCTGTCGAGCATCCTTGGTTCAAACACGCTCCACAGTGATCCGAAGTCGCCGATCTATGACTTCAAAGTGCCCGCTTACAACGTCTCGAAGTCTGCCGTGAACGCCTACACGGTTCAACTCGCTTACGAATTGCGAGAGACGCCGATCAAGGTGAACGCCGCGCATCCCGGCTGGGTCAAGACGGAGATGGGAGGCGAGGGCGCGACCATGGAGGTCGCCGACGGCGCGAAAACGAGCGTCGCTCTTGCAACGCTTCCCGCCGACGGCCCGAACGGAGCCTACATTCACCTCGGCCAACCGCTCCCCTGGTGACGACACCGCAGACTAGCTTGCGCGGAGGTGAATTCGAGCCGGCCTGCCCCGTTCCCATCTGAAATCATTTGAATGGCGGCCTCGATCTGGTTTAATGCGAGGGGATGGCAACCGAAGGAACAGAGCAACGCAAACTCGCTGCCATCATGTTCACGGACATGGTAGGTTACAGCGCGCTGGCGCAGCGCGACGAGACCTTGGCGTTGGAATTGCTCGAAGAGCACCGGCGTTTGCTGCGCGAAATCTTCCCCAGGCACCAGGGCCAGGAGATCAAAACCATTGGAGATGGCTTCTTCGTGGAGTTCGCCAGCGCCCTCGCCGCGGTCCGTTGCGCTATCCAAATCCAACGTGTCATGGCGACCCGAAACGTCACCGCTCCGACAGAGCGGCAGATTCAGGTGCGCATCGGCATCCATATAGGGGATGTCGTGCATCAGGATGGAGATGTATTGGGTAACGGCGTGAACATCGCTTCGCGCATCGAGCCGTTGGCGGAACCGTCTGGTATCTGCATATCCATGGACGTGGAGCGGCAGGTTCGCAATGCGATCGAATCGTCGGTCGTCAAGCTCGGCCCCGCGGAGTTGAAGAATATTAAGCTGCCCATCGACGTTTACCGGGTGTTGCTGCCGTGGCAGCAGCCCCCTCTGATCGCCGCTGGCGCCCTGCCTGCGGTTGGGCCGCAAAGCAAGCTAACCATCTTTCCTTGGGCCGTTGCGATGATTTGTCTCGCTGGGTTCCTGATGCTCCTTTGGCGCCAATCGCTTTCCTCCGCGTCGCGCCAGGCCGGTGGCGATACCGTGCCGGTCGCGTTGCTGCGCAAATTGGAACTCACTCTTCCTCCGCCAAACACGAAGGGCGCATCCCCCACCTTGACGGCGCTCGCCCTCTCTCCGGATGGCAAGAAGCTGGCGTATGTCAATGCGGATGGCTTGTGGGTCCGATGGCTGGATCATATCGGGCAGCCCGTCCTGCTCGCATCGGGCGGCCAGTTGCAGGTCCCCTTCTGGTCACCGTGGAGCACGGACGTGGCCTACTCCGAGCGTAACAAGCTGATGCGAGTGGCCATCGCAGGCGGCCAGCCCGCTACGATTTGGGTCGGCAGCGAAAGCGGGCTGGCTGAAGGAGAAGCAATTGCCGGAGTTTGGTGCGCCGATGGCCGGATCGTTCTCACCACAGGTTCCTCCGGTCTTGGCAGAGTGGATGCCAGCGGCGGGCCGGCGACTTCCTTCCTGGCTCCCGCGGAAGGGGAAATCGATTTTCATGAGCCGTGTGCCTTGCCAGGGGGCCGCGGTGTGGCTTTTCTGGTCCATCGAAAACAGCCGGCCAACCGGCTTGGATGCATTGACACCATCACGGTGTGGACCCCGGCTGGCGGCCGAAAAGACCTGCTCCAAATTGCGGGAGGTCAGTTGAGGCTCCCCGCCTATTCTCCCTCCGGCCATCTGGTGTTCGAGCGCCGCGACCTTCAAGGACCCAAAGCGTTTCATCGTGAAACATGGGCACTTCCCCTTTCGGCCCGCTTCGCGCGGAGGGGCGACCCGTTTCGTGTCGCCGACGGGGCCAGACTGCCCAGCATCTCGGCGGATGGAACGTTGCTCTTTGAACTCACCAGCGAGGATACTTCCCCCAGGCGCCAGATGGTCTGGGTCAATCGCTCAGGGCAGATAACCGCCACTTGTGGACCCGCGCTTCCGAATTTGCGGGAGCCGCGGCTGTCGCCGGACGAGCGCCAGGTCGCCTTTAGTTCCGGACGGGCGGGAGCCACTGAAGGAGGAGAATCCATCTGGACTTATGACCTCCTGAGTGGCGCTCCGCTGCTTTTGAATCGCAGTCGCGATACCCAGGCCCTTCCCTATTGGTTTCGAGATGCCCGCAAAGTTTTATTTTCCCGCAGCTCTCATGGCGTGAGCAACTACATGGTGCTGGTTCTATCGGTCGATGGTGTCGGAGCGGAGGAGAAGCTGTTTGATGGTTTTGCCTTCGAGCTTTCGCGCAGTGGCAAATATCTGCAATTAGCGCTGGAACAGGATGCGCGCTTGCGCTACGTGGAAATGGCCCATCCCGAACAAACCATGTTATGCCCGATGGGGTTGACCACTGCCTTCCGCGCAGAGATCTCTCCGGATGACACTTTGTTGGCTTATAGTTCGAACGAAACCGGCCAGGAGGAGATTTATCTGAGCACATTTCCCGGCTTCGCGAATAAGACCATGATTTCAAGAGGGGCGGGGGGCCGGCGGCCCCACTGGCGTCCCGATGGCTCGGAACTGTTTTATCTGAGCCTGAATCGGCGGACCATGATGTCGGCGCGCGTTCAGCCGCAAGCCCCGCATCAGATGCTCGAGCCGGCCAAAGTATTCGATCTGCCGGGAGGGATCGATGCTGGCCAATCCGGCTTGGATCCATTCAATCCCTTCGATGTCACACTGGATGGGCAGCGTTTCCTGATGCTCCGTGGGGTGGCCGATGAATCAGGCGCATTGCCGCCACCCAACTCGGTTGTGCTGTTGGTGGAGAATTGGTTTGAGGAGTTTCGAAGAAATCGATGAGCGAGCAACAGCTTTGAAAAGTTTATCTTCTTACAAAAGGATTGGGCAACCAGTCTCGTCCATGCCAGGTCAATCTCGAAGAAGACCTCGCTTGGTGACACCATGACGGTCAGGCTCCCCTCCTGCGCGAATCTTCTCCTCCCATCACTCTCTAGGCCACAAGCGTACCCAGACGCGTTGTGGAGATTGAATCAGGAATTCCCGCAGCAACTCCTCCATGCTGGCCGCCTGGGGTTCTTCCAATCGGCGGGAAAGAAACAAGGTGGCGCACATGACAACCGCGGCCGCGGCAAAAAAAGCGGTGTAGCGATTCCACTCAATTCCCAACCACACACTTTGCCAGCGGCCCACCGCGTCGATCAGCAAACCCCAGAGAATTGGCGCCAGACCGAGCGATAAATTGCCGAGAACAGAAAAGATCGCGAAGAAATGGTTCCGGCCCATGACTGGCACGATAGCCATGGCCAACCGGGTATTGGACATCGCCACCAGGGCGGCTAGCAGTCCCATGAACACTTGCAGGAGGAGAATGAACCAAAGCTGAGGGGCCATAACCCGGCCCGCCAGCAGGCCCCAACCCGCCAATACCAGCAGCCAGCCCGCAAAGGAAAACGTCAGCACGGGCTTGCTTCCCAGGCTATCCAGGCGGGAACCCAGAATCCACAGGCTGCTCAGGCCCCCGAGGAACGCCACTGAACTCACGAGCAGAATCTTCGATTCGGACATTCCCACTTCGGTCCTCAAGAAGGCAACCGTGAACGCGGTCAGCCCGCCATAGGCCATGGACCACGCGATGACCATCCGCAGCAGTTTTTGAAAGGGCGCGTAGCGAATCATGTCGCCCCAGGGCACGCTCGCCTTCGAGGTGCGCTCCTCTTCCGGCGGTTCGACATCCGGGATGCGTTTCAAAAAAATCAAACTGGCCGCCCCCATGCAAGCGCTGAAGCAAAAGAGCGCCGCGAATTGCCAGGGACGCGGCTCTCTGGCCAGACAGAGTGACGCCAACACAAAACAACCACAGCTCGCCAGGTTCACGCATCCGGCATCCCGCGCGAGATATTTCCCGCGCACCGCCACGGGAACCAGCGACGTAATCCAGGGCAACCAGGCGCAACTTGAAATCCCGCGTGAGAGGTTGAAAGCAAAAAGCAGCAGGAGCATCAATGCCAGCCGACTGGTGGGGTTAAGGAAATCATCGGTGATTGGCACCAGCGCCATGCCAAAAATAAACATCACGCGCATGCCCCAGCCCGCATAGACAAAACGCTTGTAGCCGACCCTTGAAACATAATGTGCGGCCGGAATCTGGAAAATCACCAATAAGGGCATCATGCCTGCGATAATCCCCAGCACCGTGGCGCTGGCGCCCAGGGTCTTGGCATAAAGAACCATCGGACTGCTGATAACGATTTGGAAGGACAGGGCGTTGAATGTCGCGAAAAGGAACGCGTTGTTCAACCCGACCGGGAATGAAGTCCTCTCGACGGGAGGGGTGGCGACCTGCGTGTTCAAATCCCTCAGCCCAGCTTCTGGCGCAGGGCCTCGGCGATGCGAATAAAAACCTGGCCGGACGGCTCCTCGGGCGCGGAAACTGACACCGGCACGCCCTGGTCGCCGCCAATGCGAATGTCGAGGTAAATGGGAATCTCGCCGAGGAACGGAATCTTCTGACGCTCTGCCTCCGCATGCCCGCCGCCGTGCCCGAAAATCTCAACCCGCTCACCCGTCGGGGTGATGAAATAACTCATATTTTCGATGATCCCTAGAATCGGCACATTCACCTTTTCAAACATGGCAATGCCTTTGCGAACTACGCCCAACGAGGCTTCTTGCGGAGTGGTGACAATGACCCCGCCATCAAGCGGGACGGTCTGGCAGAGCGAGAGCTGCGCATCGCCAGTTCCAGGCGGCAAATCCACCAGCAAATAGTCAAGCTGCCCCCAATCGACCGCATGAAAGAACTGCTGAATTGTTTTCATGATCATCGGTCCGCGCCAGATGACTGGGGCATCGCCATCGAGCAGAAAAGCCATGCTCATGAGTTTGACCCCGTAATTGGCAGGCGGGACCATCTTTTCCTGAGCGTTAAGAATGGGACGTTCGCGAATCCCCATCATGAGCGGAACCGTCGGGCCGTAGATGTCGCAATCCAAAAGGCCCACCTGCGCGCCGAGGTGCTTCAGAGCACAAGCGAGATTGACCGAGCACGTGGATTTGCCCACGCCGCCTTTGCCGCTAGCCACCGCCACGATGCGGTTGATGCCGGGCATTTTGGTCTGTTGCGACCAATTGCTTTGCGCGCCCGCCGCCACGGGCTGACCGGCTGGCATTTTTACCTCCACCAGAACCCGTTGGACTTCCGGCAGAGACTTCAACACCCGCTCGCACTCCTCCTTAAGTTGCTGGGCCGCCTGCGCGTTCGGAGAAGTCATTTGCAGGGTAATACTCACCGCGCCGTTGTTGGCGGCGATATTCTTGACCAGGCCAAACGAAATAATGTCCCTGGTGTAGCCGGGATATTTCACCGCTTTGAGCGCGTCCGAAATGGCTTCTTGAGTGAGCATCATGATAAGCGTTTCTGCACCTGGAGATTAAACCACAGAACCATTAAGCCATAAAGTAAAATGGATTTCAAACCCGTTTTAATCCGGCGCGCCTTCGGTTTCTTTTGTCTTAAGTTTGGCCGAGGCGTCTCCGGAGGATAATCCGCCAATAGCTTTTTGCAGGGCGTACTCCGCCTTATTATATTCCGCGAGAGCGTTGAGATAATCCAACCGCGCGCGCGTCAAGTCTTGCTCGGCCTGAATTGTTTCCAGCACGGCCCCCACCGCAAACTCCTTTCTGGCCTCGGTCAAACTCAAGGCTTCTTCCGCAGACTGAATGGCGCGCCTGGCGGTGGCCATTTGATCGGCCTGCGATTGCGCGTGGGTCTGGCTTTCGACCACCTGCCGCGTAACTTCATCGACCAACTTGGCCCGGTTCAACTCGGCGAGTTGATAACGGGCTTCGCTGGCATGGATTCGTCCCCGGTCGAAAAGCCCGCCCGGACCGATGCGCCAGCCGAGTGTTAGCAGATAGTCTTCGGATTCGCCGAAAGTGCCGGGCGCGCCATCCCTTCCACCTCCCAGGCCTCCGACGAAAATTTGGGCGCCGATACTCGGTATGATGGGACCATACCGCGCGCCCTTCCTGGACTGTCGCGCGGCTTCGGTGAGGGCGCGGCTTTCTTTGAACTCCGGACGGGAAGACATCGCCTGGGCAACAAGCGTCCCGAGAGAAGCATTGCTATCCACCAGCGAAATGGGAATGGCCCCGTCGTCGTGGGAAAGGAGATCGATGGTGGAATCCAAGTGCAACGTTTGGGCAAGACGGGCCGCGGCAACCCGCTGCTGTTCCTGTGCCTGGCGAAGGATGAGGAGATTACGTTCGCTTTGCGCTTGCGCTCTCAGGAGGTCTCCCTTGAACGCGACGCCTGCGCTGACGGCCTGTTGAATCTGTTCTGAGTAATTAGTGGAAATGCGGAACGCTTCGCGGGCGACACCAACCGAAGCCTGCGCTTTGCTTAAATCGAAATAGCCTTGAGCGGCCGCAAGGATGGCTTCCTGCCGTTGGCTTTCCACAGCATAGTCGGCGGCCTTCACGAGTTGGCGCGAAGTGAGATTTTTATAAATCGCGTCCCCCAATTCCAGTTGGCCGGCCAGCGATGGCCCCACGGTATAAGAATCTTTGTGAACAGGGATGATATTGCCCGCCACATCTTGCAGCAGATTGTCGTGCCGGCGATAACTTACGCCCGGAGTAATCGAAGGGAAGAATTGCCAAAGGGCGCGCTCACGATTGGCTCGAGCTTCAGCAAGCCTCTGGCGCGCGATTTGAATATCGAGATTTTGCGCCCCCGCCAGCCGCAAGACAGTGGGCAAATCAATGAATGAAACATTATTAGTGTCGAGATTGGGAGCAACACGGATGCGCTCATTGATGTTAGTTGTGTCCGCGGCGACCAGGCAGTTCAACGCTCCCAGGAGCGCCGCTGTGGCGCAAAGGCGGCTGGTCGCTTCGGAAAACAACTTCATTTTTCCTCCGTCACATTCACGGTTTGACCGTTGTTCAGCGCCCGCTTGCCCAGGAGAATGACCGGATCTTTGGCTTCAATTCCGCTGAGAATTTCCACTTTGACTCCATCATTAAACCCAAGCTTAACAAGAGTTTTTTTCGCTTTGTTATCAACCACCACGAAGACTGAAGCGTTGGCTTTCTCCATTAGGACTGCGTCGGCAGGCACTAACAAGGCATCCTCCTTTCGCTCAATGCCGATTTTAACCGTCGCGTACATGCCGGGCCGGAGCTCCAGTTTGGGATTAAGAAGTTCAATTTCCGTGAGCATGGTTTTAGTCGCTTCATCCAGAGCGTAGGAGAAGCGAGTGATCTTGCCCTCGAAAGCGCGGCCAGGCAGTCCCTCAACCGTCAGCTTAACCGGCTGGCCTTTGGCCACGAGTGAGGATTCAGCCTCGGGGACGGCGACCTGAAGGCGGACCGTGTTAAAATCCATCAAGGTCAGCAGCGCCGCGCTTTGCGCGGGGCTGCCGGAGGTTGCGGCTGGAATGAACGCGCCTGGATCGACCATGCGTTTGGTCACCACGCCGGAGAAAGGTGCAATAATTTTGGCGAACTGCAACAAAGTTTCCGCCCGTTCGAGGCTGGCCCTGGCCATATCGAATTTGCCTTTGGCCGTGTCCACACTTAAGGCCACCACCAAATCCGGTGCTTTCTTTTGGGCTTCGGAAATGCGCTTGTAATCAAGGTCTGCGACTTCCACTTCCGCCTGGTATTTGGAGCGGTCAGCCAGCAATTCGAGGACCTCTATTTCGGCCAGCAGTGCGCCTGCTTTGACGGCGTCTCCTCTGTCCACCGTAATCGCTTTTAAGTAGCCGGTGACTTTAGCGTAGAGGGTGGCGCTCTGATAGGCTTTGATCTCGCCGGGCAAGCTCACGCTGCGGGTAATGCTTCCCTTAGATGGATGGGCTACTTGAACATCCAGGGCTGGTTCGGCCTTGGCTTGCGGCGGATCGGTCGGCGCGCGTTCGCAACCCCACAAAAACAACAGCGCTCCCGCTAACAACGGAGGGAGCACACGCAAATAATGAGCGCTAAGCCCCTGGCCCGTAGCAGCCGATGTGAATCGGCTCTGATCTTTCCCGAGAGAATCGTGAGCCGACTCACCTCGGCTGCTACAGTGTTCATGGAAGGGTTTCATGATGCGGTTCTCAGTTTGGCGTCTCCGTCGGATCAAGGGAGACTGTGCGCCGATGGCTGCGAGCTTGGACGATGGCAAAGACTGAAGGCAAAATCAGCAACGTAGCCACCGTGGCGGCAGCGAGTCCGCCGACCACCGCGCGTCCCAAAGCGGCGGTTTGCTGGCCTCCTTGACCCAGGCCTATCGCCATTGGGATCATGCCAGCGATCATGGCAGCGCTGGTCATGAGGATGGGGCGCAAACGGCTCCGCCCGCCCTCGACTGCTGCTGCG
Organism: Verrucomicrobiota bacterium; assembly: GCA_038228235.1. Lineage (GTDB taxonomy): Bacteria > Verrucomicrobiota > Verrucomicrobiia > Limisphaerales > JBBRPK01 > JBBRPK01. Next base: position 11,466 of record JBBRPK010000123.1, read on the forward strand.
TCCGCCGCCGTTCCGCTCATTCGACTTCGTTCGGCAAAGGCGACCAGGAGAATGGCGTTCGCGACCGCGACGCCTACCGCCATAATGGCCCCGATAAAGGACTGGATGTTAATAGTGGTGTTGGTCAACCAAAGAGTGAGAACGACCCCAGCGATGACCGCCGGGATAGTCGATACGACAATGAAAGAAAGCTTCAACGATTGAAAATTTGCGCTCAGTAACAAGAAGATTACAGCCACTGCCAGCAGAAGCCCAGTTCTCAATCCATCCAGCATCTGTTGCATTGGCACAATCTGGCCGCGCACCGTCACGGCCACCTTCGGAGGAGGGGTGCCCAAATCCCGAATGGCCTGGGCCACTTGTTTTGAGACATGGCCCAAATCCGAGCCGGAGAGGTTGGCGGTGACCGTGATCATGCGCTGCATGTTGTAGCGTTGGTATTGGCCGACGGTGCTGCCGGAGCTAACAGTCGCGAGACTGCGGAGCAGCACGGGTTGCCCATCCCGATAACTCACCGGGAGGTTTTTAGCTTCTTCCAGAGAATTCATTTTCGCCTGGGGAACCTGCACTTGAACCTGGTAGGCCACGCCACTATTCGGATCGGCCCAATAGTTCGGCGCCACAAACCGGCTCGAGGAAGTCGCTGCCACGAGCGAGCGAGAGACGTCCGACATTTTGACGCCCATGATTCCGGCCCGTTCCCGGTTCACGGTCACATCGACCGTGGGATAATCCAGAGCCTGGCCGAATTGCACGTCGCGCAGCGAGGGAATTTTCTCAAGCCGCTCTTTAATTTTCTCGGCGAACTCCCGGTTGGACGTTAAGTTGGGACCGCTGACGGCGACCTCGATGGGGGTGGCCGAACCGAGACTCATGACGCGGCTGAGGATGTCGGCCGGTTCGAAGGAGAAGCTCACGCCCCGCATTTGGGCTGCGAATTTTTTTCGGAGCCGCTCCTTCAACTCCTCGATGCGGATGTGGCCGCCGGGTTTCAATTGAACCTGCACAACGCCTTCTTCGGAGCCGCCGTTCCAGAGGTAAATCAAGTTGATGGGATAACTTGAGGCATGGACCCCGACGAAGCCTAGAGTCATTTCGACATTGGTGGGACCGACTTCGCTTTTGATAATCTCCAGGGCTTGCAGAGCGGTTGCCTCCGTTCCTTCGACTCGCGTCCCGGTCGGGGCGCGCAGACGCAATTGGAGTTGACCGGCATCGACTCTTGGGAAGATCTCTTTCCCGAGGCGCCGGCCGAAAAGAACGATCACCAAGCCAGCCGCCACAAGATAGACCGCCAACACTAACCAGCGGACGCGCACCACTCGCTGGGCAAGCCCGGCATAACGAGCTTGGAAACGCCCAAAGGCGCTTGGTTCCGACTCTTCGTCCACTATTGCCCCCCCCATGGACCTCGTAGCAGCCGCTGGGGGGGCGAGCGAACTGATGCTCGCTTTCCGCTCGTGCCCTCGCAAAAACCAGATGGAGAGAATGGGAACCAACGTGCTGGACAATAGGTAGGAGGTCACCATGGTAAAACCGACCGCCAAAGAGAGGGGGATAAACATCGCTTTCGCGGCGCCGGTCATGAAAAACGTCGGGGTAAACATCGCCAGGATGCAAAGCATGGCGAGGAGTCGTGGCACCGCCGTTTCATTGGTAGCGTCCAGGGAAGCCCGGGCCGGTTTTTGTCCCTGCCCGAGGTGGGTGTGGATGTTTTCGATGCAAACGGTCGCTTCATCCACCAAAATGCCCACCGCCAACGCCAATCCGGCCAGCGTCATGATATTGATAGTTTGATGCGTCAGCCACAGCGCCAGCACGGACCCCATGATGGAAAGAGGAATGGTGATGACGACGATCAAGGCGCTGCGCCAGTCGCGCAAAAACAAAAGAATCATCAATCCGGCCAGCGCCGCGCCCAGCGCGCCTTCCAGTGTTAGCCCGCCGATGGCGCCGGTGACGTAAGGGGATTGGTCAAATTCATAGCTGACCTTGACATCGCCCGGCACGGCGCTTTGGAATTTGGGAATATTCTTTTTGACCAGGTCAACCACCGTCAGAGTCGAGGCATCGGATCGCTTGGTGACCGGGATGTAAACGGTGCGCCGGCCATTGACCAGCGCGTAGCCCGTGATGATATCCGAGGCGTCCGAGACCTCCCCCACATCGCGCAGGAACACCGCGGGATACGTGCCGGGGCGAATCGGCACCGTTTCGAGGTCTTTGATGTTTTTCACCACCGAATTCAACGGCACCATGGGATACTTGTCGCCGATGGACATGTTGCCCGAGGGGCTAATCGCGTTAGCCGAGGTGATGGCCGAAACGATTTCGTCCGGGGACATGTGGTAGGAGCGGAGGCGATCCGGCTTGAGGTTAACGACGATGCTGCGCGCGCTGCCGCCGAAGGGTGGGGGAGCCGAGACGCCCGGCAAGGTGGCAAAGAGAGGCCGGACCATATTCAAGGCGGCATCTTGCATTTCGGCCACTGAGCGGGTTTCGCTGGAAAAAACCAGGTTGCCGACGGGCACACTGCCGGCGTCAAAGCGCATAATGAAGGGCGGGACGGTCCCCGGCGGCATGAAAGCGCGGGCGCGATTGACGTTAGCGACGGTTTCCGACATCGCCTGGGCCATATCGGTTCCAGGATGAAACTGCAGCTTGATGAGGGAAGCGCCCTGGATGGACTTCGACTCGACGTGCTCAATGCCGGTGATGTAGAGGAAGTGGTATTCGTAGTAATAAGTCAGGTAACCTTCCATCTGGGCAGGGTCCATGCCCCCGAAAGGCTGAGCGACATAGATGGTCGGGATGCCCAGGGTGGGGAAAATGTCCCGAGGCATTTGACGCAACGCGAGCAACGAGCCCACCACGATGGCGGCCACGACCACCAGGATCGTGAACGGACGGCGAAGGGCGGGTTGAACCAAATTCATATGCTAATTGATTGTTGGCTTCGAGAGAGGACGGTTGAACCTTTTCTTGGTTTTCGTCCAGGATTTTGGTCGCGGGCTGGGCGCGCGCGATGGATGAACCACCAAAACCACAGCGTTCCCCCAAGGCCGATGAGGGCTGCGACGATGAAATTAGCCCGCGGATCGATAATCCAGAGCCATGCGCCGAGGAACGAGCCGGTGGTTACCACGCAATCGCGAATGAGATAGTAGGCGCCGTAGGTGCGATTCCGGAGTTCAGGCGAGGCTTGGGCAATGATGAGCGCCTTCCGGGCCGGTTCGCCGAATTCTTTCAAGCCGCGCACCACGAACGCGACGGCAAGCCACGCCAAGTTGTCCGCCCACAACAGCGACACCGGGAACAAAGTGAAGAACACGAAGGTCGCCAGCACGAAGGGCCGCTGGCCATATTTGTCGGCCAGGTGGGCCACCGGGATGTAGCAGAGCATCGCCGTCGCCATTTCAATGGCGGTAAGCAAGCCGAACTGTTGGGCGCTCAGACCGCCATGATTCATTGCCCACAGGATCACGAAAGCGTACGGAATTCGCTCGCAGAAACGGATCAGGATGTCGCTCACGAGCAGTTCACGAAGCGTGGGGTTGAACGATTTCACCACGCCGAGGAGGGAACTCTCGGCTGGAGATTTTCCAGCCTGCGTATCGGAAGTTTTCTGCGAGGGCGGCTCGACGATGCTCCACTGAAAAAACATCGTGATCACGGCCAACGCAAGGCAACCCAACAAAGCCAGTTTTACACCCTCCTGCCATCCGAAGCGTGAAATTAGCCAGCCGCCGATGAGTGGGCCCGCCATCATGGGCACCCGCCGCACCATTGATTGCACGCCCACACCCATGGTGTGCTGACTTTGTTTCAGCGAGGTGGCGATGACGGTGAAAGTCGCGGGCAAGGAGAATGCGCTCCAGGCGAGAAAGAAAAAAGCGCCCACCACGACCGCCAGCCAATGGCGCCAGACGAGCACGACAATGTAGCCGATCAGCGAAAGAGCGCTGAATAGCATGAGCGAGCGTCGCTGTCCCCAATGGTCCGTCAGCCAGCCGCCAGGATACGCGTAGAGCGCGCCGAGGAGCGTCTGCAACGCGTCGAACAGTCCAATGACAAAAATGGCCGCGCCCAGCGTTTGAAGATATTTCGGCGCGAAACCGAGCCAGAGACGTTCTCCCGTTCCGGCCAGCGCCAGCGCGACCAGCAGGAGCGAGGTGTTCCGCCGCAGGGCCAGGAATTCGCTGATTTTGCGCCACTGGCTCATTTCGCAGAGGCCTGGGCACTCTCTCCGTAAGTGAAATCATCGAACAGGGTGACGCTGTCGGCCTTGGTCCAGACGCCGACTTTGCCTGCGTCCTTGAATGTTTCATCATCCCATTCGATTACTTTCTTGCCGTCGAGGGTCACGGTGAAATGTTGGCCTTGAAAGTCCACCCGCAACTTGTGCCACTGGCCGGAGGCGACCTTGATCTCGGTTCGCTTATTCTCAGTGCGCTTGCCTTTGAGGGTATGGTAGATGCACACGTTGTCTTCGAGCGCGTTAGCGCGGGCGACATAATAGTTGTCCGAATCCTTGGCCCTCCAGATGACGCCGCCGGCCTGGTCCTCCTTGCCGGAGACGGGCTTGAATTTCACTTCGACGAATCCGTCCTTGAGACTGGTATCGTCCTTGAGGCAGATGGGATAGGTGGCTTCACCGGACTGCTTCAAGACATTGGGTTTGCTGGGCGCGGTGTCATCGGCGACCACGGCCCACTTGGCTTCGCCTGAGCCGGTCTTGGTAGCCGTCCAATGCCGGGGCGGCTTGCCAACTTCGGCGTCGTCGAAATTAACGGTTTCGGCGAGCGCGCCGCCGGCGATCAGTGAAGCAGCCAGAGGGAGAATTCCCCGAAACGAAACCTGGCGCGTTAAACCCCTAACCCGTAGCAGCCGATGTGAATCGGCTCTGATATTTATGGGGGAAATAGTGAGCCGACTTACCTCGGCTGCTACGAGGTTTACGAGAAGGGCGATTCTTGTTTTCATAATGCCGTGGGGTTTATTTTATTCCCTGGTTCGGGGTGGTTGGGCCTTGTTCAGGTTGGTGTCCCGCTCTTTGCCAGGCGCTGAGTCCTCCCTCGAGATTATAGAGGCGAGGGAACTCCAGCCGATGCAGCACGTCGCAGGCTTTTGCGCCGCGCACCCCTGCCATGCAGTTCACGAGATAGGGCTTGGATTTGTCCAGGGCCGCGGCCCGTGTGGCAAAATCGGTTGCATTCACATCGAGATTGATGGCGCCTGGAACGTGGCCAGCATTGAATTCGGCGGGTGCCCGCACATCCAACACCACGGCGTTGCCGCCCGCGCGAAGTTTCTCATATGCCTCTACAGTGATCCATTCGAAGCCTTTCGCAGTGGCAAACACCTTCTCCGCGTTTTCAATCGCCTGAAGGTATTTGGCTGGCTCCGTGCGGAACCGCGCCGCGCATTCTGCATTGGCCACTTTGATTTGGCGTCCAGCGAAAATGAATTCCACCGGGGCCGGCTGTCCGGCCAGCGGCTCGTGGCTGACCACACAAAATCTTAGCGTATAAGGCTTCACCACCTGGGAGTCACTGAGTTTCGTTGGCCCTCCGCCCCGGCACCCAAGAAGAGTCGCCATCAGCATGAGAGCCATCACTCCGTTGAGGAGGTGCTTCATGGTCATGCAGCGGTTCGTATTATAGGGGCATCGAACAGCGCCGCGCGAGGGCACCCGGCCTACGGCATAGCGATTTTGTGGCGGATGCAGGCCGGGTGGCCTCACCCCGCGTTCCGGTTTCGTAACATACTGAGAATTGTTAGCCTTCTTCGGCTTCGGATGGTCATCCATGTCAGACTCCTTAAGGCTTGAATTGTCCCATCTCAAAGATATTCATCGCGCTACTCTATGTTCCCCATTTCAATGTTGCAACTTGAAGGCTTCGCCCGAGGCCGCTGGATTTCTCGGTATTTTAGGTAAGGCGCGTCGCTGTGCGCGAAGCGCACGAGCCTATCTGTTGTTCTAGTTCCGCGCGCGCCTGGGTATTCTAGGTAGGGCGCGACGCTCCGCGCGCGCCGTGCATCGGAAAAAGGTATTCGCATGGCGTTTAGTTCGACCGGCGCGAGCTGGCACCCGCTTTTCACAACCCCTCCCGGCGCGCGCGGAGCGACGCGCCCTG
>JBBRPK010000124.1:0-17450 GCA_038228235.1 Verrucomicrobiota bacterium
AGGACCCCACGCAATTTTAAAACAGGCTCTAAGACGACCGTTCCATTAGCTTGGATTGCCGAGCGTTTGAAGATGGGGAGCCGGGGCTATTTGACGTGGCTTTTATACCGAGAAGGAACATCCCGGAAATAAGCAATATGCCAATACCCTTAACTGACCTCGAAAAGGCCGATACCGAGGCGCGCCGTCTATCCTCCGAAGCGGTAGCGGAGGCGCGGGTCCAAATCGCAGCCCTAAATGCCGTTGTCAGGGTTGCCACGACTCAACCCCGACCCACCGACACCTGTCCTGCCCACAGTGCTCCAAACGGATCAAATCTCGATTCGTGAAGTGGAGCGACTCGATTGAGGGGCCTCAAGCCTGCGCCGCCCGCGCTTAGGGGCTAAAGGTTCGGGGCAGTGGATTGGTTCTGAGTCCGGGGCGTGAAACTGCACCTCGAAGCAACCCCCTCTGGCGGTTGTTGCCCTCGACTTTTCGCGAAATCCTAATCGGGTCACGCTGCGGAGAAGTGGCCACTCGCGCTCTGCTGCCAGACGTGGTGGTAAATGCGCTTGGCCGCGGCCTCCTTCTCCGCCTCGGTGAATGGCGGTGTGGGCAGCGCGGTGCATAGGCTGTCCAGAATGAGCACCTCGACTTCGGCTTGCGTTTGTTCCTTCTCCGTCCAGCGCTCGCGCCCGGCGATGAGTTTGCGCAACGAATCGAGCAACCCCTGACTGGCCAGCTTCACCTTTTCGCGGTCGGCCTTGCTGATCTGCTCTTTCTGCAACAGACAGAACAGCGCGTATTCATCCTCGCTCAGCCCTTCCGCCGCCGCGCGATGATCCTCGGCGTCGAGACCCTTCATGAAATCCACCAGCCGCGCGAAGGTTTCCTCGATGGTCACGCGGTCCTTGTCGCAGTTGTAGTCGGCGATGATTTCGGAATACTTCTTGTAGTAATCCATCCGCTGCGGATTGCGCGCGAGCATCTGCTCGAGCTTCTTCTCCACGAGTTGCCGGATGTCTTCGAGCGCCGATGCCTTCCGTTTCACTTTCGTGGCGAACTCGTCGCGCAGCTTCTCCAGGTCGATCGTGCTCATGTCATAGAGCTTCGCGTCCATCTGATCCTCGCCCGCCTCGGCGGCGCGTATGGCCTCGTTGACAATGCGGTGCAACTCCTTGAGCAAGTCCGTCACATCCGCCGTGTCGCGGCGTTCCTCCAGCTTCTTGTAAATCGCTTCGATGTTGTCGTGACGTGACGCGTAGGCGAACGCCGCCGGCTCCATGATCAGCGCCTTGAAACGGATGAACACCTGCCGGGCCAGAATCTCAAACCGCCTACGCCCTTCGTCGCGTGCGTTGACCACCGCTTCCGCGCCGTCCGCGATGGCGGCAATGCGCGTGAACCCTTTCGCGCCGGTCAAGCGGTCCGGCTCGAATCCCAGGCCGCGCAAATGCTTTTCCGTTTCCTCGATGGCCGAGAGCAGCGCTTTCACCCGTTCCTCGATGGGCGCGACGATTTCCTCCTCGCCGCCGCCTTCGTCGCCCAGGGCGTATTGCGCCAGCGCCTCGCGCAGACTCTTGAGCATGCCATTGTAATCCACGATGAGGCCGAAATCCTTGCCGGGATAAACGCGGTTGGCGCGGGCGATGGCCTGCATGAGGGTGTGGGCTTTCATGGGCTTGTCCACGTAGAGCGTCGAAAGACACTCCGCGTCGAACCCTGTCAGCCACATGGCGCAGACGATGGCGACCCGGAAGGGATGGTCCGGATTCTTGAACGCGGACTCCACGTCCACGCGCTTGCCATCGGCGGTCTCGAAGCCCTGTTTCATCAGCGCCCGGTGCGGGATGATGTCCACGCCCCACTTCCTGAAATCGGCCACCTCGTTCTGACCTTCGCTGATGATAAATTCGACAATCGTTTCCTCCATCCACTGCGCCTGGCCCTTCAGCCAAGCGACTTCTTTCGTGAGCGCATAGCGCCGGCTTTCTTCCACGGCCTCGGCCAGCTCGCCGTGCTTCAGCAAGGCGTAGCCGCGGGACTTGGCCAGCTTCTCCTTCCAGCGCGGGATGATACGCTCATACATCCGCCCGGCGGTAATCTTGTCGATGCACACCAGCATGGATTTGCCGGATTCCCAACGCGTTGCGCAATGCTCGACGAAATCACTGGCCAGCTTTTCCAATCGATCATCGGCGGTGATGACCTCGTAGTCCTGTCCCAGCAACTTCTCCAGCAACGCTTCCTTGTCGGGGTCTAGTTCCGCTCGGGCGATGGCCTCGGCGATGCGGTCATTGAGATCGAGCCGGGCCAAGCCGAGCTTCTCGCCCCGGTTCTCATAAACCAGCTTCACCGTGGCGCCGTCCTGCTCCGACCGTCGGAAATCATACTTCGACACGTAGCCGCCGAAGATCCGCTTGGTCAGGTGGTCGTGCTTGAATAGCGGTGTGCCGGTGAAGCCGATGAAGGCCGCATTCGGCAGGGCCAGCCGCATGTTGCGAGCCAGTTTCCCGGCCTGTGTGCGGTGGGCCTCGTCGGAAATGACGATGATGTCGTCGCGCGTGCTGTAAGGTTCGCGCGGGTCCACGTCCTGATTGAATTTGTGGATGAGGCTGAAGATGTAGCGATGGTTCTCGCGCAACAGCCGCTTCAGATCCTCGCCCGTCGCCGCGCGCGGAGTTTTGTCATCGGCCACACCGCATCCGACGAAGGTTCGATAGATCTGGTTGTCGAGGTCGTTGCGGTCGGTTGCCAGCAGGAAGGTGAAGCTGGCCGAAATGTGCCGCCGCACCTTCTCGGTAAAGAAAGCCATCGAATAGGACTTCCCGCCGCCTTGCGTGTGCCAGAACACACCCAGCTTGCCGAGGTCGGGATGCGCGGACTCCACTAGTTGCACCGTCCGCGCGTCTTTTTGGTCCTCTACGGCATGAGCGACCGGCAGCAGGTCTGCGTCCGTGGCTTCCGCCTCTGGCAACTGGACCACGCGATACGTGAGCCGTTTCTCCGGTGGGAACTGCCGGCGCAATTCCTCCTGCCGCCACACCGACGCCACGGCCTTGTTCACGCCCAGCACTTGATGATTCTTGGCGATGATTTTGCGGGTCACCCCGGGTTTGCTGGAATCGAAGAGGATGAAATTCTCCACGATGTCCAGCAGCCGCTCGTGGGCCAGCATCCCGTTGAGCAATACTTCCGCCTCCACGCTGCCCTTCTCGGACTCATCCAACCGCTTCCACTCCGCGAAGTGCTCCCACCCGGTCGTGATCGAGCCGTAGCGGGCGCGATGGCCGTTGCTGACGATGAGAAAAGCGTTGTGGTGAAAGGCGTGAGGAATGGTGTGTTCCTCCATGTAATCCCGCAAGTTCCCGTCGAATCCGGCGCGGATGTTCTTATAGATCGCCTTCAACTCGATGAACACCAGCGGCAGGCCGTTCACGAAGCACACGAGGTCCGCGCGGCGATTGTAGCTCGGCGCGCGTAATCCGGTAAGCTTCAGCTCGCGCACCGCGATGAAGCGGTTGTTCGGTTTGCCGTCCGGTCCTGTGCCGTTCTGGAAATCAATCACCCGCGCCCGCGTCTCGCGAAGCTGGCCTCGCGCGTCCTTGTAACTCACCGGCACGCCGTCGCGGATGAACTTGTAGAATTCCTGATTGTGCTGGAGCAGCGAGCGCGAGAAATCATGCCGCGTCATCTTCTGCACCGCCTCGGCGATGGCGGCGGGCGGCAACTGCGGATTCAACCGCACGAGCGCCGCCCGCAATTCCCGAGTGAGCACCACTTCGCGCGTGTCCGTGCGGCCTAAGTCGCAAGCGACACCCTCACCCCCATCCCCGCTCCCATTGGGAGAGGGGCGCAGGGGTGAGGGTTGAGGGGTTCCGAACACTTCATTATTCCACGCATAGACGCTTTCCCAGCCGAGCTTGTCGCGCAGGTGCTCGGCGAACGTCTTTTGGACGAGCCGGTCTTCGCTGTTGATGTCGGTGAAAGCCAAGCGTTAGGTGATGGTTTCCAGTCAAGCGAGCAAAGGACGGTGGCGATCGCAGAGCACGACGCTATTTAACCGGAGAGAAGACGGAACAGCAAGCGTGGGGCTTGGCGGCCCCATCAGGACGGCTCCAGGCACCTGAAGGCCGAGCCTGAAACCATCCGGGCATTTGGGTGCAGGCGCCCTGCGGCGGAAGTGCACCCGGTGAGCGACTCAGTGGGAGCAACAGCCCCACCTGCGTTATTTGGTCAGCGGAGTAAACTCCTTGCCGGACATTGGTTCGTAGCCTTCGGGCCAGTGACCTCGAAATTCGATCAGGATACGCTGCTTCGAGGGGGCAGGCGCCAAATTCACTTTGACCACTTCCGCTTCCAGGTTGGCAGGTGATTGCGCGATGGCTTTGATCAGATCGTTCACCAGATAGCGGGGCGTCCAGCCGATCATGTGGTAGTCAGGCGTCTGGATCTGAACGGCCAGACCGGTCGCCGGGTTGTTGATCTCGATGGAGGCCACTAGTTTGTCGCCGGGGGCGATGGCATCCAAGCGAGCCTGTGCGGGGGCGTTGACATACCGCCACCCGTGGAGGAAGAAGCGACAGCGGAAACCGCCGTCAGGATGCCGTTCGATCCGGGGAAAGACTTCGAGGGAATCCGTGGCGCGGTAACCGCCATCCACGGACAGGATTTCAATGGGGTCCGCATGCTCCGGAGACAACCCAAGGTGGCGCAGGTATTCTGAAAAATCAACCCGTCCTTCGCTGAGGACGCGGTTCTTAAACAGGGGGAACAGTTCAGAAGATTCGTAAGCGCGGTCGAATTGAGGAAAGGATAACAGCGGCAGAAAGCCGCTCCGGGAATGGGCCTGTTCCGCTCCCTGGGTGTAACGGAATTTGAAATAGGAATCCGCGACACTGGCATCGAGGCGACCTACGGGGAACCATTGCCGGCTCTTCGCCTTGTCCTGCCAGGCAAGATAGAGGGTTTTGGTATTCATGTTCAAATGCTTCGTAACTGTTGTAAATTATACTCGGTCAATGCAATGGCAAATTTGCGTGCCAACGGGGACATCCAATCCGGCGGCACCCGCTCGACGATAGCGGCGATTTGCTCCGTGCGCAACGTGCACGCCTTTTGGACTGCCCCGGTGAACATCTCCGGATGGTCACGAACTCCACGGCGCACAAGTTCCAACGGGCTGAGCCCGTGTCTGTCCATGCTTTGCCAGAATATAGCCCCATGCGCGTTTTCAGAATAGCGGCCCATCCGGCTTTCCGCCAGCAGACGTTTTCGACACTTTCCCCGTCCTTCATCAAGCAATTCCCGGCCCAGCGACGAGGCGTGGTCAAAAGATGGAGCCATGACGGCCATCCGCTTGTCCTGGCTCGACCAAGCCAGGAAGGCCCAGTTCTCGTGGTGGCGATCCGTATTGCCGATGACCGCGTCCAGCACAAGATAGCCGCCAAGGGTGGCCAGGATTTTGGGCGGGGCACCGCCGATGAATGCCCCGCCAATCGCGGTCAATATGTTGACGAAGGTGTGATCTGCCTGCCGGAAACGCCGCCCCGGGTCGTACCCGATTACCTGGCCGGCCAAAACCTCGTTGCCGTGAACAAGGTCAGCTCGTTTTGCCCGGGTGATGAAGGATTCGGAAGCGGACCCGTGCTTACCTTGAAAGAGGGCCAGTTCGACGCGGGCATGTTGGATTTGCAGCAACTCGGCGAGTTCAGCCGCGACCTTCTCGGCCCAGTGCTGGCCGGTGTTGGCCTGCGGAAATTTGAACAGCCAGTTCTTTCCTTCCGGCCCGGGCCGATACCAGAACTTTTCTTTGCTCCCCAGCGCTTCGGGCTCCAGCACCCATTCTGGTCTGATCTCAAGGATTGGATAGGGCTCAGCCATAGCGGCAAATATCTCAGACCGAAACATTCATAGCCACGAGCCGCAGCCGATTCAAGTCATTCAACAGTCCGGCAAGCGTCTTTTGGACTAGCCGGTCCTCGCGGTTGATGTCGGTGAAGACCATGCGAGGCTATTTTTGCGAATGCTTTCCGATTAACTGACACCCGACCTGACGCGGAAATTTTGTGGCGATTCGTCCATCGGATGCAATGATCCGCCGATTGCACCAAATCAGTTCCTTTTCGGGGAAACGGTCTCCGGCAAAAGCGCGCTTCCAATTCGGATGCCCATTCTTCTTCTTTCCTGTCGCAGTTCGCTCATAAACCGCACGCCCGTCTGCCGTCCGCCGGGTTTTGAACACAAGGCGAGTCACCTGCCGGTAAACTCCGATGATGTATTCCACCTGATCGGCATTTCGGTCGGATAACGGCCAATACATCAACACGCGGCGCGGGAAATCCCTCGGCTCAATGTCTGGATAGGATGGCAATTCGTCTCCGCCGTTCAAGTTGACTAGCAACACGCGATGTCCAAGTTCCGATTCATGCAACGGGCGCGAGTAGCGGCCCTCAACTTCGTCGGCACTTAGGCAGTAATCAGCAGCGTATTTCCCGCGCACGAGATTGCAGTCGGTTTGTAGCGTGCTGATGAGCGAGGCTTCCAATTGGTGCGCTCCATCATCGGTGAGCCGATGCGCAATGATGCTGATAGACGGCTGCTTGCCGGTGGCTTCACGTATTTCGCGTATTAGTCCTAGCTTCTGGTTGGGTTCGCCCGCTTTCCAGCGGGTTTCAGCCTTTGCGTGGGAGAAGCAGCGATTTCCCATGCCCTTGCCCACGTAGAAAATTCGCGACGGATCAGATTCTGCTTTTTGCGGGTCGATCAGCGCATAGACATAGCTGCCAATAGCCTCAATCGTTTCTTGGCTGAATTCGTTCATACAGCAACCTCCCCGCTCAGCAGCCGCGGCAGCAGCAGGCCACGCAGAGGCTCGGCGAATGTCTTTTGGACGAGCCGGTCTTCGCTGTTGATGTCGGTGACGGCCATGAGGTCAGAAGAGGTCGCGCTGGTGTTCGTGCGGAATCGGGACGACGCCGATGATCACCCACGGATTGGGGGCGCGGAAGTGAAACTCCTGCGTGGTGCCGAGAAAGAAATGAAGATCCTTCCGCGCGAACTCGTCGATGTATTTCTGGCGCACCTTGGCCAGCGCCGCCTTCTCGTCGCCGTGACAACTGCTCAGGCAGTTCCAATACAAAGCACCTGCCTCCCAGTCGAGAATTTGCATCTCGCTCGCCTTCCCTGCCTCGTCCTCAAAGCGGTAGGAGAAGCTGTAAGGAAGTTTGGGAATCACCTGGAAGGTCTTCCGCCACGCTTCCTCGGCGAACATCTCACCCTGGTCGGCCCGGTTCCGCATCTCGGCCAGCTTGCTGGCATCCCACGCCGGATCTTCCTCCTCCCAGATGAAATCCTTGATCTGGGTCGGCCTGAAGACCGCAAGGGAAAGCTGATTCGCCTTGGCTCCGTCGATCAGCGTTTGCAGCCGGGTGTGGACCTTGGCTTTGCCGAGCAGCAGGAGCCGGAGCACGCGCCAATTTTCCGCCGTATCCATGTGCGTCACGGGGAGCAACTGTTTCATGTCGGCGGGATGATGCGACTCGGGGCGCGGGTCTTTACGGCTGCGGACGAGATCGCATTCCAGCCAGTCGAACTTCCGGTATCGCTCGGCTTCGTCCAACCGCCGGAACGGCACGGGGTAAATCCGCAACCACGAACCATCCTCGCGCACGCCCGCGGTGCAGACCGTCTCCCCGTATTTGCGCGACAGCGTCGGGTAGGTCTTCACCGTGATGAGAATGCGCTCCCTGGCCATGTTGGCTGCCCCCTACAAATGCACCGTCGCACCCCGCTTTCCATGCGTCCGTTCCAGCGCCTCGGCCACGCAGTGTCGATGGCACTGGTGGGGCAGCTTTTCAAAACAGGTCAGTGCCACCCGCTCGCCCGCTTCGATCCAAGCGCGAATTTTCGCCAGCGCCTCGGTCTGTCTCGGCAGACTGTCGCGCTCATAGGCCGCGAACAGCGCGTCGTAATCCGCCTCCGTGTGCAGTTCCCGCCGCTCCTCGGAGGCGATGCCGAGTTCCGGGAAATGTTCGTAGCGGATGCCGACGCCTTCGCACGCTTTGCTCAATGTGCCCTTGGAGAATCCGTATTTGCGGCTCAACGGATTCCTCCGGACATCACAGAGCAGCGTCACGCCGTCCCGCAGCAGGCGGTTCAAATAGCCTTCCAGCGTGCGTCCCTCGTAGCCGATGGTGCATAGGCCGGGCCGGCTGGCGGCGGGCCGCGCGGCCTCGATCGCCATCAACGCCAGCTTGTCTCCGGCCAGCACCCGGTCGGCCATCTCGCTTCGGATGGCGTAGTAGGGGTGCCTGCGATAGGCCTCGGCCACGAGTGCATCCCCCAGCAACGAAGCATGGCGTTTGACAAACTGGTCCATGCGCATTCGCACCACCGGGGCGATACCCGCGGCCGTCTTCCCCGTCGGAGCCAATTTCCAGGCGCGCTCCTCGTCGGCCAGCAGACCCTGCTCGATCAAACGCCGCTTGTCCGCGTAGGATGTGAAGGAGAAGCCGCCATACTTGTAGGGCACAAACTCCTAGCTGGGCGCGCTCTCCGCCTCGCGGCAGTAAAGGAACAATAGCTTCTGGAAATCCAGATTGCCGACCTCTCCACCCAGGGCATCCACGAGTGCGAGCAGGCGTTTTTGCCGGTCGAAAAGCATGGTTCAGATTATCCGGTCAGCGTTCACACCGCAACCTCCCCGCTCACCACGTCCGCCGACGGCAGGTCGCACAGGTGCTCGGCGAACGTCTTTTGGACGAGCGGGTCCTCGCTGTTGATATCGGTGTAGGCCATTGCGCCTGTCTTTTTAGCAAATTTAACTCTTGGCAATAAGTCGGATTTGTGGCTTATTTGGTGCGGAGACTCGGCTGCGAGTAGCTTTTGCTCTTTGGGAGTGAAGGGGACTCAAAAGCGTGGTTTCCTTTTTCATGTCCGGGGGATGTAAAGGTCCGGCCCGAAGGCTTCCTCGTTCCACGCATAGATGACCTCCCAGCCGAGTTTGTCGCGCAGATGGTCGGCGAACGTCTTTTGGACAAGCCGGTCTGTTGATGTCGGTGAAGGCCATGATTAAGTCCTGCCGCTTCTTTGTTCATTGCCGCGCGGCTGATTCAGCCGCTTTATGTGCATAGCCAAACCCCTGCAAAATGGGGCTTTGTGCCCCAACGTGTTCCAATATGCGCCCGCGCTATGAACAATCATGCGCTGATTCAGGCCGTCTTTGTCCATAGATATACGGTGTAACGCCTGGTCCCTTGCTGGGCGATTTCCCCTTCGCGAACGAGCAGCTTCAATTCATGTTGCAGTTTCCGCCGGGGAATCTCTTTGCCGATCCGGCCATGAATCTGGCCGATGCTCGCCTTGCGGTAAATTTCCAGGTCACGCAGAATCAACTCCCGCAACCGATGCCGCTCGATCCCCTTCAGTGTGGTGTCACCTTGAAAGTTCAACGTCCGCAGAACGGTTGGCTCGATAAAGTATTCCGTCGCCTTCGTCTTCCCGCGTGTGTTCACCACTCCCCAATCTTTAAGCCGCCCGATCCAGTGTTTCAAATCCTCGGCCCGCG
Source organism: Verrucomicrobiota bacterium (assembly GCA_038228235.1). GTDB lineage: Bacteria > Verrucomicrobiota > Verrucomicrobiia > Limisphaerales > JBBRPK01 > JBBRPK01. The sequence continues at coordinate 9,548 of JBBRPK010000124.1, forward strand.
CCAGCTCCAGCGTTTTCACGAGTTCGATGGCCGTCAGCGCCTCATGTCGCGCCATCAACCCGAGCGCGATCAGTTCCTTCTGTGACAGTTGGAAAGTTTGGTCCGCCTTGACCATGAAATCCACCAGCGCAGTCCGCGCGATTTGCTTCCGCACCGTCACCATCACCCGGTCGTCGCCCTCGTGAACTTCGGGAATGGGCCGCCCGCTGGTCAGCAACACCTCATACATGCGGTCGAAGCCGCTGCCTTCGCCCTCCATGAGTTTCAAATCGTAAAACACCTTTGCCAGATGCGCGTTGCGCTTGCTTGTCGTGTGCAGAATGTTTCGCGGCGTCACCCCAATCGGCAGCAAACCCGGATTGTGAACCTCCAACCGGTCAGGATGCAGGTTCAGGAAAATGTCGCCGCGCTGCGTGTAAGGCCGGTGCGCCAGTGCGTTCGCCAGCAACTCGCGCACGACCACCTCGTCGTAGTGCGGCACGGACTTGCGAAACAATCCATCCGGCAATTCATAAAATTCCTTCCAGTCCGGCACTTCACGCCAAACCGCTTCGATCAATTCCAGCGGGTTCAAACTGAAATCATTCCAGACCTGCTTGCGCACCTTGCGCCCTCGCTCATCATACTTGATGCACTGAATTTCCGGCGCATAGAGCAGCGCCGCCCGATCCACAGGATGCCCAGGTTCGTCAACCAGCCCGACCGCACAAACAGGTAATGCTCCAGCAACTCCGCGTCCGCCTTGCCCCGCACAAATTCCGACACCCGGTCCGAGGCCCGCACCCGGCGCGCGAAATCCGCCAGCTTCGCTTCGTCCCCGGCGGGCGCGGGAATGCGTCGCGTGGTCTGCAACTCCCAGACGAACGAATTCTTCTCCGCCATCAACCGGCTCAAATCATCCGGCAGCAACCGCCGCGTCTCGTCCGACACCCGGATGAAATAGCGCCCGTTCGACATCGCCGCGATGCTCTAGTCGTTGCGGAAAACCTGAATTTCAACATATTCCCCACCGTTGGCCGCCGCGACTTTGCGCAGGGCGACGCCCACGTTGACCGTGATCTGCGCGATCCGTTTCCGCAGCCGGTCGGGGAAATCATCCGGCACGCGCTGGCTGGCCGGTGGCTCGTCGTGGTCGTCCTCAAGGCCCAGCAGCATCACGCCGCCCAAGGCGTTCGCGAAGCCCACGCAATCGCACGCCAGGCCGTCCGCGTCCTCTTGCTTGCCCAAGGCGTAACGCAGGGACTTCTGATCGAGAGATTGGCCTTCGGCGTTCATACGCCAATCTCCCCGCTCATCAGGCGCGGCAGCAGCAGGTCGCGCAGATGCTCAGCGAACGTCTTTTGGACGAGCCGATCCTCGCTGTTGATGTCGGTGAAGACCATGTCAAATATGTCCTTGAGCCAATCAAAGTGCTTCTATTGCAGCAAGCAGCCTTTTGATGTCGGAATGCGGATTTGCGAGGTCAATCGTATCTGCAATCTTTCGGTGAATAAATGGCTTCTTGAATGAAGGACTGCCGATTGGGTTTAGTGGCACACCCTTGCTCCCAAGTTGCCTTCTTAGTTGGTTTATATCGTATCCGGTTCTGTAGTCGATACCATTAGTGGCAACCTCGGTCAGCACCTTGGCGGCGGCATCCTTGTTTGACGTGGTTATCAGAGAATACTCCAGATCAGATGTGAAAACAAAAACGCTCAGCCCTGCCCCTGAGAACAGAGTCGTGGCTTCGGTTGCAACAGTATTGAATTGAGCCTCGTCCTTGTCCAACGCTACGTCGATTTTGCTGCGGAACGGAACTTCGCCGGTAAGAGTGTAGCCTGCTGCTTTCGCTCCCACCAACACCGCTCGGTCAGTAGATGTCGTCAATGAGTCGAAATCAGTGACAACAAGGTGCGGTATTTTCGCAGTGCTCCATGCGCGGATCATCCTCAAGAATGGCGAGAAATTCGCATTTCCTGATGAGGAAATGATCGAGATGCGATGTGCTTGCGCTCCTAGCTTCTTTTCCAAGAGAAGCTTGATTACTCGCGCGTCTGACTCGCCCTCTACCAACACCACCTTATCCGCGAAGAACAGCAGGGAATTTACTTCGTCACTATAGGCATTAAACGTTTCCTGCTCATTCTTCCCCTTCACTTCAGCGACGTGCAATGCAGAATGCTGGCTGTCCTTTTTCACCAAACCGAGGCGAGTAAATGGCGTCTCGGCTACGATATACGGGCTATGGGTGGTCACAATCACTCTCAAGTTGTCAGACTGAGCAGCGCGAATGTCCTGATACAATTCCTTCTGCTTCTGCGGGTGCAAAAACGCTTCTGGTTCTTCCACGGCAAGGATGAATTGGATGGTGGGGTTTTGGGCGGCCTTTTGCTCAAGCCGATGCAACGCCAGAAGAACTCCACTTTGAACACCTGAACCAGCCTCAGAAAGAGCGAGCGTCTTTTCGCCATCGTCTGTTATTTGAAATCCAAGTCGCAAATTGTCCAGAATCCACTCGCCGACGCCCCTCACATCAACGTCGAATTTCAGCGCGAGATTGTGTTGAGTTTTGAATCCGAAGTGCTGCGCAATTTTTGGCAACAGGGAGTCGTCTATGAACGGTTTAATACTGGTTGCGACGGTGTCTCGGATAGTCTTGAGAGTACGATACTCCTTTGGCGTCCCTCCCGCCCTCTGCGGAATAATCTTTTCGAGGCCATGCTCGCGGAGCATCCTTGAAAACAATTCTTGAAATTGTGGCGATGAAGCATCTCGCATTGCGGGGATTAGGACAAAATGATTGTGTTCGCGAAGCTTCTTGAGCACCGCTATTGAACTGGGCGTAGTTTGGGCGTTCCGCTTGATCTCCTCCAAGACAGTGAATGTCAAATCGGTTCGGACGGTGATGTGAAGCTGTTTCTCTGCTGTCCCGCTCTCGTAATTTATCGTGATACGACGCGCCTTCGAGCTTACGGGAAAGATTGGCAGGAGAAGTTCGGCCAAATCCGGGTGTAGTTCGCCAACGGCAGCCGATTCTTCGTTGAGTCTATTTAAGACGATGTCAATGGCTTTGAGTATCGACGATTTGCCGTGATCGTTCTGACCAATCAGGACGGATGTTTTGCTCAGATCAAACTCAAGTGATTTGAACGCCTTAATGTAGGCAAACTCGAACGATTTAATTTTCATATTTTAATCTCCCCGCTCATCAGGCGCGGCAGCAGCAGGTCGCGCGCGGCGCGGAGCTTTTCGTTCTGTGCGGTCAGGTTCGATATCTGCTCCGAAACGGGTTTCGCGAATAACTCGAACTGTTCCAGCAAAGTTTTCGAGGTCATCACAATCGCCGCATCGCCTATGGTCGTTGGGGAAAGCTCCGTCTGATTCGTTGCGCCCCGGCCCATCGTCGAGAACTGCGATTCCCACAGCATCACCGCCAAGCCGAAGTAGTGGATTGGGATTCCATGCTTCGGGCGAACGATGGTGACATGCGTGTCCACCGTGCAGTTCTCGATCGCCGCCCTTGCCTGTGCGATGCGACCAAGGGTGCCTTCGCCGGTCGAGTTCACGAGCACGTCACCAACCTGCACCTGGCGTTCGGGAGCGAACTCGCGGGATTGATGGCGCGCGAGGTTCATATTCAGCCTGCCATCGCGGATGCACTTCTGATTGATGACGAGTCCTTCCGCGTCGTCCTCGTAATGCGGTGCGATGCCGCGCTTTAAGAAGCTCGTTAACTCGCTCAAGGGCTTCCGCTCCCAACCTTCCGGCAGGCCGTTGGTGGTGCGAGTGTGTTCGTGGCCGGGGAAGCGGAGGCGGACGAACCACTCCCGGTGAAGCAGCCGCGCCGCCTCTTCCAACAACCCCATCCGCCGCCGGTTATTCTCCATCAACTCGTCGTAGGCGGAGAGGGTCGCGACTATTTCGTGTTGTGTGTCGAGCGGAGGAAGCGGCAACATGAACTCACGAAGAATGCCGAGATTGATGTGTGGCACCCCCGAAGTAATCGCCCGGTTCTTGATGGACTGCACAGTTCGCGGGTGGCGGAAGAAATAGAACACGAAGCGCGCATCAGCTTTTGCCGGGTCAACGGTAAGTTTCATCTGACTCTGCGAAACCAAGTATCTCGGAAACATTGATTCGGTCGGAATGAGTCCCACCTGTCCCAAGGTTCCACGTTGAGTGAAAAGCACATCTCCCGGATGAGCGTTGTTGGCTATGAGGGCATCTGCTTTTTCCTCGCGCACGAACACAAAATCGTCGTCGTTGAACGAGCAATCATTGGGCAGGTTTGCGCCTCGGATGACAGGCACGCCTTCTTCCACGTAGTCGCGTGTCGTCAAATCCGAGCCGAAGGGCCCACCAACAAGCGAATGGCGAGTCTTGGCGCGGATTCCCTCAATGTTCACTTGAGGCCACTTCATATTCCCAGTTCCTCAAATCTTCTCTGAATCTTTGTCGCCAGCGCGACGGCTTCCTGATTCAAGTCGGCCAGTTCAAGGTGGATGTCGCCCAGCGTTTGCTCGAAATCGAAATCCTCATCCACTTCCGGCGGCGCAACGCCCACGTAACGGCCCGGCGTGAGACTCCAGTCGGCGGCTTCAATTTCCTTCCGGTCCACCAGCTTCACCAGACCGGGCACGGCCACGAGTTTTGCGTCGGGAAAGCGCGAGAGCAGCCAGTGCGCCTGCCGCTCGAAATACGCGGCGGCCTTGAGTTGCTCCACCGCCTCTTTGCGCCGCGCGTCGAGTTCCTTCTCCAGCCTGCCAATGGCGCGGCCATCCCATGCCTCGCTGTCCTTCGCCTTGGTGTCCTTCTCCGCCGCATCCAGCACGCGTGCCGCCAATTTGAACACGAGATCCACGTCTTTGACCAGATCGCGGCAGGCCGTGGCGAGTTCCTCAAGTCCGGCCAACATTTGCTTCAAAATCTGAAGCCGCTTACCCTCACCCCGGCCCTCTCCCACGGGGAGAGGGGGAAGTGATTGCTTGTTCCATTCCTTGGCGATGCGCGCCGTCCACTGCTCCAGCTCCGCAAAGCACGTCTTGGCCGCGGCGTCACGCTCGCGCATGAGTTCCCGGAGCGGTGAATCTTTTGCCAGCGCTTTCAGGAACGGCGCGGTGCCATCCGTCAGCGCCTCGTAAGCGGTGCCGAACGCAGCGGATTTCCCAGCAAGAGCGGCGGCTTCGGTCAGCGTGCTTTCGAGGTGTTGCTGAACGAGGGCGAGGAAGCGGTCACTCTGGCCGCGATAGAGCCAGACGATGGCGCTGAGGTTCTGCTGCTGCTCCGGCGTGAAATCGTAAATCTTCCGCGTGACCTTCCGGTAGATGTTCCGGGCGTCAATCATCAGCACCTGGTCGCGGCGGTCGGCGGGCTTGCTGCGGTCAAAGTGCCACAACTCGCAGGGCACGGTGCGGGTGTAGAAGAAATTAGAGCGGATGGAAATCATCACGTCCACGTCGCCGGTCTCGACAAGGTTGCGGCGCACTTCCATTTCGCCATGCCCGGCGCTGCTGGCCTGCGAGGACATGACGAACCCGGCGCGGCCATTCTTGTTCAGGTAGCTCCAGAAGTAGGAAATCCAAAGGTAATTGCCGTTGGAAACTTTCTTGTCCTTGTTCACGCCGGGCAGGCCGAACGGCAGACGGCGGTCCGCCTTCACCTTCTCGGCATCCACCTTGTCCACGTTGAACGGCGGATTGGCCATGACGAAATCGCACTTGCCCACCAGCTCGTGCCGGTCTTCGTAAAAGGTGTTGGCTTCGACGATATTTCCCTCCAGCGCGTGAACCGCGAGGTTCATTTTCGCCAGGCGCAGATTGCTGGTCTTGTATTCCTGCCCGAAGAAGGTGACGCGATGCGCCGCGCTCAGGCCGCGCCCTTCGATGAAGTGGCTGGACTGAACGAACATGCCGCCCGAACCGGCGGCTGGGTCGAAGACGATACCGTGGTCCGGTTCGGTGACGTTGACGAGAACCTGCACGAGCGAGGGCGGGGTGAAGAACTCGCCGTTGTCCTGAGCGCCCTGCATGGCGAACTTCATCAGGAAGTATTCGTTGATGCGCCCGAAGATGTCGCCGCTGGCGGTGCGGAGCGTTTCGCTGTCGAACACGCGGAGGATGTCTTCGAGGAGGGTGTTCTCGAATTTGGTGTATTCCTTGGGGAGCACGTTGAGCAACGGCTCGAAATCGCGCTCGACCGCATTCATGGCATCCACCAGGGCCATGCCGAGGTCGGTGCCTTTGGGTAGCTTGACCAATTCGTCGTAGCGGGCTTCCTTGGGCAGCATGAGCGCCCGGCGCTTCTTGAAATCGGCGGCCGTGAGCGAACGCTTTGGCATCTTGCCAGCGGCCTGGTCAGCCTGAATCTCCCGCAGGGCCTCGGTGGAGCGATTGGTGGCGTGCCGCAGGAAGATGACGCCGAGCACCGGCATGCAGTATTCGCCCGCGGTCAACTTGGAGTTGGCCCGTAGATTGTCCGCTGCGTCCCAGAGGTCGGCTTCAAATTTTGCGAGATTCTCCATGAGGGGGCGGCAGATGGTCTGTCTCGAGAGCGGCGGGTTTTGCGCTGCTGGAATTGGTCGTTTTGTTCCGGGCCATGATTAATTGCGCTTCTTTACCTGCTCTGGTCGGCAATAGTGACTCTGAATCTCCTTGCGCCAAATTGCACGAAAAATGTTTGGCCGGATTGGTTGAGGGTGGCCGCTTCCTGATTGCGATGCCCAATGACAGCTTTTGAGCGAGAAAACCGCGCGAAGTTTTTTCAAAATATCTTTTTGGTTGGACTGCTGTTGTCCTACCCCCTCTGGGAGAATTGGCGGCATAAAGAAAAATATTGAACGGAAACGGCGGGCGAAAGGCCTGGGGGTTCGCAGCAGACCTGCGGCGGATCGAATCGGGGTTGCCGCCGATGGCAGTTTCGTGGTTTCATGGGCTGTTGCCCCTACGGGATTATTATGATTCCCCGGAGCGTTCGCGGAAAACTGAACAACTTCTGGCGGGATATGGGCCACAGCCTAATTGGCACGATGCCGGCAACGCGGCGGTGGAAGGACGTCTCCGGCCTGGTCGCCGAGGGTGCGGAGGTTTCCCGCAGAGGCGACTACCAGCGCCTAAAGGGGTCGGGCCGTGAATAGTGAATTGGAGATTGAAATTCCTGAACCAAAGGGGCCACAATGCACGACGAGGACCGACACTTGCTCACTTCAAAACGTGAAACAGAAAAAAGCGGAATTTGCCCTTTTCCGGATTGGGCTTGCTCAGGAAACCACCTTTCAGCCTGGTTATAATCCGGCTCGCAAAAAAATCCTGAGTGTAATCCTCCGCCTGCTCGTGGCGGCAACCCTTCTGGCGGAAAAAACCATGGATGATCGGACGGTATTGTTGACAGAATTGCTCGAGCGCACGGTTTGCCGCCTCCTCGCCACCCGTTTGGATTACAAAGATGATCTGCGTCCACAGAGTGGTTAGCGATCCGGGCGGCTTCATGGAGCCGGAATATTCAGAGCATAAGCGAGGCTCGTTAACTAGTGGAGGAGTTCCGCAGTAACTCCGACATTATTCTAATCTCCGTTTGCTTCGATGCCTCATGTTCAAATTCTTCACCCCAACTCTGGCCTGGCGGCATCGCAAACTGTTTCTCCACTTTGCGTTCTGTGCGTTCTCTGCGGTTACTGCTGTTGAAGGAAATTCGAGGAATTCGTGTTTATTTCTTAAGAGCCTGTTTTAAAATTCCGTGGGGTCCTGTTTTCGGGGAAAAGGCCGGATGGCGAGGCGCGACGAGGGGAGCATATCCGCCAGCGATCTGCGACCGAGGAGCAACGAAGCCAGTCGGCGTACGAAAACCCTCCGGGCGGCGGGTCTTTTGTCTGCGGCCTGCGTTGACTCGGCCGTCACAGCCCGCTGCGGGGATGCTCCGGCCTCGCCGC
>JBBRPK010000125.1:0-16854 GCA_038228235.1 Verrucomicrobiota bacterium
GCTTTTGGCCACGACGTAAAGCTCTTCTCCCTCCCGGAAGAGCTTGACCTCCACCGAGTCCTTGATCTTTTGCCAAGGTAATGATTCCCATTGGGCGCGGGTCTGACGGACACGCGCCCAGGGCGTGCCAACCAAATAGTGAACGGGTGGCTCGGCCGCGCGCATCTCGGCCAGCACTTCCTCGGTGGGGATTCCGCGATCCATAATCCAGAGGCGTTGGGCCTGGCCGTATTGAGTCTGGATTTTGGCCATGAACTCTTTGAGTGTCGTTTTATCCGACGTGCTCCCCCGCAGCCTCTCCCCATCAACCTCGTAGCAGCCGACGTGAGTCGGCTCACTATTTTCCCCGGAAAGATCAGAGCCGACTCACATCGGCTGCTACGATTCAGGGTTTCAACGCCCGAAATCTCAAAAAGTTGTTCGCAAGTTATTCACAACTTGTATATATGCAGGCTAAATTTGTCAGGACAAACCGAAAAGTTATGAACCCTAAAATTAGTCCAAACATCGGGACGGTCATGTGAAATTTCGGATGCTCATAAATCTTCACGGCAAAATAGTATAGTCGAGCTGCACGGCGGAGGAAAGATGAAGTCCGCTCAGGCATCTTAAAGGGAAGGACGATTTCCACGAGTCCCTCGACAGTTCCCGGCGCAGTTGGCTCATGAGCGCCGGAGGGACAAGGGACGGTGGAGCGAAGAACCTCTCCGCTCCCGCCGAGGGAGGGGAGAGCAGGGAGAAGTGAGGGCGAATAGGCTTCGGGGTAGCCATTGATTTCATACCCAAGTCACACGGTCAAGATTGCCGGAGCCAAAAAGTCTTTGCCTTGACAACCCTTGACAACCCTTGACGGTGTGGCCTTTGGCCATGCGCTTTCTCTCTTTCGGAAGGGTCCCCAATTTACTCTGCCAGTCCTTAACGTTAGGGGCGGCTGTCGTTGACTGAACGGACACCCAAAGAGGGGACACCAAACGGGAACCAGTGCGATGGCCACAAGAAACAGGAAAATATTTTGCGCGCGGAAAGGCGTGGAAAGCCGCGGAAAGACGTGGAAAGGCGCGAGAGGAGAAGTTGTTTATCTGCACATGAGGCAACGGAGTTAACGGAGACTAAAAAAGCGTTTAGTGAGCAACCCCATCACGCGACAGGGCCTATTCGTCACATTCGTCTCTCTCGCTTTCGGGTGGGTGGTCAAAATTTAACATCTGCGTGAGCCAAAAATAAATTAGTTGCCTCGGAAAGGTTCGGGTAGGTTCGGATCGGTGGGGAAAGGTTCGCTCAAATGATTACTGATGACTGATGACTCGTTCCCTTCCCCCGGGGGGGACACACACCCTCTTATTTACCCGTCAGGTCGTCAGGAGGCCAGTAAACATTGGCTTTTCCCCACCTTGAGGTCGTCAGGTTAGCCGTCAGGGACCGTCAGGAAGGCGTCAGGTTGACGGTGATTGAACATAAGGTAACAAAGTTAACGAAGAGAGTCCCGCGGTCCGATGACTGATGAGGCGGTAGGATGGTGCAGTTTTTGGTTGTAAGTGGTTGCGAATCAACGAAACCAGGGGCGCAAATCTTGAAAAACGGTGCAGAATGGTGCAGTTTTGGTTCCCAAAATTGTGGGCCGTTGAACAGTGGCCACAACCGGTTGGGGTTCATACAAGCGAAAGAACCAAGCCCGTGCTCAAAGCCGTGACGAGGTGAACCGGCGCGATGGCCACAAGAAAGAGGAAAAGCGACAAAGCCCGGCCGGATTATTTATCTTCACATGAGGCGACGGCGTTAACGGAGACTAAAGAGTGAACACCGAACCTTTTTGGTCCGATTTACTCATAATTTAAGAAAGGATCTAACACATGCGTGACCAAAAGACACTTTTTGGTTCGGAAAGCTTCGGAAAGAATCGGAAAGTTGGGAAAAGGCGTGGATGGGCCCCCGAGGAGAGGACCGATGACTGATGACCGATGAGGTCAGGGCAGACGCATCAAAATTGTTAATAAATCCAATGAATTGACACTTTTCGCGGAGTGAAAACATGGTCAGTCTGCCAGGCCGGGAGGCGCGTTCTTGAGATTTTGGCCGGATTCCACACGGAATTTAAATGCGTCTGCCCTGCCGATGAGGTTTTTAACACAGGCGCGACATGGAAATAATTCGTAGTCTCGGCTAGGCTCGGTTGGCTCCGCATCAGTTCGGTTGGGCGATAAAACGAGGCGATTGCCTCAGATCAAAGCGGTGAGTCTCAATTCGGGTCAGGCTGCGCAAAAGCGCAGATAGACATCCATACTCCTTTTTACCCGCAAACCCGCAAGGACCCTATATCCATTGGGTTTTTGCTCGTTCTACCCGTAACATCTACCCGTCACATTGAAGGCGCGCAACAGTTGCTGATAATGCGAGCATGAGGACTCCAATCCACCCTTTCTTTGAAATGCCCGATGAACCTTGGGCTGACCCGGTGGATGGCACAATGCTTCTTGATCAATTGGCAGGGATAGTGAGCCGGTTGGCGGTTTTGCCCCAATGGGCGCCTGAGAGCCTGTTTTAAAATTGCGTGGGGTCCTGCGGCGAGGGATTTTGGCTGTGGCCAAGGCGGCGAGGCCGGAGGTCCGTGAATATGAACGTGAATTGACATTCCTGAACCAAAAGAGGCCACAATGCACGGCGAGGGCTCGTCAATTACGAATGGAATATGCTGGTGCGGCCTACCACGTCATGGCCCGCGGCAATCAGGGGCGACCGATTTACGCGGATGACTTCGACCGCATGATTCACGGCCCGACCCCGTTACAGAAACTCCTTTCCTTTGCGTGTTTGGCGGCCTTGGCGTGAGGCTTTCATGGAGGAAACATGAAACAATAGGCTTTCTCACGCAAAGGGCGCAAAAGACGCAAAGGTGGGGAAATCAACCAGGAAGACGCAAACGAACCGGAATAAATGCATAGAGATCAGAGCGACGCCGGCATTTCAGACGATAAATGCGCTGTCCGGCGGGGTCTGCCTTTGCAGATCGTGTCCGGTTCTCCGGCGGTGTGGGTGAGCTTCACTGTACGCTGGACCAAAACCCTGCCGGCCGGCATGTTTTATACTTCCCCATTGCAAGGCGTGGCGTCGAACGCTCCCATAGTGTTCTTCCGCGCAAATGAAAAATGATTGAGTTAATTGTCCTGCTCGTGTGAGTGGGCGACGGGTTTTGGTGGTGAACTTCTGTGTGTGCGCCAAAACCCGTTTAACTTTTTTGGTTCCCAACGAACTTCCTTCGAGCCGATGTCTTGCGCGCTATTTTGTGAGTTTTCGCCTATTGGGGACTCGTGGAACTCGTCCTTCCCAATGTTCGGGGGGGTTCCATCTCCAAATTTCGACGCCGTGAACGCCATAACCGGGGCAGCCGATGTGAATCGGCTTTGATCTCTCTTCCGAAAATAATGAGCCGACTCACATCGGCTGCTACGGTTCAGGGTTTCAGCGATGCAGGAGGAGAGAGCGGCGGCATGGGCCGCATCCCTGAGATAAGGTCCCACGTTGAAGGAATCGTTTTTGCGTCCCACTGAACCTCCTTCGAACCGATGTCTAGCGCGCTATTTGGTGAGCTTTCGCCTATTGGGGACTCGTGGAACTCGTCCTCCCCAATGTTTCACGGCGTTTAAATTTGAAGCTGGAAGCCCCCCAGCCGATGTGAATCGGCTCTGATCTTTCTTCCGAAAATAATGAGCCGACTGACATCGGCGGCTACGAGGTTGCTCTACTCTAGCTCGAAATCTACCGTGATACCTCGATACCTCGGTAAACCAGTGGGAACTCCGTAGGTTATCCGCTTTTGACTCGCCACGAGGAGCGCCAATCGTCAGAGTGGTTTCATGAGTAGATTCCTGGCAGACCTCCACAGCATAATGGATTACCCGTTGGTCCGCCTCGGCCAAAGCCAATTCACCGCCTTCGATATCATTAAACTGCTCGTGCTCCTGGGCGGAGTGTTGTTGGCGGAATATTCTCTGCGCCGATATTTCGTGACCCGCGTGCTCAAGCGCACTCGGTTGGACCCTCCTCTCCAGTTCGCTGTCGCAAAAATTGGCGGCTACCTCTTCATCGCTCTTGGCTTTTACATTTCGTTGCAGGTCGTCGGGATCAATCTCACCTCCCTGGCTGTGGTGGCCGGAGCGATTGGTGTGGGGGTTGGCTTCGGCCTCCAAAATGTCATCAGCAATTTCGTCAGTGGTTTGATTATTCTTGCCGAGCGCCCCATCGCCCTTGGAGACCGGATCGAAATTGGGGGTGTGGCGGGACAAGTCAGGCAGATTCGCCTCCGGAGCACTACCGTAGTGACGAACGACAATATCGCCGTCATCGTGCCAAATTCCGACCTCATCAGCCATGCCCTAACCAACTGGAGTTACGGCGATCCTAGAGTGCGGATTCGGCTTGCGGTCGGGGTCGCTTACGGGGCGGATGTCGAAAAACTGCAGCGGGTTCTTTTGGAGGTAGCCAGGGAACATCCGCAAGCCCTTCGAGAACCTGCGCCATCAGTCTTTTTCCACGGGTTCGGCGAGAGTTCCTTGAACTTTGAGCTCGCCGTGTGGACACGGGAAATGACTTTCCAACCACGCAGATTCCGCAGCGATCTCTATTTTTCCATGGAGAAGAAATTGCGGGAAAACAAGATTGAGATCCCCTTTCCACAGCGTGAAGTACACTTGCGATCTGGACCCGTCGCTTCACCTCAGACCTAAAAGTAAAAGGGGATTCAAGGAGTGCGGACAGCCATGTCCGCGCGTTTATCTGCTAAAATCGTCCCCAACATGCGGACAAGGCTGTCCGCGCTCCTTTTCATGTGCTTGAATCAACCGGATTGCGCAAAAACTGCGACTTTTTGCCTTGCCGGAACATGACGATGTCTGCTATAGTATATCCCTAATCCCATGATTGGAAAACTCTGGCCCTGCTGCCTCGCGGTTGTGATAGCCTTCTCCCCGGCGGGCCCCGCCGCGGGACAGGTCGCGATCAGCGAGATCATGTACCATCCCGTCGAGTTGTCAGCCTTCGACAGCAATGGCGCGCCCAGGCTCGACTTGTCCGTGGATGTGCATGAGTTCATTGAACTGCATAATCCAAGCGCCCTCCCCGTAAGTCTTGATGGATGGCGTCTCTCGGGTGGTGTGTTGTTTCACTTCCCCGCCGGAGCGTTCATCCAGCCCGGCGGTTTTGCGGTGATTGCCAAGGACCCCGCCCAGTTGGCCGCCGTGGCTCAGTATGGACTGGCCACGAACGAGATTCTCGGTCCCTACTCCGGCCAGCTGCGCAACGGCGGAGACTCGATCCGGCTCCACGACGCAAGCGATACGGTGGTGGACTCCGTTTCCTACTCATCTTCGTTCCCCTGGGCCATCGGAGCGGATGCGCTCGGCGCCGGCGACGAATGGACGGGTTTGAACTCGGCCAACTTCCAGTACCGCGGGCGCTCGCTGGAGCGCGTCAGCTTCAGTTCACCAGCCAATGACCCTGCCAACTGGCTGGGATCCCCGCTCGCCACCGGGCCGACACCGGGCCGCACCAACTCAGTCCAACTAGCCAAGCCGCGACCGGTGGTCGTTGCTTTCTCCGTCGTGCAGGCGAACACGGGGGACACAATCATCCGCTCGAATCAGCCCGTTCGCCTCGATGTGATCTTTTCCGCAACCAACCAGCTCTCCAACCTCTCGGTGGAATACTTTCGGGACAACATCAACGTCACGAACGAGCCCCGCTCCACGGTGGCTCTGACGGCGCTTGCCGACCCGTCCGACGGAAGATTCACAGCCACCCTTCCTGGGCAGACCAACCGCAGCGTGGTGCGTTACCGGATTTGGGCGGATCGTGGCGCGGGGGTCGAGGTCGTGTCGCCACGGGCGGACGACCCGTTCGGCTGGCATGCCTATTTCGTGACGCCGCGGCGGACCTCGGTGAATCCCATCTACGACGTGTTCATCTCAAATGTGTCCCTCAATACCATGGTCACGAACATCAGCCAAAGCCCGCGCCGGGTGACGTTTCCCGATCCGCCTGGCATGACGCGAGGGTCATGGAACGCCACCGAGCCGGCGATCTTCGTCGCCGATGGCCACGTCTATGACATCCGGCTGCGCTATCACGGCAGCCGCTACCGCCGGGACCCCTCCCGCCGCTCTTACAAGTATAAGTTCCCGAACTACGCGGGATTCAATGGCCGCACCAGTTTCTTCGAAACGGACAAAGGCGAAGAACATCGCCTCGGCTCAAAGCTTTACGACACAGCCGATCTTCCGATATGGCGCTGCCGCTACGTGGATATTTATCAGAACACCGACCTCGTTTTGACACGGCTCGAACAGGACGAATTGGACAGAGACGTTTATCAGCGCTGGAGCGACGAGCAGGCCGCGAAGTTTCCCGACGCCCCAAAGCAAGGGATGGGCAGTTTCTACAAATCCGAAGGGGTGGTGCCCTATGAAACCGCCAGCGGCCAGGGGACCGCGCCCACTTACGAAGCAAGCGGTGAAGGTCCTTATTACATCGGCAACTGCGCGCCGATTCCACCGAAGTCCGGCTGGACGCTCCCGGCGCGATACCAGTGAACCTACCCGATCCAAATGGACGCCTGGCGAGGTGGCCTGGATGCGGAGCAGCTTCTGACCGGACTGTGGGCTGCGCGGGGCGACACGCCCACGGCGCCCAACCTCAACTTCGGGGCTGTGCGCGCGTTCCTGGAAGCAAACTTCGACGTGGACGCCACCCTTACTTACATCGCCGTCCGCAACTGGAGCGCGCCCTTTGACAACGCCACGCAGAATTATTTCCTTTGGCGGAAGGGCGATGGCCGCTGGGGGATGTTGCCGTGGGATCTGGATAGCGAATTCAGCAACTCCGGCCAAAGCATTTATTGGGATGAGCAAGCCGTTCCACAACCCGACACGTTGCGCGGGCCGCACTGGTTGAAAGATGCTTTCCTGAAAGTCTTCCGTGAGGAGTACAAGCAGAAGCTGTTCGTTCTGAATCACACCCTGCTCGCGCCGGCGAACCTCAACGCGATCGGCGCGAGCGGTCTCGTGGGTTACGCTACCACGCGCCGGGCGACTGTCGATAACCAGCTCGGTCTTGGCGCCTGGTCGGCGCCGCAGCAACCGGTGAACCTTGCGCCAGGGAGCAACAGCGCGGCCTTTCCGCCCGCCTTTCTCCAGGCCTCCTCCTACGCGCACACCGGGCTGGTGGCCCATGCCAGCACCACATGGCTGATCCGCCGCAGCCTCGGTGGTTACACCAATCCGATCGTACGCCTCACGAGCCCGACCAATCTCACCTCACTGGCGATCCCGTTCGATAAGCTCACTTTTGGTGAGACGTATTTCTGGAAATGTCTCTATGTGGATGCCAACAGCCATCCGTCACCCGAGAGCGCTGAAACCTCCTTCGTGTTTGGCAGCGGGCCCGCGGTCGTACCCCTCGTGAACATCGACGCTGCCAACCTGTGGCGCTACAACCAGGCTGGCACGAACCCGGCACCAAATTGGATGGCCAGTGACTTCGACGACAGCTCCTGGCCACAGGGCGGTCCGCTCCTGGCCGACGAAACGTTCGTCTTGCCAGAACCGATCCGCACCTCCCTAGCGCGGAGCAACTTCATCAGTTTTTATTTCCGCACGAGCTTTGTTTTTCCCGGAGACACCAATGGCGTCACGCTACGGCTCCGCCAGATCATCGATGATGGCGTGGTGGTTTATCTGAACGGCATCGAGGTTTCGCGCACCGGAATGCCGGCCGGTCCGGTCAACAATACGACCTTGTCCAGCCGCAACGTAAGCCACGCGGTGTATGAAGGACCCATTGCCATCTCAGCCGCCACACTTAACCGTGGGAGCAATGTCCTTGCGGCCGAAGTCCACCGCAATGCCATTTCGAGCAGCGCCGTCGCTTTCGGTTTGTCGCTGGAAGCCACGGTGCCGGCGGGTGCCGGCAACATTCGTCTGAGCGAGATTATGGCTGACAACCAGGGCAGCGTCACGAACGGCAATGCTTCGCCAGATTACATCGAATTGTTCAACGTGGCCGCCGTGCCGCAATCACTCGATCAGTTCAGCCTCAGCGACCGCCCGGACCGCCCGGGCAAGTTCATCTTCCCGGCTGGCGTGATTATTCCGCCGCAGGGTTTCCTAACGGTTTGGTGCGACGACGCCACTAACGCACCGGGATTGCACACCAGCTTTGCCCTTGCCAAGGACGGCCAAACGGTCGCGCTCTTTGCGATCACGCCCAGCGGCTACCAGCTTGCCGATAGTATCACGTTCGGTCTTCAAGTGCCGGATCGATCCATCGGCCTTGTCGGAACCGCGTGGGCTCTGAATGCGCCGACACCCAACACGACAAATACGGCTGCTCCTCTTGACTCCCCGCTTTCGCTCAAAATCAACGAGTGGATGGCCTCATCGTCGAGCGGCCCTGACTGGTTCGAACTTTTCAATCCCGATCCGTTGCCGGTGGCGCTGGGCGGGCTCTTTCTTTCCGATACACCTGGTAACCGGACTAATACGCGGATTGCCCAACTGACTTTCATCGCGGCGGGCGGCTTCCGTCAATTCATCGCGGACCAGGCGCTTAACCAAGGGCCTCGCCATGTGAACTTCAAACTCAGCTCCAAAGGCGAGTCCATCTTTATTACCGACACGAACCTGGCGACGATTGATTCCATCACCTTTGGCCCCCAGCTCAGCGATGTGTCTCAAGGCCGCTTGCTCGATGGCAGCACGAATATCTTGAGCTTCCCTGGGAGCGGGTCGCCGGAAGCGCCAAATTACCTCCGACTCAACAACGTGGTCATCAACGAAGTGCTCTCACACAGCCTGCCCCCGCTCGAAGATCAAATCGAACTGCTGAACACCGGCTTGTCGTCTGTCGATATCAGCGGTTGGTTCCTCAGCGACAGTCCGCGCAATTTCCTCAAGTTTCGCATTCCCCCAAACACTCTTCTGCCACCTGGCGGCTTTGCGGTTTTCGATGAAACGCAATTCAATGACACCAATTCTCCGACTGCGTTCGGGCTGGATGGAGCCCGGGGCGACGAGGTCTTTCTCTCGGCGGCGGACCCTGGCGGGACACTGACCGGACAACGTACGAGCGTCAGATTTGGCGCTTCCGACCCCAACGTCAGCCTCGGGCGCGTGCCCACGAGCGCTGGTGTCGATTTCTGGGCTCAAGCGGCGCGGACCTTTAGCAACGCGAATGCCGGGCCCCTGGTCGGCCCCGTGGTCATCAGCGAATTGCAATATCACCCCCCTGCCCTGCCCGGCAACCCAGACGATTATGAATTCATCGAACTGGCCAACGTGAGCGCCACCGCAGTGGACCTGTTCGACTCGGCGAACCCGGCAAACCGCTGGCGCATCCGCGCAGCAGTGGATTTCACGTTCCCTGCAGGCACGACCCTCGCGGCCGGCGAGCGCGTGCTCTTGTTGCCATTCAACCCCGCGACAAACACGGTCGCCCTCTCGAACTTCAGGGCGGTGTACGACGTCCCGGCAGGCACCCGGCTGTTCGGAGGCTATTCTGGGAAACTGAACAACGGGGGTGATAGCGTCGAGCTGGTGAAACCGGGCGCACCGGTGAGCATTCCAGGGCCGGATTTCGGCTTGGTGCCCACAATTCTGGTGGACCTGGTAAACTACTCTGCCACTCCGCCCTGGCCTGCCGGCGCGGACGGCACGGGCGCTTCGCTCCAGCGCGCGCCGCTCAACGGCTACGGCAACGAACCAACCAACTGGTTTGCCAACGGTGTTTCCCCCGGCGGCGTGAATGGCACGAACGCGCTCCCCACTGTCGGACTGATCGCGCCCGCCGATGGCGCGACTCTCCGTTATGGTGTGCCCATCACCCTCATCGCAGAAGCCAGCGACGACGATGGATTCGTCCGCCAAGTGGAGTTTTTCGCGGATGGCGGAAAGATCGGGCAAGCAACCCGCCTGCCCTTCGAGATCGCGTGGAGCAACACTCCAGCAGGACCGCACACCCTCAGCGCGCGCGCCACAGACAACCGGCTTGGGGCCGCAGCCTCCTCCCCAATATCGATCGTCATCTCAAACAACCCGCCATCAGTGGCCCTCACCAATCCCGCCGCCAGCTCGGCGTTTATCCTCCCAACGAATATCGTGCTCGGCGCTTCGGCCAGCGATAACGACGGGACAGTTCTGAAAGTGGAATTCTTCGCGGATGGCAATTTGTTAGGACAATCCACCAGCCCGCCCTATTCATTCGTCTGGACTAACGCCCACTCAGGCATCCACTCCCTTATGGCCGTCGCCACGGACGACGCCGGAACCACGACTGCATCCAGCGCCATCGTTATCACCGCCACGCGCACAACCAACACCGCCTATATCGTGGACGCCGGCACCGTCGGCACGCAGGCTTATCCGAATGGGCTGGGGATGGACTTTGACGTGATCACCCCAATTATCGTCACCAGCCTGGGCGCGTTCGATAGCGGCGGGAACGGCCTCAGCGGAAGCGCCCCGCTCACCACTCAGATTTTCACGCGCAACGGAAATTCCGGCAACCTGCTCACCGGCCTCACTTTCAATTTTGCCGACCCCGGAACCCTAGTGGGCGGCAGCCGCTTGAAGCCGCTCCCATCGCCCATTCTGTTGAACCCCGGGTCCTACTCCATCGTCTCTTATGGTTATGACGCCAATAATCTGAACGGCAACCTGGGCGCGGGCAACGCCAAGACCTGGTCCACCGAGGATGGTGGCGGGCTGATAGCGTTCGTCGGCGCGAGCCGGCATGGCGTTTCCAGCAGCACAGGGCCAGGCACGTTTCCGGCCTCTCCGGATGGCGGCCCCGCCGACCGCTATGCCGCGGGCACTTTCACGTTCAGGGCCGTCCCCGCGGCGCCGCTCATCCTCAGTCACCCGACCAACCAGTTCCTTCGCCCCGGTTCAAACGCCACCTTCACTGTCACAGCCACTGGCAACGCCCCGCTGTTCTACCAGTGGAGTTTCAACGGCACCAACATCCCGAACTCGACAAACCCCACTTTGATCATCACCAACGTCCAGTTTGCTCATGAGGGGAGTTATCGGGTGATTGTGACGAATGCGGTGGACATGGCGATCAGCCAGCCGGCCAATCTGCTCCTGCTCATCGATCCCATCATTACCCAACCGCCCCTGAGCCAAGACGTCGTCGCTGGCGCAACTGTCACCTTCAGTGTCAGCGTCACTAACACCGCCACGCTGCCCATCGGCTATCGCTGGCGGCGAAATTCAGCCTATTTGACCAACGGATTCTTCACACTAAATCAGCGCACCGCCTTCCTTACCGTCACCAATGCGCAGTGGCCCTTTACCAATTACGCCGTTGCCGTAACCAACGCCGCCAAACCGGGTGGCAATCTCAGCACGCCAGCGATTCTCACCTTCATGAACGACACGGACGGTGACGGCCTTCCGGATGCCTGGGAGCTGGCCTACGGTTTGGACCCCGCCGACGCGTCGGATGCCGCCATCGACAGCGACGGCGATGGCATGACAAACTGGCAGGAATACATCGCCGGAACCGATCCTTCAGACCCGGAGAGCTATCTCAAAGTCGAACTGATTCCAGGGACTCCCGCCCTGCTCCGGTTCAACGCCATCCTCAACAGAACTTACACCATCCAGTACACCGACTTCCTTGGCGCAGGGCAGTGGTCGAAGCTGGCTGAAGTGGCGGCGCGGGCGACGAATCGGATTGAAGTGATCGCGGACCCATCAGCTTCCAGAACGCGCTGCTACCGCCTGGTTACACCGCAGCAGCAACCGTAGGCAGGCTGGTTTCTCCTGGCGCGTCTTTTTAGGGATCGTAGGGAAACAAGAGTAATAGAGAGACACTGCGAAGAGTCTTCTTGCTCATCCGTCAGGAATGATGTTTCAGCCTTCGCGGCTCGGGCGATGACGAGAAGACGAGAAGATGAGGGCAGATATGGCGTTGACAAAGCCATGCTCTCAAGCTGATTCTCAATCACCGTGAAAATAAATGGGCTGCAAATACGCCGTGCCAGCCTGAACCGAGCTTCAGGCGACATCTAGTTAAATGTTCGGCGGCCAGAGCATTCTCCCGTTTTCAACGTCAAACCACACATGAATATTACGCGGAAGAAAAACCCAGCTACGCTACTTGTTGTGCTCTTACTCTTGCCAATGTCGTTTGCGGTGTCCGGCGCAACCGACAAATCGGCAGTTGCGTACGAGATTGTGTTGGAAGGAGACAAGGTCGTGTTCGACAACGCGGAAACCGTGTCGAGTCAGATTGTGATACGGGATCTTGGAGTGAAGAAGATGATTGCCCCGGAGTTGTATTGGGGATTGTCGGTGGTCTGGGACGATAAGGAGTACAAGCGCGATCCGAAGCACACCAGCTCATGGAACGGTCCTGGGGAAATCATCCCGAAGACGGCGTGGCGCACCGGAGTTTCACTGTCCGAGTATCTCGTTCCAGCGCAAGCGTTGACGGCCGGACGCCACACCCTCGCCCTCAAAAGTGCATCCGGGGAGTCAAACACGCTCACCGTTTTTATTGAGAAAAAGAAATGAGATGCATGCGGCCTACCATGCGCTGCAACGAACGGCGGCGGGCTGTCGCGGTTGCAATCGGGAGAACAGAACAACATTTATTTACGATCAGCCCGTCCGGGCTCAGCGCCTCGTGGCCGCCGTCGCTGAGTTTGGGTTGTTAGGCGACCCGTGTCTGATCAACGACTATGACAAACGAAAACATGCAGTGTTCAAAATGCAAAGGTGAGATGGTCCAAGGGTTTGTGGCGGATTATAACATGGGAGCTGCCCTTGTCGCGAGCTGGCATGCAGGCCAACCAAAGAAAAAGCTCGTGGGGCATACGAAAGCGCCTCGTGCTGAGGGTGTGCAAATCGGAGCATACCGTTGTCCGGAGTGTGGATTCCTAGAGTTCTACGCTGACCCTAAGTTCGCAGCGCAATGAAGTCGCTGACCTTTGCGTTAGGCGACATGGAGGGCACCAGTCATGTTCATTGATCCAGACAACCCGTTGGCCGCTGAAATCCTGCAAGACGCCGGTGAGGTCTATTTTTCGGCCTGCAGAAAGATGGTTAGCTCGCTTGAGGCGCTGAGAGCCTTCGATAGTGCTGCCTGGTCCCGCGGCTCGGGATGACGAGCGGGTCACGCGCAGGTCTCAGTTGCTGGATGATGCTGCCGAGCGGGTTCATTTCGTCCTCGTCCAACGCGACGCCATGCAGCTTTCCGGGTCCGAGACGTTCCTTTATGATTACGGAGTCCCGGCAGAGGTGATCGCGCGGATAGGACAGCGCCAGAGCAAGTGACGGAGACGTTTCAGATAGTTATGACCGTGCCGCCTAACGAAAAAGGCGCTGGAGGCAACAGCCGCCACGCTGGTCAGTTGGACCGTTTTATGATATTCATTTGTCCAGATTGCGTTTGGGCGTCAGGCTTGGCGGCTGTGCCTGAGCTTGGACGCTAGGCCGCTCGCGCGATTTGACACGAACGACGCAATAAGCGAAAACACATCAATGAAAACAATCATCAAACTACTCCGCATCCTGTTTGGGATTCTCATCGGGTTCGTGGGCTGCATTGCCCTTCTCAACGCACCGTATCAACTCGCGAATGCGAACTTCAGATTCACCGATGGCGGGCCATTCGTTTTGGTTAGCCTCGCGCTCGGCAGTCTGATGCTTTGGGGCGCATGGCGACTGATTCGAGGATCTCGTGTTCACTCACCCGCGGCCTAACTTATGCGGTGCATCTAACGGGGGCGGGCCGTCGCGGTTGCAAGCGGGAAACCAGAACAACAGTAACGATGAGCGCTGACGCGCTCAACGCCTCGTGGCCGCCGTCGCTGAGCTTGGGTCGTCGGCATCATGTAAGCGCCACGAAAACATGACCTCGAAAATATTGTCCTGCATCGTTTTTGCGTGTGCCAGTCTGAGCGCGCAGACAAATGTCTGGCAGCCGTCGCCGGGACACGCACAAATACTGATATGGCCAGGAGCAATTCCTGATGCTCAGCCAGTCTCTGGGGCGGAGTATGTTAAGAACGTGCCGCTGACCACTGGCAAACCGTGGGTTGCCGTCTGCAATGTGGCGCAACCTACGATGACGGTCTATTCACCCAAGGGAACGAATACGGGTGTTGTGGTACTGGTGTTCCCCGGTGGGGGATATAATTGTTTGGCCATTGATATTGAAGGGACGGAGATTTGTGACTGGCTGACGTCAAGAGGCATGAGCGCGGTATTCTTGAAATACCGCGTGCCGGATTCGGGGCCGCATGGCCTCGTCGAACCGAAAGCGCCGACGGCGTTGGAAGATGCGCAGCGGACGGTGGGCTTGCTCCGTTTTCATGCCGCCGAATGGCATATTGATCCGCACAAGATTGGAGTGATCGGGTTTTCGGCCGGTGGTCATCTGGTGGCAGCCGTGAGCACGCATTTTGACAAGCGTTTGTATCCGCCGGTAGATGCGGCTGACAAAGAAAGCTGCCGCCAGGATTTTGCGATAGCTCTTTATCCAGGGCATCTGTGGAACGATAGAAAACTTGGGTTGAATCCGAACGTTCCGGTTACCAGCAATACGCCGCCCACGTTTTTGTTGCAGGCGGAAAATGATCCGGTGGACAACATCAATCACTCCTTGGCTTACTACCTTGCGCTGAAGAACGCCAAGGTTCCCGTGGAGATGCATTTGTATGCGCAGGGCGGACATGCGTTTGGACTGCGGCCATCGAAGTTCCCGATTACGGAATGGCCTCAATTGGTGGAGAAATGGCTGAGGACGATCGGGATGATTTCGGAGTAGGTGGTTGGGAATTGAAACGGGGTCTGGCCGTGAATCGCGCATCGGAGATTGACATTCTTGAACCAAAGAGGCCACAATGCACGACGATGGCTCGTCAATTGCGAATGGAATATGCTGGTGCGGCATACCACGTCATGGCCTGCGGCAATCGGGGCGACCGATTTACACGGATGACTTCGACCGCACGATTCACGGCAAGACCTCTTTACGCTCCGCCTTCCGTCTTGCCTCGCAGTGCGCATTCGGGAATCTTCTGAAACATGAAAGAGTCCCCTTCGCTGTCGGCGAAGATCCCGTCTGCCTTTATTTGGCTGGCGCTCGCAGCTTGCTTCTTTGTCAACGTTGCACGCGGGACTGAGAGGCTTTTCACCAACGATTGGCAAACGGTTTCGCCCGAACAAGTCGGGCTGGACTCGAGGGCACTCGTGGAGATGTTCAATTTTGTCCGGGAACACGAAGTGCCAGCGCATAGCGTGCAAATTGTTCGGCACAATCGTTTAGTGTTGGATGCCTACTTCCATCCTTACGATGTCGGGATGCGGCACGACGTGGCATCGGTGACCAAAAGCATCACCTCCACCCTGGTTGGAATGGCAATTGATGGAGGGTTTTTGCAAGATGCGCAACAAACTGTTCTGAGCGGCTTCAAAGGCCGCACTTTCGCCAATGTGGATGCGCGAAAGCAAAAGCTCACGCTCGAGCATCTTCTGACCATGCAAGCTGGTTGGGATTGCGGCGTGGACATGAAGGACCCACGAATCAATGTGGACGCGCGCCTGGCTGAGATGCGCCGCACTCGCGATTGGGTGCAGTTTGCGTTGGACCTGCCTATGGTTCTCGAACCCGGCATTCGCTTCGCTTACTGCAACGCGAATTGCCATCTCTTGTCCGCCCTTCTCACTCAAAGAACCGGCACGAACGCGCTGGGCTTTGCTCGTCGTGAACTTTTCGAGCCGCTCGGCATTCGCGATGTCGCTTGGCCCGCAGATCCGGAAGGTCATAGCTACGGCTGGAGCGACCTCCAGTTGCATCCCCGTGACATGGCAAAGCTTGGTCAACTTTTCCTCCAGGGCGGACGATGGGGCGGACACCAAATTGTTCCAGGGGCCTGGCTCCGGAATGCGACGCGCGCGCATGTCGCAGATACGGGCAACAACGATGGCTACGGCTACAATTGGTGGGTTCCGGGTGAACGGTTTCCGGGCGTGTTTGAAGCCGTCGGGCGCGGTGGCCAGAGAATTACAGTCTGGCCGGCCAAAGACCTCGTGCTCGTGTTTACCGGCGGCGGCTTCGAGACGGGAGACCTCGCGACCTTCATTCTCAAGGCCCTCAAATCCGACGACCGATTGCCGCCCAATCTCGAAGCGTCCAGCGAGCTTCAGAAGCGAATCGCTGTCGCGGCCCAGCCCCCACTACCGCGACCAACGCTCCCTTTGCCAGGGACGGCCGAGCATATCTCAGGAAAGACCTTTCGATTCTCGGCGAACAATCTGGATTTGGGCGCGCTCACTTTGAAATTCAACCACACCGCCGAAGCCCACGCTGAACTGGAGTGGGCCGGCCATCGCATGGGGTTTTCGGCGGGTCTGGATGGCGTCGAGCGCTTTTCGACCAATCCCCTGGTTAAGCTGCCCCAAGCCGCCAAAGGTCAATGGCTCAACGACAATACATTTTTGCTGAATCTAGACTTGGTTGGAGGAATCAATTTTTACCGCATCAAACTGACTTTCTCCGACGAAGGCACGAAAGTGAACGTCGCCTTGAGCGAACGCACCGGTTTGAACGAAGAGCAGTTCAGCGGTTCCGTCTTGCGGTAAATTCGCATCGCTACGCAGCCTTGCAAATTATATTTAGAGCCTGTTTTAAAATTACGTGGGGTCCTGCTGCGAGGGATTTTGGCTGTGGCCAAGGCGGCGAGGCCGGAGCATCCCCGCAGCGGGCTGTGATGGCCGAGTCAACGCAGGCCGCAGACAAAAGACCCGCCGCCCGGAGGGTTTTCGTACGCCGACTACCTTTGTTGCTCCTCGGTCA
>JBBRPK010000126.1:0-16802 GCA_038228235.1 Verrucomicrobiota bacterium
AATACCTACGATCAAGCGAGGCTTTACCGTTGCCCGTTTCAAGCCCACCGCCTCGAATAGACTCATGCTTTCCTCAGCCGCTGTTCCCGGACGCAAGCTGCAATACAAGGCCTTGATGTTGCCAGGCGGACTCCAACGTGCGCCTGATTTCCTGGCTCCCTCGCCATCGACAATCTGTTCGGGCTTGGCGAATTCCAATGGAACGGACCGAAAGACCACTCCGCCCCAGGACTTCTGCCAACGCACATGCTGGCGCACTGCCTTCAGTGCAGGTCGATAGAACGGATTCGGTTGCAGTTTCAACGCGACAAGGATGCAAGAGGAATCAGATCAAGTCATGCCGACATACACGCACGTCTTTTTGCGGTCCCGATCCGGGTTGGCGGCGCAAACCTGGCGGATTTTGGCAACAGCGCGATCAACCAGCACGACGTAAACAATGTGGTGGTCCTGGGACTGTCGTTTCGGACGAAGGTGTTTGAGCGTTCGGCGCTTCATCAATCTCATGGCGGCGGCGGGGAGTCGAACGGCAGGCCGAAATACTCGAACACCGCCTTGCTTCGAGCGTAAATCAGCCGCTCGAACATCTCGCCACGGTCCCACATGAGGTTCATGAGGGGGAAGTCGCGGCCCAGGAAGTGCAGAAGCTCGACCGGGTCGTGCTCCACCCCGACGGTAGGCTTCCCATCCACCTGGAGGGCTGCGAAACTATTCATGCAGCACGTCACCATCGCCGTCAGGCCATCCTCGCCCAAGTTGCAAAAGTAGATCCAGTAGGGCCACGCTTCGTGGAACGCTCTGTAAAACAGTCGCACTTCCGGGATCATGGGAATCTCACGCGAGTCAGTGTCGTAGCCGTCAATGCCGAAAACTATCGAGTTCATCATCTGCCGGAGGGGACGGCCAGTCGGCAGCTTGTCCGGTGCGTAGAGGCCCAGGAAATGGCGGAAGTCACCGCGCCACTTTGTCGCGGCTGAACTGGTAGAAAATCAAATCGCCGACCATCGCGGCGGGAGTCTAGGCAATGGATCACCGTTTGAGCGACCAATAAAACGATTCGGCTCGCATCCCTGTCGAAGTCTGGGTTACAGTCGATCACAAATGGCGCTCAGCGGTTCAGTGGACAAAGTGCTACGGCTGGTGGAGAAGAAGACCGGGCTGCCTGTCCACATCGAACCGGATTCTTCCGTGCCGGAGCATGAGGTTGCCAAAGTGACGATGGCGCGGAGCGCGATGCCGTTCCATAGGATCGCCGTCCAACCGCAGTCCAGCGCGACACCCGACTAACCGGAATGGAGCCACAGACATTTGCCATCGCCTCGACCGCGTTCGACTTGACGTTGCTCCCTGTGGGAGCACGAACACTTGGGACACCTGCTTTCCAAGAGGCGGTCAACGCTTTCCTCCAGCACGCATTTCAAGGCTTTGGCGGTCGAGTCACCATTTTCGTAGATGACATGCAGATAGCGGTGACGTGGAATCCACCCGACCCTCTTGATGTGATCATGGCCAAGATGAAGGAGGGACAGCACGCCGAAAGCATCCAAATGCTTGAATTCCTGCTCAGCCGTGAACCGGACAACGTGACCATGCTCAGCCGAATGGGCATGGAGTTGAGCGGAGCGGGCGAACTCGACAAGGCAGATACCTATCTGCGACGGGTCGTTGCGATACAACCGGAGTTCACCAACTTCCTGGTCGCTATGGGACTCCAAATCTACCACCAACGTATGCACGACGAAGCAATCAGATTCCTGCAATCCGCCGTAAGGCTTGAGCCGGAAAACCCGTGGGCGTGCCGCCATCTCGCCATGACTTTGCTCAAGCTGTCCCGCTTTGACGAAGCCGCCGACCACCTGCATCGGGCTGTCGTGCTCAAACCCGACGATCAGTGTTCGTGGGCCACCCTGGGCGATGCGCTCCGGCTGGCAGGGCAACCTAAGGATGCCGAGGAAGCTTATTGCCGGGCCATCGCTCTGTGTCCTTACGGCGAGTGGGCTGAGGCAGCCCGGCGCGGAAGCAACCAACTCCCGCCCACATTCCAAGACAGGGCTGCTGGAGCACCACGACAGGATGCCGTCGATTGCTGCGTTGCCGCCATCAAGACCTTGTCGATGATCCCAAAAGACGAGGTCAAAAAGATCGCCTTCGAGATTAGCATGGCCGGAGGGAACGGCTTCGACGTGAACAAACCGAAAAAGAAATACAGGCTCAAGTCGATGCCGGGCAAGTTCACCGGACTCCAGCTTGTCTGCTACATGCAAGCTTGCTCCCAGATTATCGAGCCAGGGAGGGACATCGGCTGGGAACTGTGGCGGGAATATCAAATGGCGAAGACAATGGCCCAAGCCGATTAACTTTTGCAAATCTGCAACACCACAAACATAACCAGAACGAACAATGAATAAAATCCTCACCTTGATCAGCTGCATACTGCTCACAGGATTCACAACAACCGCCCGAGCTGCCGACCACAGCGCGGAAATTGACGTTTCTGTGACGCCTGGTTCTATCGGCTCGCATTTTTCCATCTCCCAAGGCAACAAGACGGTGGAGATAGACGGGCGCAAATACAAGATCCCGTTCTCGTCTGACTTCACGAAAATCGCAAACCGAGCTGACGCTTCCACCCCGATCACGCCAGGCAAGCCGTGGAAGACAACCATTAATAATCCTCGAGAGTTTTCCGAACCGTGCAAACGAACAACTTCGCCGTCGGCTCATTCGGCCTACCACATCTCCAATTTCGCAATCTGCACGAAATTTCGCGGCTCGGCATGGGCGAGGAATCAGCGGTGACCCGGGCCAGTCGGGCGGTTAACAGAAAGAAAGACCTTCAACTGGAGAACATGCGGAGGCGTTTTGAGGGTCAATTCCCCACAGAGGAGAGAAATTAGGAATGATAGACCGCTCTAAATGTCAGGATAACCGGCCTGACCCTGCTACAGACTTGAGAGATTAAAGAACACTTTGCGAACATGAGGTGTCATGCTTCCATCTCGTTCCTCTTTGATGTTCCTCCCGGCACACTTATCCTTCGAAATACGAAACCTCGCTCTGTGTGATCTCGTTGACCAGCAGGATCACAAATTGCTTGGGGGCGGTTTGGAGGAATTCGTCGATTACCCAGCGGTACTTCTTCTCAATGAGCTTGTCAAAATGGTAAGGGCGATAGCGCACGATTGACCCAAGGTAAAACATGGTCGCGTAGATCGCTGCTGCCTGAGGGAGTGGGGTGTCCGGCTCAAATGAAACATAATACAAGTAGCCTCTGGGCAGAGCAAGCACCCAGATTCGTGGGCGGATGCCGGCCATCAGCAGCGGCAGTTCGTCGATGGCGGATTTCGTGAAGGTCAGGGGCGAGCTTTCGAAGCAGTGAGCTTTGAGCTTCGCTCCTATGGCGCCCGGGGTAACGGCCGTAAACGCCGGTTCCAACTTCGCCTTTAGGCCGTCAAAGGAAACTGAGTCGTTGAAATCCTCTTGCAGCAGGAAAAATCGGAGCCAAACGTGGGTGCCCTTGGGCGGCGTGCATTCCAGAAACTCCGGCTCGCGGAGCTTTAGAAAGTGGGAGTCCAGCTTGAACGCTTTCATGAACGCCCGGTGAATTCCCAATACTCGCCTCAGGAGGGATTTTATGGGGATGAGGTTGTCTGTTGTGGGGAGCGCTTGTCCGAGGATGCTGCACAGATTTGGGAATATTTGGTAGCGATTATTCGCGACCAGATGGCCGCTCGTTTTAATGGTTTGCACGCCGAGCGTGACGTAACCTTCCTTGTTATCTGGCGGATCTTTAATGCCGTGCATTCCGGAAGCCAGGTCCTCTGCGGAGGGTGCGGTTCTTACGAGAAGAGCCTTGGCGAGATTGAGGAAGCAGTAGTACCAGAGCAGTGGTGAGGCGTCGCGGTTCGCCAGTTTTGCTGAAACGTAAAAGCTCTGAGCTTGCTGAACATAGGCGACTGCGTGGTTCACACGGTCCGACGGAAAGCTGTTCCGTATGTAAAATTCGGCATAGCTCCAGGGTTCCTGTAGCGGGACCACGTTTTGACCGGCGTAGTCCCTCTGAAAAAGACTGAAAGGCACCTTGGCTGTTTGCACCGCCATTGAGGCGCCGTCGAGACGTTGGTCTTTAAGGCTCATGCAGATCTTTCCAACGAATGATCTGGGAGTGCCGGGGTCGGTCCCATGTGATGTCTGGAACGTAGTGGGCGAGCCAATCGTAAAAAATGCGAGTGTTCTCCTTGACCTCCCAGCGGTATGGCAAGGGGACGTCCTCGCATTTTTGATGAATCCAATTGTTTACGGCTCCGAAGCGGAGGCTGCCCTCGACCTGAAGAAGCTGAACAAAGTCTTTAACGAAGGCCGTTTGGAGGAATGCTTGGCCCAGGGAGTCGTCGAAGTCAGCCCTGGTAAGGTGCGGCGGGACTTTAAATGTTACAAGATCGTGTATCGCTCTGCGGACTTTCTCGGGAGTGAGCTTGGCAGCGGCGGGATCGAAATAGAAGCTGGCGAGATTGGTAGGGTTGTCGGTGGCGGGGAGGGATGAGATGGTGTACGTTTTTGGAGCTGGAAGCAGGTTCGGGAGCCTGGCTGTTGCTCCGCCCTTCGGGTGCTGATCAACAAACTGTTTGAACAGGGCGTACAGGTCGTCATCCATCTGGCGACTGCCCGCGATGATGCCAAAGACCTTCGCCCAATCTTCTGGCGCTAGTTCGACCATGTTGCCGACTTCGATGTTACCGTGCTCAGTATACCCAAGCCCTTGCAGGGTGAGGTTTCCGGACGTGTTGAAAGCCGTGTTTGAGGCAAAGACGTAGAGCTTCAAATGTATATCCGTGTTGAGGTACAATTGGCAGCCTGACGCCTTCAGGTATGGGAAGACTTCGACGTCGGAGGCACCGGACAGGAGGTCCTCGGGGCGCCAGCGGCATACTATTTTCAGTTTTACCCTGTTGGCGTGGACCCAGTGCAGTTGTTGAAGGGCGGCGAGTTTGACAAATGGAACCAGAATCAGAATGATTTCGTCCCCGCCTTTGATGCGTTCTTCAACGACTCGATGCACTGGGGACCAAACGAGCGATGTAGGCATTCAGGATTTGGGGTTGTTTTTGCGCTTTAGAATCACCCCTAAATAGGATGTGAGCGCGTCGAGCGTATCCTTTTGAGCCGGGAGTTTTTGGATCGCCTCAGCGAGAGCGGAGAGGAAAGTTTCGAGCAAGGCTTTGGTCCGTTCCTCCTTTGCGGCAGCTTTGGCAAATTCGTGGTCTTCGTTGATGACAAGGTGGATGTGCCCTTCAACCTCGGCGGCTTTCATCAATTGAAGCGGACCCAACTTGGCGTACCGAATGACTATTCCCTTCGGCGGGGGGCCGTGCGCCAGATCGGCGCTCTCAAAAACATAGTCAAACCGGGGTGCCGGGAACCCCAATTCTTCGCAGGCTCTTGAAATCAGGGTTTGGACGCTGGAGCCGTTGGGCAACGCTGGACAGGTTAGCCCGACCGATGAATAGAGGAAGTGGATAAGTCGGCCGACTTGGTGGTCGAGTTTTTCCTTCTCTGCGGCTACGGTGGTGTCGAAGTCTGGCACGCCGGGCATTTTGTGGGCTTTGAGCATTTGTTGGATGGTCCAGCCGTAAAAGAGTTCCCACAAAGCGGATGGAGGTATCTGGTTAAGATGGGGAATTTCCTTCTCAAGTCTTTGGATGACGATCCGTGGGTTCTCGGCAACGACATTCAGCAGACTCTCGAGCTCAACCCATCCAGGTAGCGGATCGGGTTCGTCGGCGAGTTCTTGTTTGTCCTTGCGCCATCGCTGGACGTTGTAGAAGATGCCGGAAATGCGCCCGAAGTATTCGATGCTTAGTGTGGCCCGGTCAATGAGCGCATCCGCAAATTTCAAAAGTAATTGCTTATCGTCCGGGGCGTTCTGGATTTCCTTCCAATTTTGGTACTTGCGACATTTCCATCCGAAGTGGACAGGGTTGGCGAGAATTTGGTCAACCCGCCTAACGCCTTTGTATCTGTAGCACAGAAACTCAGGGATGGTCTCAGCTGTTTGCATTTACGTCGCGGCCGTCCTCGTGGAGCGCGGCCAGCTCGACTTCGGCATTCTCCAGGCTGATGGCGTTTTCCCGGATGTAGCGATTCAAGTGGATCCCCACATAGGCACGGTATTCCTCCAAAAGGGCCTTCTTCTCAGGCTGCATGAAGTGCTCTCCCCGCTCCTCCCAGGCGAGACTGCTGATGAATAGTTCGATGGCCGACAGCGCCGCCTCGTTCTGCCTATTCCTGAGAGGAGCGAGAATGTTGGTATAAAATGGGTGGTTCGTGTTGATCAGAATGATCAAGAAGCCGTAAACCTCCGTCATGCTCCACAAAGCTTGGTCTTCCGAAGCGTGGTAGAGGATACAACCACGTACGCGGGACTCATCAAAGCGTTTTATCGAGTTTGCGATCTGCTCCTCTGGTATTCCGGGAAACTTTTCGACCAGACGCTCTGTGAGGAGACGCTTTTGTTCATTTGGAAACTGGCCGGGCCTCGTGCCATCGGTGGCGATGGTGGCTGCCGTAGTTGTCTGTGTCGCAGCGGGCAATCCGACCTCTCCGCCGGCATCCTGTTCCTTGTGGGTTAAATCCCAGTCTCGTCCTTGGTTGCGCACTGTTAGCCAGACCTCCCGGTAAGCAGCCTCGATGCGCTTTGTAAGAAGGATGGAAAGCTCGTGCCTAGCTTCAGGCAGGGTGGAGGTGAACTCATTGAACTCCTCGCGGAACCCTTCCGGGTCTGTATAGGTAAACTTTATGCCCTGCTTATTATTGTGGACGCCCAATAGGTCGTCGGCGTCGGCGTCGAATTTTACTTCAATCGACCACCAGCGGTGCTGAGGTTGCGTCTTGGAGTAGAATGAAAAGGTGCCGGAGGCGATCTCCCGGCCTGCCCGGACGAACGAGATGGAGTCGCGATTCCCGTAAAACTCTCCGACTGGAGTTTTGGCACCTATTTCGATGCCAGGTTTTTGGATTTCAACGCGGGCGTGTGACGTTGTGAGTTCGAACCTGTATTCTCGTTCTCTCCACCGGAATGGAATTGGAAAGCACTGGTCAGTGAGTCGAAGGTTTGTCGGGCGGCAGCGAGCGGGGCCTTGGCTGAAGGGCTGATAAGATGGAGAATATTCCCGTCCCGTATTGGCTGCTTTGTAGAGCTCTTCGGCGATTAGAGTGTTTTCCATGAGAAACAGGGGATCGCTTGGAACAATCCGGCAGTCATGGCGCTTGGTGAAAGTGTTTTGACCGGGATTATGCTCATGCACTTCCAGAATAATCGATTTGCCATCCGCAATAAGGTAGCGGTAGATAGTTCCAAGGAGGGGCCTGCTTTTTGCACAGAGGGTTTCCCCTTTGGCATACGAAAGCCGGTCACAATTTTTCCACGAAACGATCGTTCCTGATGCGGTGCTTAGAACTGCTCCGGCGCGGTCGTAATGATTTGATAGATGAGCCTCCTGCAAAGGGGGAATGTCGATAGATTTGGTACCTTCGAGCTCTGAGAGATTCAGCTTCGTGGAGGACGGCGGGCCGCCATCTTGCCAGGAGTAAACTGTAATGTTCTTGCACTGGCTGAGTGAGGCATTGGGCAGGCCGAAACCAAATTTTCCCTTCTTCTTCTGGGCAACGACTGCGTCGAGATCGGTATTGGTTGTGGCTCCGAACTGCAAGCAAGTCTTGAGCACGTCGGACGACATCCCCGTGCCATCGTCACTGACGGTAATCTCGTCGATGTAGCGGCGATTGTTGTCGCGCTTCTCGAAGAAAATGACCTTCACAATTCCAGCCTCCGCATCGAAAGCGTTATCTATCAATTCGG
Organism: Verrucomicrobiota bacterium; assembly: GCA_038228235.1. Lineage (GTDB taxonomy): Bacteria > Verrucomicrobiota > Verrucomicrobiia > Limisphaerales > JBBRPK01 > JBBRPK01. The sequence continues at coordinate 7,859 of JBBRPK010000126.1, forward strand.
CCAGTGCGTACTGTGTGTTTTGGTAGCCGGAGGCCCTTTGGCTGATGAGGGCATTGTAGGAGAAGTATGTACTCATAATTTACTCGATTGGATTAGGAGTGTTCCAGTCTTCAGAAAAATAGCTGTAAACGAGGTTCTCGCTGGGATAATTGGCAAGGTTATCTTTTAGGGTTAATACAGTGTTTCGCTTGCGGCCACCGTTCAGGGGACCACGAAGGGCACGCCCCAATATTTGGCTGTAGACGATGGGCGAGCCGACCGGGCGAGTAATCATGATTTTCTGGACGTTAGGAAGGTCGATTCCGGTTGAAAGAAGGTCGAGATTTATCAGGATAAAGTACTCCTCACGCCGGAAAGCATCGAGGATGGAAATCCGCGATGCCTGGGGCGTGGCGCCTGTGATGACGCGGCAGTCAACGCCGGAGGCGGCACAAAGGATTTTTAACGCAAAGACGTGGTCCAAAGTGCAGGCAAAGACCAAAGTGGGCTGCCGAGCTTCGGTGGCGAGCGTTATCTGTTCAATGATCTTCTTGTTCCGCTCTGGGTTTTGGGCGAGCGTCGTGCATACTTCATTAGGGGTGCCTCCGGCCTGGGCACTTGTCTCTAACACGTCTATTCGTAGCTTCGCCAAGTATTCTCGGTCTTGAAGATATTTTATCGGGTCGTCCGCGGGCTTAAGGTTGTCGTCCGTAATTGAAATGAGGGTTGTCGAGTACAGGCGGGTGAGATCGATTGTTTCGATGGCGATACGCCTCCCAGGGGTTGCAGTGAGCCCCATTACGGTGCAAGCATCCGTATTGATGAAGGCTCGAATGCACTCCTCGTGTGTGGGAGCAACAGAGGTGTGCGCCTCGTCCACAATAAGAAGTTGGGTGTTTTTGAGGAGATGCCAAGTGCTCTGGTGGGCCGCGTGGGTGGGGTTCTTCAGGACGGAGTGGAGTTTGTCGAAGCTGGTGAAAACGATGCCCCCGTTTTCAGATCTGTAATCAGAGGAAAAGTCTTTGAAAAGCCTGAAGAGACTGAGTGCTTTATCGCCTTTCAGGCGCCATAGGTCTTTGAAAGCCTCAAACGCCTGCTCGGCAAGCTCGTTGGAGTCCACAAGCCAGACCGCAAAGCGGTTATGTCGCGGCAGTCGGAACATGTCAACAGACGCTTCCAGGGCCGTGTAGGTTTTGCCGGACCCGGTGGGCATCTGAACGAGAAATCTGATGCCTGGGGTGGCGGTGTGGGTCACAATCTCGTCTTTAACTCTTTTCTGGTAAGGATGGAGTATGCCTTTCAGCGCGACGGTCTCCCCAAAGCGGGCGGCCACTATCTCTTTGGGAGGTCGGGTATCAACGATGCGGTGGTAATTGAGGTCGGAGGAAAGATTGAGGAGGGACGTGAACTGCTCGCTCTTATTCTCGCTCCAACCTGAAAAGTGGCGCTGGAGGTTTGCGCATGATTGAGCGAGGCTGCCCGAGGGAAGCCCGAGCGTCTGGCAAAAGGCGCGTGCTTCATCGTCTTTCAAGCTGTCGAGTAGTGCGAGACGAATCGGCTTTTCCGCCAATATTTCGTTCCCGTACTTTAATTTGAGAATTTCGCAAAGTTGGCCTTCGTAGTTTGCAGGAGTGACGGATTCGATAGCCTTGATGATGGTCTCCCCGGCGAAAGCCCGCAGGGAGGGCAAATCAATCTTCCGGAGAAGGTCTGTGATCTCTTTGTGCGGCATGATTCACAGCTGGCATATGAGGCACGCTTTTGGGCCGTCATGTTCGTCTTCAAGGCCAGCGAGGGTTTCGACCAGGGTCTTGTTGCCGCGTTGTTCTTTCATTCGGCGTTTGCGCTCCTCGTAACGGCCCATTATGGCTGCTCGGACCTCGGGCTTTTTCAGTTCGCTCAGGGGCATGCCTTGGATCCAAGTAAAGGTTTTGCCGGGTTCGTCGCTGATTTTCTCGTACGTGATGGCCTCTTCGAACTGGTCGGGGTGGTTTTCGAGAAGGCGAATCCATTCAACAGGCTGTTGGAAAAAGCAGAAGAAACACCCGGAGTGAGTTCTACCCCATTTGAGGTACGGCGGGAGGCCGATGCCGCTGTCCTCAAGGATGCGCATGACACCGGCATAATCAATGCCGTCCTCCCGCAGGGGAAACAACGCTTTAATGTTGGGCTTTGTGCTTATGTAGCCGACACGATCTTCATCAGCCCGGATGCCAACGTAACTGAAAACGGGGTCGTCGCCGATGTAATCTTCGAAAGGTTTGAGCTTCAGTTGGCGCGTACACCACCGCATGTTTGGAGAAGGGAGATAGCCGCCAAAAACCCGCAGCCAGTGTTTGAATCCCGGATACTTGCTCGCGTTGGGCATGTCCTGGGGGAGTCGCACAATTTTCTGCCCCAAGAAGATTTGGACCTGATCAAGATAGGCGTAGGTTTCTCGCAGTTCGCTGCCCGTGTCGCAAAAGACGTACTCCATCTTGATATGCGGCCGCGTTTTCCGCATGTGAAGCGCGAGCGCGGTGCTGTCCTTGCCTCCCGAAAGGCTCAAAATGTGGCGGACGGGTTTGCCGGCTTCGTCGGGCTGTGTCTTCATTCTTTGGCGGGGAGTAATCTCCAGAGAGCGCGAGCCAGAGCAGTCTTGGCGACCCGCGAGTTCTTGGTGAGTTGGCTGGTGAGGATTTTCTCCAGAGCGGTGGCTTGCTGTTCTTCGCTCGGGTCCAAGTGGACGAGATCGTCCCTGTCTTTGCCGTCGCGTGCCGTGATCGAGATGCGAAAGGCCGTGGCCTGAGCGGTCAGCTTACCAAGCTCGATGTTGATGCTCTCGACGCGGTTTATCTTGTTGACCAAGACTTCGAGCTTCTCCTGAAATGCCGATTCGTCCTGGTCGCGCCAACGAGCGGGCGGGATGTTGGTTACATAGCTGGCGAGGGATTCCAACCATTCGGGCTCAGGCAGGTGGTTGGCAAGCAGCCGGAGGCAAAAGGCGCGGAGTTCCATGTCACGGATGTGGAGCAAAAGGTTTTGGCATCTTTCGGCCAGCGAATCACGGAATGGCTGGAAGGCGGTCGTGGCTTTGGTGTCGAATGCCTTGAGAATCTTGCTCCGAATGCGATCCCTTAGCTGGGTATAGAATTTGCCGAGTTCGTCCAAGTCGGCCTTGAGCCTGGAAACGAGTTGGCTCGCCGATGTGGTTTCGGACGGCCGCTGGTCTTCGCGCAGCACGGTCGGGAGGTCGGTGAACAGGAGCGTGCCTGGCTCTTTGGCGCGAAGAATAGTGTTGCGGACCTGCTGAGCGCGCTTGGAGAGCTGCCCCCTGGTGGTGATCCGCGTGTACTCCGGCAGTTCGGCGACGAACACGCAGAGCGGGCGGACGACGCGCAGGAGCTGGGCCTTCGGGCAGGAGCTTTCGCCCTGGCCGAGCATCCCGGCGACCTGGTCAAACAGCTCGCGGCGGAACCCTTGGACTTTGCAAAGCTGTAGTTCGAAGTCTTTGGGAGCCTTGGTGAGGCGCTGTATTTCCTCGCTGTGAATCTGGCTTACGAAGGTGCCCTTTTCGTACAGGGCGATTTCGTGCTGGCGCTCAAGGAGAACGACAAGCAGGAGGATCGGCAGCACGCCGTTCCTGATCCCATACGGAGGCTGGCGCAGTTCATCAAAGATCGTCTCGACGGAAACCCGTGCGTCGGCTTTCGACTCAAGCATCCTGAGGATGTGAGACATCCCCGGTTTGAGGTTACACGGGTCTTCATCTGCCGGGGCTTGCAGAGTCCAAACCTTGTCCACTTCTCGGTGAAGTTTAGAGCGGAGAAGAAGCGACCGGTACATGGACATTTCCGGGGGCTTCTTGGTCTGGTCCATGCCGAAGAATTCCTTGTCGGCGGAAATGAGCATTCCTTCGATGAGGCGCTGGCGGGCGGAGTTGGCGGCGGAACTAGGCGAGCGCCGGTTGATGAGTTCGTTGTGAATCTCCGGGGCGTCCGGGTACAGGTCCTTACAGAGGCGGGAGAGATAGGCCATTAGATTGGCCGCAGACGTGATCTCGCGGTCTTTGCCACGGTGGTACCAGGTGATGCCGGTTTCTCCCGGCCGCAGGTCCTGGCCCAGGCCAGCGTAGTGCTGAACGCGCTTTTCGAGGGTCTGCGTTGCATGGGCCATTTGCCTGGCGACTTCTTCGGCGGCGTAGCGGTCGTCTTTCAGTTCCGGCGTGTTCTTCTGTATCCAGGTCCACCGCTCGGCTTCCTGGAGCAGCCCCGAGAGGGAGGTCAACGGTTGAGTAACTCCGATTAGGGTATCATGCCGCTTTGTGAACGAACGAGCGAACGTTATGGCTAAGTTGACTTCTTCCAGGGTTTCGCAAAGCGGAATGACGATCCTGCCGTCGGAATTTGCGCAGGGGCCGTTCACAACGCTTTCTAATTCAGCTATTCCACAGTAAAGGACCTCGAAGTGGCGGAGGTTGCCGGTTTGGATGTAATGACGCCGGGCGACGATGGGGCGAGACTCCAACCGGTCTTTGATGCGGGTGGCCACGCGGTACTGGGTGCCGACGACTCGCTTGGCCTCCTCATAGGCAGCGTCCAAATCAATGCTGGTGTGGGACCAGAGGAAATAGCCCCCGCCCAAGCCGCGCGCGTAGAGTACGTTTCGTTCCTTGTGAAGGCGCTGGACGGTTTTTTGGACGAGATCGCGCCGCTCGGTGCCAAGGTCCGCAACCGCCAAGGTGATGGCTTCGACCGTGGGTAACAAGCTGGGCGTGTTCAGGAGGTTAAGGAGGCCAACGGTCTTGAGGATGGCAGTTTCCAGGTCGCTTTTTGCGGGAAAGCTCCGAACAAGGGAATCAATGTGGTTCCAGTGGTTGCGGTACGTTTGAATTCTCAGGTGGTGGCCGAAATTGGAGGCGGCGTAGTCATAAAGGTCGTGGATGCGGAAGAACGCCTCCGGTCCCGCTTCCCGCGAGGCAAAGTCCTGCAAACCGAAGGGCTCGTTCGAGAGCAGGAAGCTGAAGAGGGATCGCTCGTTTTGGCCGAACCGGCTAAACAGGCGGACCAGAACCGGGATGATGGTGGGATGGAGGGGATAAAGGGTGGGAGCGATTTCGGCGAGCGCCGAGACGCCGGCATCAAGCCCAAACCAGCCGAGTGCTGTCGCACTTTGCATCGCCTCGCGGGCGCGTGAGGCGGCACCACGCGGGTACTCCGTGATATTTAGAGCCGCGCTGATCAAGTGTGTGACCTGGTCAAGGGGTTGGTCGAAGAGCAGCTCTTCAAAGCGGCCAGCGACCTTTTCCCATTCCTTCTGGGCGGACTGCGACAGCTGGTGAGCGTAAGCGTTGAAGCCCTGATGAAGAAGCCCGATCATGAAGATGGGTTCAGGTCCGCTGCGGGTGGCTAGTTCGGCCAGTTGCTGAAGGAAGTAAACGTCCTGACGCTCCGGGTGAAGCGCCGCGAATTCGAGGAATTTGCCGAGTTCATCAATGATGATGAGCAGCCCGGAAGACTTCCCGGAGGCGATGAGTTCGGAGTTCGCTTCCGAAATGAGGGCGAGGGCCTCGGCATCCGCGACTTCTGACGCTGGCTTCGCCAAGGCAGCGCGCAGCCGGGCAATCACCGGGGCTTTTGCACGCCGCTCGAAGTAGAGTTGCAACGCTTGAAAGAGCGCTTGGAGGAGGGCCCGGGTGAGCGGCTCACGCGAACCGGTTATCAGGACCGGTGCGAATGGGGGCTGGCGGGTTTTGGGCTGCGAAAGGTCGAGGGAGCGGCGAATCTGCGGGATTTGGTCGGAGTCGCGGCCGGCGAGCAGGTTGGCGATGAGCAGGGCGAAGCTGGATTTGCCAGAACCGTAGTCACCGGTAACACGCCAGGCGCGCTGGCCTGAGCCGGGGACGATGCCACGGCGGATGCGGTCGAAGTTGGCCTTGATCGCTGGGGTGACGATGTAACCGTCCAACGCGGCGGGGTCGTGGAAGTCCCGTTGAAGGTGGGCGGAACGGAGGTAGCGGCGCTGGATATTCAGCAATTTCGAGATACTGGTGTCGGTCATATCAGTTCTCCCGGTTGTAGGTGTTGTCGAGGAGTTTCCGCGCTTTGGCTGGTTTGAGCCGCACAAGCTTCTGAATCGCCATTGATTCCTGGAATTCAAACGCGCCACCGGAATCTAGGTGGATGCTTTCGAGGCGGTCACGAACGGCGGATTCCGGCAGCTTGAAAATTTGACCTGGGCTGCCGTGTCCGACAGATATTTCACGGAACGGAAGGGTTTGCTCGTTCTGGTGGCGCTTTTCCCAGAAGTCGTTCACGCAATAGGCAAATAGCTCGGCGGTGATTTCGCGCTTGTCCTCGACGCGAAAGGCGTAGATGGACTCGCGGCGGTTGGATTCCGCGTTGGCTCGGTCCCCGACCTCGAGGATGAGGTCGAGTTCAGTGAGCGGGCAATCGAGATTGTCTTCGACAACCTCGCCCTTCTTGCCCCTGGTGGGGACGTAAGTGTGAAGGAAGGTTGTGAAATGCGTTTCGAGCGTCACGGGCGAGAGGGCTTTTCCGTGGCGGTTCGCTTCTTCGGTGAAGACGCTGATGACTTCGCTCCGTGTGAAGTCGGGGCGGTGCCAGAAATTAAGCAGGCGGTCCCAGGCGAAGAGTGGCTGCTGCACGTTCGTGGAAATCTTCCAATGGAGAAGCCAGAGGGTTTTGACATCTTCCAAATATTCATCGTGGCCACTCGGGCCTAGGATGTCCTCGCCGAACTCCGAGGGCCGGAGGCCGGACCCCGGCGCATCGTTCGCAACTGTGACGTCTGCGGCGTCTGCCCAGAAGCGGATGGCGCGGACCATGTTTTTGCCGACACCGAGTTGGACCATAGCGTCGTCCTCGTCGGCGAAGAGATTGTTGTTGCGCCTCAGATTCTGGACTGCTTTCGGAAGCCAAGCATAGCGGCAGGGAAACGTGTCGTGCCCCGAAAAGCGATAATTCAAGCCGTCCTCCTTTCGCTCTTAACAAAGAGCGGGATGTCAGCCGTGAGGTACTTTTCCACGGCGTCCCTCACTATCCACGAAGCAGACACGCGTTTATTTTTCGCTTGTCGTACAATTTCGCGATAATGTTCAGGCGGTAGCGTAACGGTTATTCGCAGTGATCCGCTGTCTTTCGCTTCGTCCTGTGCCACTTGGTCTTGCATTTGATGCATCATCATGCATCACAGTGATGATGCAAGGAAAAAGTTGTGCTCCGCACGTTCGGGCGAAGCAGCCAGCACGGATGAAGCAAACTTGTCTGATGAGCAAGGAGAAATTATGGGCAAATAGGACGTTTTGCCCTTGGAAAAACACATCCCGCGCGAGAAATCCTAAATGCAAACCTTGGCGAGACGGGCCGGGTCAAGGTGGAGGCGACAGGGGGACGGGGCGCACTACCTTGACGCGGATCGTCGCGCCATATAATCGCCGCATCGGATTTTTCGCGCCTTTCACCGCTTGGGTTTTTTGACGGTGCGTGCTAAAAGAGACTCTCCAATTTGTCGGAAGCAACTTCAGGCCACCAATGGAACCGAACCTTTCCTCAGACGCACGCGGCAAATCAGCACCAACCAAAAACACGAAGAACTGGTTCGAGGTCGATAGAGAGGGGCTTGCCAGAATCCTCGAACGGAAGGGGAAGGAATTCACATTATTCGAGCTGATCCAGAATGCGTGGGATGAACCGGGCGTGTCGAAGGTGAGCGTGTCCCTCGAATATGGTGGCTGGAACAAAGCCCTCCTGGTCGTCGAAGATGATGCTCCGGAGGGCTTCCGCGATTTAACTCACGCCTTCACTTTGTTCGCTGATTCAGCAAATAAGGTGAATCCAGAACAGCGTGGACGATTCAACTTGGGTGAAAAGTTGGTGCTCGCGATTTGCGATGAAGTGGCCATCCTAACCACGAAGGGCGGTTTGCGATTTGATTCCCAAGGACGGCACAGGTTGCGGTCCACCCAGCCGACAGGAAGCCGAGTTGAATGTCTTGTTCGCATGACCGGTGAGGAATGCAAAAGCATGGAGTCGCAGGTGCAAAAGTTGATTTCGCCGTAGGGCATTCTCACGACGTTCAATGGCGTGCCGCTTGAGCCAAGGTCTGTCGTGGCAGAGTTCGATGCCGTTTTGCGCACCGAATTCGCTGACCAGAGCGGCTACTTGCGGCGAGCGGATCGGGAAACCACGATTCGACTTTATGACCTCTTGCCAGGCGAAAAGGCGGCGTCCGGTTCACAGCGGAGCAGGAAGCGGCGCTCCTCGTCCCAACGGAACGGCGGGCCGGACCAGCCGCAGTCCTGCGCGAACGCCTCCAAGTCCCACGCCGTGTAGGTTAGCTCCAAGGAACAAGCACGCATGCGTTCGCGAAATAGGCTTGCGCTTGGATTGTCAAAAGACTCTGGTGCAACACATCTCCGCGTAAAAGTCGCGTTTCAGAGAACCCTCGACAGGGATTAGCAGCGTGAAGTGCGTCCAGGTCAATTTTGCAGTCAGTGATTGCAAGATCATCGGGTCGGGAAATACCTCCACAAACCGAACCATGTTGCTCCATCTCGGCGGGCGCGAGTTGTTTCACCACCTTGTCGGTGTAGTCGGCCATGCCGGAGTCGGGCAGGAGGAAGTGGAAGATATTTCCCTGTAATGTAGCAGCCGACGTGAGTCGGCTCTGATCTTCGGCGCTCGAAGATGGAGCGGACTCACGTCCGCTGCTACCAGATGAGAAAAGCGGCAGCCGCTCAGGCGCGAGGTCAAGGAAGGAGGGCTGGCCGCGTTCCTGTTTGATGACGCGGCTGGCGGGGAAGACTTGGCGGCGTGCGCCGATGAGGGAGTTGGCTGCTGGCAATAGCGTCTCCTGATTGCGCCAGTGAAGCCACAGACAGCTAGTTGGGGAAGCGGTTTGGAGAGAAACGGGTGAGCTTTGACCCATCTGACTCAGAAGCAAACAAGCTCGCCGTGAGCCAAGG
>JBBRPK010000127.1:0-16493 GCA_038228235.1 Verrucomicrobiota bacterium
CAATTCGCTCACCGTAAAATGCTCACTCTGCGCCAACATCACAAATCGAATAATCTCGTCCATAGGGGTTACAGTTTTCCAAGCCATGATGCTCGAAAGTGTAACCCATCACTCCGGATTGTTTGTTACCCATCACTCCGGGTCGTACCATCCAGCACACTCGAAAACTTTCGGCAATTTGATGTTCATTAGTGATGGATCAGCGCCAGACTGCCTTTCTCCTTCCCGATGTGGCCGCCAAAAAACCGGATTTTTAACAGAAGCAAACGGAGGCAACGAAGAAAGACTTTTACACGAATTGCCACGAATTCCGAACCGGAGCTTGACACGAATGAACACGAATGGGGATTAAAAGAATTAAGACACTCTCTCCTTGTAGGAGCCGACGTCAGGAGGCTTCTCCGCCGGCTACCAGAAAAGGAACAAGCCTTCTTAGGTCGGCTCCTACAAAGCAGCGAATCCGGACGGAGGGTGGCCGTTCTGCGCGGTGGAGGCAGAGAGATGAAGTAGAAATCATTTTTCTGCCCCCTCATCTTTCTGCCAAGTCCTCGCCTGTGACCTGCGCCAACTCCACCTCCCAAACATCCCCTTTTGATTGGGGATAAGGAGAAGGATGGCAGAAAAATGGGAGGGGGCAGAAAAATGGGAGAATTCATTTTCCGACCCAGTGGTTGGGCCAGAACCTCCGGCGGCAAATTCCTCCTGATCGGATGGCCGCAGGCTTGCTCCCCGTCTTGCGAGAGGCGTTGACCTTCCCAGCGCCACGGGGCGGCTCCACTTTTTTCTGCTATTCTTCAACTCCTCCAATATTAGTGAAATTCGTGTCTAGCTCCTTTTCCGCTCTGCATTCGCTGCGTTCGCTGCGGTTGCCTCCCTGCGTTAACTCCGTATTCTCCGGCAAAAATCGGCGTCCATCCGTGGTTAAAATTCGTTTTAGATTGATACGGATGAGAGGGATGATCGACAGCAGAAAAAAATAGCCGCAAAGAACGGAGAACCCAAAGGAGAAAGATTTTTTAACCACGGATTACACCGATGGGCACAGATGGGAACGGAGGACGGCGAATGCTCCGTAATCCCGATAATCACGGGATGGAGGGTTGTCCTTGTAGGAGCCGACGTCAGGAGGCTTAATTTCTTCTACGGCTAACACAAGAGAGAGAAGCCTTCAAAGGAGGGTCCCGGCGTGGAAAATCTGTGTTCATTCGCGTCCATCCGTGGTTAAAATTCGTCTTAATTGGTGAAATTCGTGTCGAGTTGCTCTCTGGCTGCGGCTCCGGCGCGCCGGATCCATCCGTGGTTGAATTGGCGTTTTCGATTTTCACTGTCGCCTTTCCGAAAAGAAAGTTGCGCCGTTAAGTTTCCATTCCTAATATTTGCCATGAAAGCGATTTTTCCGATTGCCTTGGCTGCGTTAATCCTCCCCTCTGTCCAAGGCGCGGCAGCAACAATTCCGCATTTTAGAGCCGTCGAGATCGATTCGAAAATCGAGATCGGTTACGGGGTGACCGTCGCGGATGTGGATGGCGACAAGAAGCCCGACATCATTTTGGCCGATAAAAACCAGATCGTCTGGTACCAAAACCCGACCTGGGAAAAGCACATCATCGCCGAAAAACTCACCAAGCTGGACCATGTTTGTATCGCCGCCATGGACATTGATGGGGATGGCAAGGCGGAGTTGGCCGCGGGCGCGGGCTGGAATCCGGGTGACACCGTGAACAGTGGCGCGGTTTTTTATTTGATTCCCCCGATGGATCGAAAACAAAAATGGGAGCCGATCGAGCTGCCACACGAGCCCACCGTCCATCGGATGCGCTGGGTGAAAAACATGGGAGGCAATTTCGACCTGGTCGTCGTGCCATTGCATGGCCGCGGGAATAATCCCGGGACAGGCACTGGGGACGGGGCCAGAATCCTCGCTTACAAGATGCCAGGCAATCCAAAAGAGGCGTGGACAACCGAGGTGCTCGATGAATCCATGCACAAGACCCATAATTTCGATCCCGCGCACTGGGATAATAGCCCCGCTCAGGAGTTATTGATCGCGGGCAAGGAAGGTGTTTTTTTGCTGACTCAAGGGGACGCTAAGCACAAAATGACGCAACTCTCCGGCACTGAGAGCGGGGGTGCCGGCGAAGTGCGTTTGGGCAAACTCGCCGGCGGCAAACGTTTCTTTGCCACCGTCGAACCAATGCACGGCACAAATCTAATTATCTATATCCAGCCGGCAGAGTGGGATGGAAAAACTCTTTGGTCCCGCCATGTCCTCGATTCCTCTCTCATTGACGGCCACGCCTTGGCGTGTGGAGATTTAGCGGGTGCTGGGAGCGATCAAATAGTGGTTGGATGGCGTGCGATGGGTAAACCAGGGGCTAAAGTAGGTCTCAAGCTTTTCGCGCCTTTGGACACCAACGGAAAACAGTGGGAGCAGTCGCTCGTGGACGACAACACTATGGCTTGCGAAGACCTTTGCCTGGCAGACCTTGATGGGGATGGGAAGCTCGACATCATCGCTGCTGGGCGCGGGACGAAGAATGTCAAAATCTATTTCAACCAGGGAGTTGCGAAATGAAAGGGGGGGGTTGCCCACGAAAAGCATGGATTCATGGAACGTAAAAAACCATTGGCATTTGGCCCTGACCATGCTAGAACCTGCCTTTGGCTCGGAATCCAGAGCCCAGCAGGCAACAAGTATTTAAGCAAGTAATTTTATGTCACAACATTCCAGTCTGCGCGCCGCCAGCACCTCTGGCGCAAAGCGCAATGTCCTGAAACGCTTCGAGCGGATCGAAATCCTCAAAAAACGGGGTCAATGGAAGGCGGGCGACCGCGTGACTGGCCTGCGCAAAACCAAACCCGAAGTGTGAGGTTATTGTGGAGCCTGGAGTCGGGAGCAGGAAATGAACTATTTCGACCTGCCTCCGTTTCATTCCCTGGCCGGCACTCACCGCTCTGCGCTCGAATGGTTCGTCTGCAAAAATTCCTGGCCGATTGCGGGGTGGCTTCGCGCCGCGCCAGCGAGCAGCTTATGCTCGCCGGCCGCGTAACAATCAATGGGCGCGTAGTCAAAGAATTGGGCGTCAAAGTCCAACCGCCCGCGGATAAGGTGGCCGTGGACGGACATCCTGTCCGCCCACGACGAAAGCTCTACGTGGCCTTGCACAAACCGCCGGGTTACCTTTGCACGCGCAGCGACCCTGCGCGCCGTCGGACCATCGGTGAACTCTTGCCTCGGGAGTGGGAGCACCTCTATTCGGTGGGGCGTTTGGATCGCGACAGCGAAGGCTTGATGTTTCTGACCAATGATGGGCAATTCTCTCTGCGGTTGACCCACCCCCGCTTCGGCGCTCGCAAGACGTATTTGGTTAGCGTGATGGGCCGGGTGGATCGATCCATGCTGGAAAAAATGACGGCAGGCTTGATGGATCAGGGCGAGAAGCTTAAAGCCGAGAAGGCGCGCATCCTGTCAGCCAGCAATAGCCGGAGCGTTCTGGAGTTGGAACTCACCGAAGGCAAAAACCGGGAAATTCGCCGGTTGATGTCGGCTCTGGGCTTGACCGTGACACACTTGCAACGGATCCGCATCGGTCCCATCAAGCTGGGCGAATTGCCGCCTGGTAAATGGAGAACGTTGACAGAAACTGAGATTAAATCTCTACTTCCCGAATTATGAAAATGAAACATTGGTTAATTTTGGCCGCGACCCTTTCAGCGGGCCTGGTGGTCCAACAGATTTTTGCTGATGATCAGCCCAGCGCCGCCACTCCTTCCTCCGGGCTGCAGACCCTTCCTCCTGCCGCTCCGGAGAAGCGCGCCAAAAACAAGAAATCGGCCGGCGCCAAAAAAGGGTCAGCCGAACCGAAAAAATCCGCCGCCGCCGAACCGATGAAGCCGGAGACCGCGCTGAGCCGAGGTCCGGCAGTCGTCACTCAAAAAAATATAAACGTCCGCGGCCAGCCTGCCATTAACAGCGAAGTGATTGTGCGCTTGAAAAAAGGAGACCGAGTGAACGTCCTTGATGAAATCACGCTGTCAAAGCCGAAGATGGATGAGCCGGCTAAATGGGCGAAGATTTCTCTCCCGACCAACTCAACCGTTTGGGTGAATGCGTCGTTCATCAATGCCACAGATAAAACTGTCGTGCCCAAAAAATTGAAAGTGCGCAGCGGCCCGGGTGAGAATTACAGCGTTCTGGCCATTATCCCGAAAGGAACAGTCGTGAAAGATATCGAGTCGAAGGGGGATTGGATGAAGATCGAACCGCCCGCCGATTCTTACGGTTTCGTTGCTGCCCATCTCCTTTCCAAGGAGCCGGCCGCCTCGCTCCCCGTTGCCCCCATTGAGGTCCCCAAGCCGCAGCCGCCGGTGGAAACGAAAGTTCCACCCCCAATCGTGGCGGTGACTCCGACCGAACCGATCATTGCGCCTGTCACCCCCCAACCGCCACCGGCGGTTCCTCCGCCCGTTCCGACAGTTGTCGCACCGGCGGTGCAGCCACCTCCTGCTGACATTGGCGCCGCTCCCAACCCCGCTCTGCCTGCCAGTCCGGTTCCGCCCATGGAAGAAACGCTCGTCAAGCGAGTCGTTAGCCGCGAAGGGATTGTGAAACGGAGTGTGAGCATTCAAGCCCCTACTTACTTTGCCCTGGAGAGCCTCGACACGGGCAAGACAATCAATTATCTGTTCAGCGCCTCGACCAATTTGACCCTTAAGGATTTCAGCGGAAGACGGATTGTCGTCATGGGTGAAGAAATGCTCGATGAACGCTGGCCCAACACACCGGTCATTAACGTGGACACTCTGCAGGCCGTTCCTTAATGTGGCCCCAGCCAATCTCATCGATGGTCGAGCGATCGCAGAACTAATTCACGCCGAGACGGCCCACCGCATCGCCGCGTTAAAGGGTCGCGGAGTCCAACCCGGCTTGGTCTTCGTGCGGGTGGGAGAAGATCCCGCTTCCAAGGTCTATGTGGGGATGAAGGAGCGCACCAGCATCCGCCTGGGCATTCTCTCGGAGACAAAGGTCCTGCCTGCCACTACCACCGAGCCGGAACTTTTGGCGTTGCTGGAAGGATTGAATTCTGACGCCCGCATTCACGGCATCCTCGTGCAGGCCCCCTTGCCGCCGCACATCTGCGCGGCCCGTGTCTACGCGGCCGTGAGCCCGAAGAAGGATGTGGATGGCTTTCATCCCGTGAACGTTGGCAAGCTGATGCTCGGTGACGCCACCGGATTCGCCCCCTGCACCCCGGCGGGCATCCAGCAACTCCTGATTCGCAGCCAAGTGAATACCGCCGGCGCGGAGACTGTCGTCCTCGGCCGCGGCGACATCGTAGGCAAACCAATGGCGGCCATTCTGCTCCAAAAGGCCAAACACGCCAACGCCACTGTCACGATCTGCCATTCGCGGACCCGTGACATCGCTGCGCACTCCCGCCGCGCTGATATTCTGATTGCCGCCATGGGGGTGGCTGAGTTCGTCAAAGCGGACATGGTCAAACCCGGCGCGGTTGTGATCGATGTCGGTGTCAACCGGGTGGATGATGCGGCGGCCAAGGGCGGTTCGCGTTTGGTCGGCGATGTGGACTTTGCCCGCGTTCAACCCGTGGCTGGCAAAATAACCCCTAATCCCGGCGGGGTTGGTCCCATGACGATTGCCATGCTGATGCAAAATACCGTCCGGGCTGCTGAGATGGCCACGGCGCAATGATGTCTGTCTAACGATGCTATGCAACCTTCAAGAATTTTGCCCGACCTTCAATGCTCGCTGCTCTGCGAAGATGTCCGCCAGGAAGCCACCGGAAACTTTTTTCTGATCGGGGTCGTTAACTTTATCCGGGTGCCTCAAGTGCCGATTACCGCCCATCGTCTTTTGTTTTTCAATCGCTGGACGGCAGGGGTGGGGGAGTTCCTCCAATCGATTCGCCTGATTGCCCCAGACCAGGTAACGGAGCTGAGCAAATCAGAAACCAAATTTGCCTTGGGCGAACCGGCGGCGCACGCGATCAATGTGGCCTTTTTCGGCAACGTCACCTTCAACGTCGCCGGAGTGTATTTCGTCGAGGTGCTGGTGGATAGCGTGATGAAAATTCGTTATCCCCTTCCGGTGGTGGTCGTCGCCCCGCCCCAGACCGGAGCACCGCCACCGGCCAAGCCGCCCTCTTAACCAGAGTCGGCGCAGGACCAGGAACCCTCGCACGGACAGTAATGGGCGCGAATTTACGGGTTGCGATAAGTTGAAATGACCAATGATGGCTCAAAACCCGCCGCAACTCCTGAGCCCATTGCCAAGCCTGCGCCCGCCTTTGCCTGGCAGCCTCTGACCTTGCGAGGCGTCGCGTCTTTTGCGCGGGCCAGCCTCGGACGACTGCTCCTGGTCCAATTGATTTTTGCTTCATTGTGTGCCGGAGGTGTGGCCTGGTTTCTGAGCACCGCCTGGTTTCCCGCCATCCGGCAGGCCATTCACCAACTCCCGGATACAGGGAACATTCGCAATCAGAAACTTGAGTGCCCACTGGAGTTTGCGGAGACGTTAGCGGAGAACTGGCCCTTCCTTATTTTTGTTTTGGATCTGGAAAAACAAAGGAATGCCAGCCAGACTTCGGATGTTCTCGTGGAGTTCCACAAAAATAATTTTCAAGTTTGTTCCTTGTTCGGCTGCCTGCTTTTCAATTATCCAAAGGGATGGAGCGTGGAGTTTAATCGAGCCAGCCTTGCGCCAAAATGGGAAGCATGGGAATCAATTCTCCTCGCTCTGGTGTGCCTTGTTGTCGTAATGAGTTCCTTCCTAAGCTGGGCTTTGCTGGCTACGTTCTATTGTGGAGTGGTGCGTTTGCTCGGTTTTTTTAAGGACCGGGATTTGACCTGGGGCCGAAGTTGGCGTCTCGCTTCCGCCGCTTTGATGCCGGGAGCGTTGCTCTTGGCCGTGGGAATATTCTTCTACGGCCTTGGCATGGTGGATTTGATTCGGCTCTTGGTTTTGTTTCTACTTCATCTGGTCGTCGGTTGGGTTTACGTGGCCATCAGCCCGTTTTTTGTTCCTCGCCTGCCGACCGTGGCTGCCCCCGGAATTAATCCATTCACAATCGGGCCTGTTGAACAGAAGCCGGAGGAATAAGCGCGCGAGCCAGCTCTCCAAGTCAGCAGGTGAGGAGAACCCCAACAGCGCTTCGGCCAAGCGTTCAAGTTGTTGGACCGAGAGGCGGCGCACTTTGTTTTCCAAGGCATCCCAATAGAGTGTTGCCCTTGTATCATATCATGCTACAAGTTTCGTATGCCGAAGAAAATGGCCATACCGATCCGAATGGAAAAACAATTGCTCGGTCGGCTGGCGGAGGGCGCGAGGCGCACACCACTTAACCAGCGGGAATTGTTGCGGCGGACTTTGCGTTTGCGCCTGCGCGAGGTGATTGAGGCTGAAGCGATCAGGCCGGCTTCTCGGCTTACCACCGTCAACCCCTGGCCGCGCGGCGCTTTGGCCAGGGCTTACAGGCGTGCCAATAACGGCTGGGACTGCATCGAGGCCTCGGCCGCGGCCGCCCCAGGGCAGCCTGACTGAGAAGATTGATGAAGGCATGGGAGATTTGGTCCTGGAAATTTCCTGACGCTCGAGAGCATCCGGCCGTTGTCCTGGGCCATGAGGACCGAGTAAGACTCAAACCACGTGTTAGTGTCATTCTCTGTTCCACACAGGGGACTATCCGAAAGCCCGAGCTCCACGAGGTGCTGCTCGACGAAGCTGTTGGATTGGATTGGGAGGGCCTGTGCAAGGGCGACATCATCCATGCAGCGCCTAAAAGCGAGTTGGTGAAACGACGAGGGAGCGTTACTCCCGAACCGCGGTGGGCTATTGCCCAACGCCTCATTCAGGGCCTTGGTTGGCAGGTTTTTAGCGCTCGCATCGCATGACAAAACCCGAGAGCGTTTCATGGTATCGCGCCATGCAGCTCATCCGCCAGACGGAGGAGCAGCTCGCCCGATCGCACGCCCGCGGTCTCATCCACGGTGCCTGTCATACTTATGTCGGGCAGGAGGCGATCGCGGTCGGTGTCTGCTCTTGCTTGCAACCGGATGATGTGGTTTTCAGCACGCACCGCGGGCACGGTCATGCTCTGGCGAAGGGGTTGCCCCCGGTGGAGTTGATCGCCGAGCTCTTCGGGCGTGAGACAGGCTGCTCACGCGGGCGCGGCGGCAGCATGCATCTCTTTGCGCCGGAGATTGGTTTGATGGGCACGAGCGGCATTGTCGGCCCGTGCATCCTTCAAGCGGCGGGAGCGGCCTACAGCTTCAAACTGCTCAAGACCGACCGTGTCGCGGTCGCGTTCTTCGGCGACGGCGCGGTAAACAACGGTGCTTTCCACGAAGGCCTGAACATGGCGAGCATTTGGCGGCTCCCTGTGTTGTTCGTGTGTGAGAACAACCAGTTTGCCACCGAGGTTCCCTTCCAATACGCGGCTGGTAACCCAGGCGTCGCCAGTCGTGGCGCGGCTTACGGCATCCCCGGCGCCGAGGTGGATGGCAACGACGTGCGGGCCGTGGCTGAAGCGGCGGGAGAGGCGGTGCATCGCGCCCGTTCGCAAGGGGGCCCCACCATCATCGAGTGCAAGACTTACCGTACGCGACCGCACTCGGAGGGCATGGGTGACTACACGTACCGCACGCGGGAGGAAGTGGCGGCGTGGCGCGAGCGTTGTCCCATCAAACGGCTGCGTGGCGAGTTGTTGGAAAAGAAACTGGCGATCGAAGCGGAATTGGATGCCATCGACGCGGAGATTCAGGCGGAGGTCACGGACGCGAGCCAAATGGCAGAGAAGGCTCCGTGGCCGGATGCCGCAGCCGCCACGAGATATGTTTATGCGGAGGCGATGGGATCCAGGGGGCAGGGGCCAGGCGCCGAGCCGCCGGCGGGGCAGCGGGAAATCTCATTTACCGCCGCTACGGTGGAGGCGCTCGGCCACGAGATGGCGAGCAACCCGCGTATCTTCGTGCTCGGCGAAGGCATCGGCATGCGCGGGGGGAACTTCGGCACCACGGCGGGGTTGTTTGCCAAGTATGGAGCCGAGCGGCTTTGCGACACACCGATTTGCGAACGCGGGTTCGTCGGCCTCGGTTGTGGCGCGGCGATGACAGGCGCGCGGCCCGTCATCGACTTCATGTTCATCGATTTTCTCAACGACGCGTTCGGGGAGGTTATCAACCAGATTGCGAAAATGCAATACATGAGCAGTGGCCGGTTGCGCATGCCCATTCTCTTGCGCGGCTGCATCGGCGTCGGCCACAGCGCGGCCACGCATCACTCGGGCAGCTACTCTTCGATTTACAGCCACATTCCGGGCTTGCGCGTCTTGATTCCCTCGACACCTTACGACGCAAAGGGGCTTTTCACTCACGCACTGCGTTGCGACGACCCGGTACTGTTTCTCGAACCGCGCGAGTTGATGGCGGTGAAAGGTCCGGTGCCGATCGAACCTTACGAAATCGAATTTGGCAAGGCTCGCATCGCCCGCGAAGGCCGCGATCTAACCATCGTCGCCATCGCTCTAATGGTGCCGCGGAGTCTCGCCGCCGCCGAACAACTGGCGAAAGAGAACATTTCTGTCGAAATCATAGACCCGCGCACCGTCTCGCCGCTCGACACTGAGACCATCCTTGCCTCCGTGAAAAAGACCGGCCGCCTCCTCATCGTGGACGAAGCCTTTTCTCCGTGTGGCCTTGGCGCGGAACTCGCCGCGCGAGTGGCGGACGCTGGCTTCGACGATCTGGATGCGCCCGTCCGCCGCCTTAATGGGGCGTTTGCGCCGACGCCCTACAGTCCACCCTTGGAGAAGGCTGTCACGCTGCAGGTAGAGGATATCATGCGAGCCATTCGGGAATTATCGGAGGAGTAACCATGGCTATCGAAATCGTCGTTCCGCGGCTCGGGTGGTCCATGGAGAAAGGCGCATTTGTCGCCTGGTTGAAGAAAGATGGCGAGTTTGTCAGAGCTGGCGAACCGATCTTCAGCATCGAAGGCGACAAAGCCGTTCAGGAAATCGAATCCATCGACAGCGGTATCCTGCGCATCGCGGCGAACAGCCCCAAGCCAGGCGATTCGATCCGAGTCGGTGACCTTCTCGGGCACCTTGTTTCCGCGGACGCACCGGCAACTGAATCTGTGTCGGCGAGCACCGTCACGACGGGCACACAATCTCCATCCCGCGAAGCGCAACCAACGGGCACTCCGCTGCCTGGGGATTCCGACGGTTTTGGTGGTACTGTCCAGATGCGCCCCCAGCCGATCGCGATCTCACCCACCGTAATGCCTCAGGTTCCGCCGGAGAATGTTGGTCGGCCAAAGAGCATCGCCGCCATCAGTCCGCGAGCCTTGAGAGTGGCAGCCGAACTTGGCGTGGACTGGACCACCGTTTCCGGGAGCGGACGGACCGGCCGTATTCGAGAAAAGGACATTCGCGCCGCCGCGGGTGCCGATGGATATAGTGTTGCCTCGGTGGGCCGCCTGGATGGCCACTCTGTTGCGGCGGACGGTACGAATCCAACATTTCTCGTTACCGGGGGTTGTGGATTCATTGGGACTTGGGTAATACGTGAATTGCTGCGAGGCGGCTTCGGAATCGTGGTGCTTGATGCGGGCGAACGTCCGGCGCGTTGGATGCGGGTCATCGGCTCTGATAGCGAACACGTGCCGCTAGTCCAAGGCAGCCTGCTGGATCGTCAAGTGCTGGCGCGGGTGTTCGCAGAACACGATGTAACCCATGTCATTCATTTGGCCGCGCTGCTGACGCCGGCATGCCAGACAGATCCATGGGAAGGTTGCCAAGTGAATGTGCTCGGCAGCCTGGCCTTGTTTGAACAGGTTCGAACCTCTGCCACTCGGATCTGCGGCGTTTCCTACGCCAGTTCGGTCGCGGTATTTGGTGACGAACCAGACCATACCCGCGCGACCGTGGATGGACGGAATCAGCCGTTGACCTTTTATGGCGCTTTTAAAAAATCCGTCGAACTGATCGCCGCTCAATACTGGAGGCAGTTCCAGATCGCATCGGTGGGCATTCGTCCGCAGGTCGCCTACGGTCCGGAACGCGAGGCGGGGCTGACAGCCGGTCCCTCATTGGCTGCGCGTGCCGCCGCAAGTGGGGAGGCCTTCTCCATCGGCTACACTGGACGCGTTGGGTATGATTACGTCGAGGATGTCGCTCGCGCTTTTGTGCGCGGCGCCTTGAAGACGCCCCCTGGCGCGCATCTCGTCGATCTGCCCGGCGCAGCGGCGGAAGTGGAGGAGGTCATTGCGGCGATCAGACTGGCTCTGCCTGGAGCCACGCCGAAGCTCTCTGTGAAAGGCCCAGCGATTCCCGCGCATGTGCCGCCGAACCCATGTTACATCTCCACCCTCTACCCGGACTGGAAAACCACTTCGCTGCTCGACGGGATTCGCCAAACGGTCGAGTTCTACCGAAAGCCACAAACGGAAAAGCTGTTGTGAAGAACCACGAAACAGAAGAAAGCATGGGAGCGCTACGAGGAGACGTCACAAATGGGTGGGGCATGCCCACGGCCAAGTTGTTACATCTCTATGGCAAGCGATTCGATCGGCAGAATTGCTTTTATGCCAAGTTCCCGTATTTTTGGCCATTGAAGGTCAGATTGTTCGGCCCCGATGCCGAGGACGTCCTGGGCCCGTAATTATTATCAAACGACCCAAGGATTAGCGCAGCCAGCAATGGGCGGGCGATGAAAGTGTAGGGGGATGCAGGGTTCATGTCACAAAGAGGACTTGGACACGATTTGCGCGGATGGGGACGAATCCGAATTGCCTTCATTAAATTCGGCTAATTCGTGTCTAGAGTCTTGTTCGCTCTCCGGCCGGCTTTTACACCAATTGCACGAATTGGACCGAGACTTGGAAATGCGCTAAAGCTTGATATTATTCTGAGCTTGAAACCGAAAAAGCAAAAACCAAGCGCCAAGCCGGCGAGCCTCGCGGAACTCAAGAAGGAAAGCAGGTTATCGATGGCGCCTTTGCCTGAGCCTATGCACGGGCGTCCCCGCAGCTGGGGATTCCGAGTGGCGGCACTGATGATCCCGATCCTGCTGTTGGCGCTGTTGGAGTTAGGTTTGCGTGTGATTGGGTATGGCTATCCAACAGGGTTTTTCCTGAAAAGCAGGGCAGGGGGGCGCGAGGTTTTGGTGGAAAATCAGAAAGTGACCTGGCGGTATTTCCCGCCTGGTTTGGCGCGATCTCCCCAACCCCTGGCCATTCCTGCGGTCAAGCCCGCGGACACTTGTCGCATTTTCATTTTTGGGGAATCGGCGGCAATGGGCGATCCGGAGCCCGCTTTCGGCTTTGGCCGAATCCTGGAAGTGTTGTTGAAGGCGAGCCATCCCGCGAGACACTTCGAGGTGGTGAATGTTGGTATCACCGCCATCAACTCACACGTCATTCGCCAACTTGCGCGCGACTGCGCCCCGCGCCAGGGAGACCTCTGGATCGTTTACATGGGCAATAACGAAGTGGTGGGACCGTTTGGCGCCGGCACGGTGTTCGGAGCGCAGTCCCCGAACCTGGCATTCATCCGTGCTGGTATGGCGCTGAAGGCGCTGCGCACAGGTCAATTGCTCGATAGCTGGTGGCACCATCTCAAGTTCGGAGGGCCAGTCGAATGGGAGGGGATGGAGATGTTCCTGAAACAGCAAGTTCGTGGGGACGACCCTCGGATGGCTGCGGTTTATCATCATTTTCAAAAAAATTTGGAAGACATTTTGCAAATGGCGTCGGACTGCGGCGCCAAGGTGCTTCTCAGCACGGTGGCAAGCAATTTGAAGGATTGCCCGCCATTCGCTTCCTTGCATCGACCAGACCTAACCGAGCCGCAGCGGGCGGAGTGGGAGAGGCTTTACCAGACGGCCATTAACGCGGAAAGGATCACGAACTATGCGAACGCATTAGCGAGCTATCAGCAGGCGGCCCAGATGGACAATCGTTTCGCTGAATTATTGTTCAGACTGGGGCGCTGTCAATGGGCGCTGGGCAATTACCAGGAGGCGCGGTCGAATTACGAACAGGCGCGCGATCTCGACACGCTGCGCTTTCGCGCCGATACGCGGATTAACGAACTGATCCGGCAAGCAGCCGAAGGCCGCAGCAGCGGCGGGTTGAGGTTGCTGGACGCGGTGGACGTTTTTGCGCGTAACAGCCCGCAACAAATCACGGGCGAGGAATTTCTATTCGAGCATGTCCACCTGAATTTTTCGGGCAATTATCTGATGGCCCGAAGCCTTGTTGGGGAAATCCAGCCGGCCTGGCCTGAGCTGCTTGGGACTTCGACCACAAACTCACCCGCGCCGCTCTCGATGGGGGAGTGCGCGCGACGTTTGGCTTTTACGGACTGGGATCGATATCAAGTCCTTGACGAGATGTCTAAGAGACTGGGACAACCGCCATTCATCCAGCAGCTCGATCACGAGGCCCGCGACCAGCGTTTGGAAAAAGCTCGCCTCGCTCTCCAACCCGCTTTGAGCGGCGCCGGGATCTCTCAGTGCATCGACATCTACCGCGAAGCCGTGGTGTCAGCGCCGCTGGATTGGGTCCTCCGTGAAAACTTTGCCAAATTGCTCCAGTCCTCGGGCGAGCCTCGGGCTGCCGAGGAGCAATGGCGGAAGGTAATTGATCTCATGCCCGCGTACGAACAGGCCTATTACAGTCTAGGCAACGTTTTAGATGGGCAGGGGAGATCGGGCGAAGCGGTTCAATACTTCCAACAAGCGCTGGGGAGGAGGCCCGATTCCCTGGAGGCTCATAACGGATTGGGCCTCGCCCTGGCCAATCAGGGAAAAAGGGCCGAAGCCATGCGGGAATACGAGACGGCGTTGCGCCGGAAGCCGGCGTTCTCCGAAGCGCGGGTCAACCTCGGGCAAGTATTGGCTGAGCAAGGCCGGGTTGAGGAAGCGATGGCGCATTATAGAACCGCATTGCGTTTCGATTCCAATAATGTCGCCGCGCACATCAACCTTGGGAAGTTGCTGGCGACTCAAAAGCAATTGAGCGCAGCCATCGAACATTATCAGGCGGCGCTCCGGATCAGACCGGACAATGCAGTGGCGCATTACAATCTAGGCAATGCCCTGGCCAGCCAGGGGCAGGCCCAAGAATCCATGAATCATTTTGCCGAAGCGGTGCGCTGCAAGCCGGACTTTGCCGAGGCGCGGTACAATCTGGGCCTGGAGTTGGCCAAACACGGAAAGACGCAACCAGCGCGCGAGCAATTTACTGAGGCGGTGCGTCTGAAGCCTGGCTTCGCAGAGGCGCATTTGAATCTGGGCGTGGCTTTGGCCAAGGAGCGCAAGTTCGATCAGGCCATCCTGCAATTCCAGGAAACGTTGCGATTGGATCCCGCCAACGCCAGCGCGAGGAAATTCTTGGATCAGGCATCTTCATGGAAGGGGAAGCCATGAGTTACTGAGCCGACCGCAGGCCAACAATCTTTATTGGCATTCTGTCGCCATTTTGCATTCGCCCCAATCAATCATCAAATCTCCTGTTGTTCGAGGTTTTAATTTATCGCAAAGAAGGGAAAAGGAGCCCGAATCATCGGCGGGCCTCGGTTAGGACCGGCTTGCAACACTCAAAAACCCTAATGTTCATGGGGGAGTCGAACTCGCCTCGCTCCCCTCCGCCTCGACGCTGTGAATCCCCTAGCAAACTTTTCGTATTTCGTCGGAGTGACGCGCCTGTAGTCCTGCCAATGGTCTGGCCTTCGTGATTGGGTAAGTTAAGGCCGTAACCACAGATCGTTTGAGCACCATGCCTCGACATTGCATCTTGTTGATCGCTTTTATTACGCTTAGCCGCGCGCAAGCAGGCGAGGCCGCGCTCAATGCCACTAGCGCAGCCAGTTCTTCTGAGCTGGGTTTTCTGCGCAAGCATTACTCGCCTCCACAGGGGCCGGGAGAAAGTAATCATTTCATCGATCTGTGGTCGGGGCAGAATTTAAGGACGTTGGTCCTCGGATGCCACCTGACGAATAATCAGGCGCTCTTTGTAAACTCACACGGGATGGGGGTTTCGACGCAGCGGGGAACGCAGCACGCTTACTACCCTCACCAAAGCCTGTTGGGACCAATGGCCAAAACGCCTCGCTTCTCGGCGGCAGATCTGGCAAAAGTGTTAGGCGCTCCCAACTCGGATCGGATTCATAACATCTTGCTCTCCTCCTGCAATGCGGACGGTTCATTTAGCGCCACCGAGTTGAGAAAATACTTTGTTAATGCGACCAATATCGTGCACATGCCTGCAGGGAAATTAGGCTACCAATCGATGTTCCTCCAGGTCCTGACCACCGATTCTTCAAACGTCCAGCCGCTTTATGAAATCTGCGCGAAGGACAAGTCGGGCAAACTGGAATTCTTCCTGGAAAAGACCCCGTCCCCCCGCGCCACCCAACTCACTCCCTACATCGCTGAGCTGTTCAGACCTGGGGCCATAGCTCCCTTCAGGACACAAATCGCCGGCCGCGAAACTCTGCTTCTAACACCTCCTTCGCTGTTAACAACCAAAGATGGAGCGCGGGCTGAAACTCAGCCTGAATCGCGGCCGCCCTCCTCCGTCCGCTCCGCTGAAATAGTAGGGCAGGCCCCACGTCTGCCTGCGCATCCATAAAACAATTGGAGAGCTCCGGGACTTAAGGACTCGTCCTTCCGGGCGTTGTGCCGAAGCATATTGCCATTGCGAGTTCCAACGCTTTTGGGTTGCAGGACATGTCCCGACCGGAATAAAATCCCTTCACATGGCAGCCCTCCAGATTTTTCTTTCCGCATTTTGGCCTGTATTCATCGGCACCGCGGTCGCCTTGTCACTGGTCAGATTTTTCAAGAGGGTTTCGGCCTCCAATGCATCCCCACTGTTTACCGGCCCAAAATCCTTCCCGGAACTCGCCGCTTTCACGAAGGCCGAGCAAATAGAATTGCTCAACCAGGCCGCTCGCGAGGCATTTCATGGAGGACGTTGGTTTTTCCCGATACTGATTTTCTCAGGCGTCCTCGCCAGCGGCCTGGCGCTGGGTTATGTCCTTCCCTTGGTCACCGCGTTCCCCCACTCGCTTTGGGCGTGGGTGTCTGTAGGTGTCGTGTTCGGTGGTTTTGGGAGCGCGCTGGTCGCCCGGTTGGAGCGACGTTATCTCAGACCTGTTCTGAGAAAAATGATTGAGACGCGCGCGCCGTCGAAATCACGATAGAACCTGCTTTAGACGTGTTTTACCCCCTCGCAAAGCGAAGTATCTCCTGATTTCATCGGCCTGAAGACTTTGTTTTGTGTTTCAATTGTAGCCATACATTAGTAATAATAGTGCTTGCACAGAATTGCCTTATTCGGTATTTATGTAGCCAGCATGAATGGCGCAAGACCGGTCCACCTCGAAATCCAGAAACATCGCTCCTCCGTCTACGGCGTCCTGCGCTCCTCCTATCGTCAGGACGGCCAGGTCAAACACTCCAATCAC
>JBBRPK010000128.1:0-16407 GCA_038228235.1 Verrucomicrobiota bacterium
AATCGCGTGGCAAACTGTTTTATCGCTTGGCGCAACAGGCGGTCCAGGTGCCAGCCGTCCCGTACAAACTCCTCGTGGGAGGCGCCGAGAATGAAAAACACCACCCGTTGCGGTCACTGGAGTCAGTAGGATAGCCCTGCTCTGCAAATTAGACAACACGAACTCGTGCTCCGAGGTAACGCCCCAACGCTCCAGGGGACGCCAATACCAACGCGGGTACAGCCGGGTCTCAATCGTCGTGTGTCTCACTACTCTGGTCTGCGCCCCCGCAACCGACAACTCGTAACTCGCGTCGATGAAGCTTAACCAGCGGCGGCCTGGTAATGTGCTCTCGATGACACGAAAGCCCATGAACGATGGGCGCTGCCAATCCGTGATCTCCTGCGCAATAATACCACTGTCGAAGTAGCACACACGCCATCCGCCCACCGCAGTTCGGTCCAACTGGCAACGTGTTGGCGTGGGCAAACCCACTCGCAACAGGAATGGGCGCGGCCCATCAAGTCTCTCCATCTGCGCGACCAAATCCCAAACGCGCTCCGCCGATGCCGTCAGCGTGGTCTCGGTCGTGAAAATCTCATGGTGAACCGAACGGAATGGCCGCTCAACTCGGTCGGCTGCGGCGATAAACAGCGGGCAAAGCAAAAGAAGCACAATAGTTGTCTTGCCAGGAGCGGCCATCTGGTCAATGAACCGTCCGCGAACCTTGTAGCCAATGGCCGCTCCAACGGCGACACCGATGGCCACCAATGGCAACGACATGGCGCAACAGATGATGCCCTCCCAGCCGGTGAACACCATGACGGAAAACGTGATGATGACGCCCGCAAGACAACAACCCGCGACGCGCCCCGGTCGTCGCACAATGGCAGCGACTGCGAAGCCCGAGACGAAAGGCACGACAACAAACATCACCCAACCAAACTCGGTGCCCGAACCTCGGACGAGGAGATACCCGCCCAATTGAAACAAGACGCCGATGAGAGTGCCCAGGGCGACTCCCTTGATAAAGTTTTGGCGCTGTGAATCCACTGCGTGCTCGATGCGAGCTAATCACCCAAGCTCAGCGACCCGACCCACGGGACGCGTGGATGGCAACCGGAGCTCAGCGCGAAGCGCTGTTTGTTACTGTTGTTCATTGTTCAGCGCGAAGCGCTGCTCGTTAATGCAGTTCATTTTGACGATGGCCGGGTTCGGCCCGCATGGTTAGGGGACATGTGCTGCATGACTCAAATCCTCTGCTATCTCACGTCGCTTGTCGAGTGCTTTGCAAGCCCTCCCGCCTAAGTAAAGATCGAGCGTGACATGCAAGTGAACATAGATACCCGCGACCTTATAAAGCTGCTCTTCCTGCTGATACCAAAACGCGACGCTGCGGGCGAAAGCTAGAATCTCTTCGCGAGCAAAAAGCTGATCGACACGCAACCCCCATTGCTCTCGATAACGCGAGTCGAGACGCTGTAGCAACGACTGAAGCAAACGATAGAAATCGTAAGCGTTGTTCTTCCAGTCCAGCGTGTCCGCCCACTCCGCCTCATCATCGAAGCCGCGAAGAAGCGCGTAACGCTTATTGCGTCGAGGCGCGAACCTCTGTTTGAGTTCGTGGTCCATTTGGCAAGGGTATGAGAACGTGGCCATATCAGCGATGCAAGGGCGACCATGCCGTGCCGAAGGCGAGCAGTGCCAACGCCAACGCCACGATGAAAACCACCGCGCCCCAAACACCCGGCTGAGAGAGCGAAGAGATGGCCCCCCCGAGTAACACAACAAGCGCGACAAGCGGTGCGGCGAACAGCTGAAAA
This sequence comes from Verrucomicrobiota bacterium, assembly GCA_038228235.1. Lineage (GTDB taxonomy): Bacteria > Verrucomicrobiota > Verrucomicrobiia > Limisphaerales > JBBRPK01 > JBBRPK01. The sequence goes on from JBBRPK010000128.1 coordinate 1,803, forward strand.
AGGAAAACGCCAGGGAACGGCCAGCCATGCCTGCTGCTAGTCTCTTGGCAAGTGCCCGCGTCCGCAATGGCACCGCGAGCACAACCGCCACAGACCACACTGCGCAAGCAACAGCCAAGTATCCCATAAGTGCGACAATGTAAACGAACGTGGGCGGCATAGGTGGCTTAACTGTGTTTAGCGACTGGCAGTTCATATATTGAAACGGGCCATCCGACCAATCAATAAGCCGCGCCCGTAATCTACGACCCCGGTTCGTTTCCCGAAACACAAAAAATCCAGTCCCTCCGGGCGGCATTCCCGAGGAATTCGTGGAATTCGTGTCTCCTCGGGGTGCGCCTCACGGGTCCGCCGTTTTGCTCACGGTCTGGTTAGGGCGTGGAGCTTATGAGTTGACTGGCGTTTCAAAGACGATATAATTACTCTATGAAGACGCTGTCTCCAACAGAAGCTCGGGCTAATATGACTCGCTGGCTCGATCAAGCCATCGCAGGCGAATCAATCGGGATTACCCACAGAGGCCGGATAATCAAGCTGCAACCGGTCCGGATCACGGAGGATTGGGCGGCAGAGGAATATGGACTTACGAGCGAGGAATTGGACCGGGCTGCCGAGACCCTGCTTAAGGCGGGCGAAGGGATCCTGGCCTCGGGGCAGACGGTGTCGTGGCACGATTTTAAAAAGCGCAGGAACCCCCGATGATTCTGGCGCTAGCGCCGCGGTTTCGTCGGCAATATCGCCTCTTATCGAAGTCAGAACAGCAACTTTGCGATTCCGCGGTGGAAGCTTTGCCTTTTGCGTTTGGGCAGCCACATCGCCACGCTGGACTAGGGTTGCGCGCGTTGCGGCGAGGTGTTTACGAGTGTCGCGCCAGCCAAGCACTAAGAATCGGATTTACACGACACGGGGACAGGCTCTTGCTTCACACCGTCGGAAGCCACGATACGATCCGAAGGTGGTTGCGGGATAATTGTTGAAGGCAGGTCTGCGCGCGGCCTGGAACGTGGACTTCAGCCTTTTCGCGGTCTCACCAACCAATGTTAAGGCGATTTTCAATGTGCAGGGCCTGGTCCTCCCCTTCGAGCTTTTACCTCTTGCCGACAGGAATTGCTTTCTTATGATCACTCCCGGATGCGATGAAATCCATGTGAAAGCTCTCGATAAAATCTCTCTCGATTCGTTTTGGCATGATGCGGATGCGCGCGAAGTCCGGCTTCGCGAAGTCATCGGCGAGCGATTGCAGAACAATCCTCCTCCGCAGTTCGATGACTCAATTGTGGCAACCTACTTCTTTGCCTTTCGCACCATGAAGCTGGAGCAGGCAGTCGAGGAGATAAGCTATCATGCCACTATCGGAGTAAAGCACCCGCCGAAGGGTTCGCTCTTGGCGCAATGCGCCGCCAGAGCCGCTGGCGTTGACGCCTTTGATTCCACGGGCCGGCTAGGGCTTTTGCACGTGGCCTTTCCGCTCAAAATGATGCTCCAGCCGGATGGACATCTCACGTCGTGCGACATTCTGCACACGGTGGCTGGGGCGATTATTTTTGACGTTTACGAGAACCAGGATTCGCGCTTGATCGCCCTGCAAATTCCCGAAAAAGTCATTCGCACTTTCCCCGGACCAGCGCATGGACCCCTGGGCGTCCGCCAGCAAACAAATTTCCCTGCGGACCAGCCCGCCTTTGGAACTATTCTCAAACCCACTGCCGGCATCACGCCGCAAGAAGTCGGGAAGCTGGTCGAAGAAATCGCGGGTTGCCCGCTGTTTCTATTTGTGAAAGAGGATGAGGATCTTTATCCGAACCTCGACTATTCGCCGGTTACGGAGCGCGTGCAACGGGCGGTCGCCGCTATCGAAAAGGCGCGGGCCCAACGCAACGGCCTGGGCCTTATCTTTGCCCCTCATATCAGCGGAGCGCCGCATGAGATCATTCACACTGTTAGCGCCGTGGTGGAGGCAGGCGCGACCGGAGTGATGTTTAGCGAGACATTCGCGGGCGGCACGGTGCGCCAGGTGCGAGAAGCCACCCGCCATTTGGCGAACCCGCCTGCTATCTACGGACATAATGCGGGGATTGGCGTCAAGACGCGCGGCATTTGGCGCGAGGTCATCGACTTGCTGGCGCGTCTCGATGGCATCGACTTTCGGCAAACGGCTCCCGTCAAACCCGGCCTCCCGTTTCTGCGCCCTTACGGGGCGGAATGGACAGCCTCGGAAGAAATCCTGGCGCGCGGGATGCCGGGGATTAAACCGAGCATGATTGTCCGCGCCGGCGCCCTGGATCAGGGGAACATTGGGCTGAACATTGCCGACACCGAAAAACGTGGAATTACTGACAAAGTGCTGTTCCTGGCGGGGTCAGCCATTAACTCGATTAAGAATGCTCACGGCAAAGCTGATCCCCAGTTGGGCGCCGAAGCCATGATGCAGGCGCTGGATGTGCATCGCTCCCGGGAACTTGCCGGGGTTTCGGCTGACGCACATCTCCCGGCTCTGGTCGCGCTGTCAGAACGGCAAAAACTCAAGCCCCTGCGAACAGCCCTTCGACAACGCTATCCCGAGGCCGCCGCGTGAAAAAGGATTCCCGGCTTTTGCGCATCGGCGTGCTGGGTTGCGGGCCCATCGCGCAGATCGCCCACTTCGAGGCCTGTCGAAAAGCGCGTAACGCCGAGCTTTACGCGATTTGTGATGTCGCCGAGGACCTGCTTACAAAAATGGCCGCCATTCACAATCCGCGCGCGACCTATCGCAGTTACGAGGAAATGCTGGCGGACCCAAACGTCGAGGCCATCATCATTGGCGTGGCCGACCAGTTTCACGTGTCCCTTTGCTTGAAAGCAATTCTGGCCGGCAAACATATTCTCGTCGAAAAACCTCTTGGCATCACCATTGAGGAATGCGAAGACTTGCGCCGCAAGCTGCGCGAATCAAAACTGGTGCTGCAAGTGGGCAACAACCGGCGTTTTGATCCGGGGATTGCTTTCGCCCACCGGTTCATCCAGGAAGAGATGGGCGAGTTGATAGCCCTCAAAGCGTGGTACTGCGATTCGACTCATCGCTATACCATGACCGATAATCTGCAGCCAATCCCCCTGACGAGCTCAGCGGCCCGGAAACCGGAAGGCAACCCCAAGGCGGACAAGCGTCGATATTTTCTTCTCACGCATGCGAGTCATTTGGTGGACACGGCGAGGTTTTTTGGGGGAGAAATCGCGAACCTGCGCGCGCGGTTGCGCGAAAAATATGGCGCCTTCTGCTGGTTTGTGGAAGTCGAGTTTGCCAGCGGCGCTTTGGGGCACTTAGATCTCATGATTCCCGCGCGCGGTGATTTTGAAGAAGGCTTCCGGATTGATGGGGAGCATGGCAGTGTTAAAGGGGAAGTCTTCCTCCCTTGGTTTCACAAGTCCAGCCACGTCGAGTGCTTTTCCGCCCGGGATGGCCAGTTTCATCGGCCCCTCGGCGAGGATGCGCATACCTATAAGCGACAGATTGAAGGCTTTGCCGCCACGATTCTGGATGGAATCCCTCAGCACGGAGCGAACATCGACGATGGGGTGGCCGGCATGCGGGCGCTGGTCGCCATCGCGCGCTCGGTGGAGACCGCACGCCCGATTCGGCTGAGTGAGGTTAACGGCGGGGTGTGATACGTAAACAATTTAACCGGCGATGGGTTCCGAGGCAGCAATTCTCATTATGGCAGTTTGGGATCCTGTGGGGGCGGAGGGACGAGTTCCACGAGTTCCTATTTGCTTAAGAGATCAGGGACTCGTGGAACTCGTCCTTCCGAAACTTGTGCCGTTAGGCTGCTAAAATGAGAATTGCTGGTTCCGAGATTGACCTCCTTGTCTGCTAAATGCCATGCTGAAGCCATGAAATCTTGCTCGAACTTTATCAGCTTCTGCACAGTCCTGTTGCTCATTCCCGCCGGCCATGCGGCGTCGTCGGGGAATGCATTCTATGGAGACGCGCCGGACGAACATCATCCTTGGGCCGTGCATGATCCGAATCGCCCTCAACCGAAAGTAGTGACGCCCGGCACTTTCAGTTCGCCGGAGAAAGCAGGTGCCCCTCCTTCCGATGCCATTGTTTTGTTCGACGGCACGGACTTGTCAAAGTGGGAATCGGCCAAGGATGGCAGTTCGTGCAAGTGGTCTGTCATTGATGGAGTCATGCAAGTAGTCCCTTCCTCAGGGGATAGCCGCACGACGGATAAATTTGGCGACTGTCAATTGCACATTGAATGGGCCGCCCCACGGGAAGTGAAATTGGACAGCCAGGGCCGTGGCAACAGCGGCATCTTCCTCATGGGCCTGGTCGAAATCCAAGTGCTGGATTCCTACAACAACCTGACATACGCCGACGGCCACGCTGCGTCCGTATATGGCGTCAATCCCCCGATGGCTAACGCTTTGCGCCCTCCTGGGGAGTTTCAGGTTTACGACATCATCTTTCGCCGTCCCATTTACAAAGACGGCAGCCCGGTTGACCCGGGTTACGTCACGGTCTTCGTGAACGGCGTTCTGGTGCAGGATCATACCGCTTTGGAAGGCCCCACTGGCCACATGGGCCGCAGCAAACCCGGAGCTTTCCCTGCGAAAGGTCCCCTTCAACTTCAGGATCACGGTAATACCATGCGGTTCCGCAACATTTGGTATCGCGAACTGCCGCCTCGCGCCGTCGAGGGGGCACCGATGGCCTGCTCAGCACCGAAGCGACCCTCGCCAAACGCAAAGAGCTCGCGGCCTCAATCCGGGAGGACGCGGCTAAGCTAAAGGACCCGGCCCAGCCGCTCCCCGAGATGTTGCGGCTCATGGAATCGCTTGTGTATGAAAAAGATGAGGCGACGCTCCAGGAAGTGGAAAAAATGTCAAGGCACTACGCTCAAAGTCTTAAAGAAATTCCCTCGGAAAAGATCGCCGCCAAAAAAGATGAGGTTAACCGGGTGGGCGGCGCGTTCAAATTCCTGGCGAGATTCAACATCCTCCCGGCGAACTTCGGGCCGAAGGTGGAGGTCGAGAACATCATCAAAGAGCAACATTGGGGAGAAAAGTAGAAGTTAGGGCTTGCACAGTTAGGGGTTAAATTGTCCGCCCCGTTGGAGGTGGAAGCCGGTTCTGGATCGAGCTTCCAAGAGCCTGGCGAAGAGAGCTTAATCTCGCAAAACGTGGCAGGTGTAGCCGCCCGGGTTCTTTATCAGATACTTCTGATGGTGATCCTCGGCGGAATAAAACTCCGTGGCTTTGACGATCTCGGTTACAATGGGCCGTTTCCACTTGCCGGATTTATCTACTTGCGCTTTGACGCGCTCCGCGACCTGCTTTTGCTCTTCAGTGTTATAAAAGATAGCTGAACGGTATTGGGTGCCTACATCATTATGCTGCTGGTTTTTGGTGGTGGGATCGTGCATGCGAAAAAAATAGCCCAGGAGAGCCTCGTAACTGAGCTTGGCCGGATCGATCACTACCCGAATAGCTTCCGCGTGGCCGGTTCGCCCGGTGCAGACTTGTTTGTAGGTTGGCCTCGGAACAGTGCCGCCAGTGTACCCAACCGTCGTCTCCAGAACTCCTGGTATCTTGCGCAGGATTTCCTCCATGCCCCAGAAACAGCCGCCCGCTAGAATCGCCGTTTCGTGAGCGCTTGTGGACGCCTCCTCCGGAGAAGTTGGACCGGCGCTGCGGGCGATCAACCCGGCGCTTACGAACGGCTCCAGGTAGGCGCGGTAGCCCTCGGCTTCCATCTTCTCGACCGGGATGAATTTCAAGGAGGCGGAATTGATGCAATAGCGCAAGCCGTTTGCCCCCGGGCCATCCTCGAAGACGTGTCCTAGATGGGAATCGGCCTCTTTTGAACGCACTTCCGTCCTCGCCATGCCAAACGTGACGTCCCGTTTCTCGACAATGTCCTCGCTTTTGACGGGACGGGTAAAGCTGGGCCAACCGCTGCCAGAGTCAAACTTATCCAGAGAGCTGAAAAGAGGCTCCCCCGACACGACGTCCACGTAGAGGCCGGGCTTATGATTATTCCAATAGGCATTGCGGAAGGGAGGCTCGGTGCCGCATTGTTGGGTGACGGCGAATTGTTCAGGACTCAATTTATTGCGCAGTTGCTCCGAATCGGGCTTTTTAAAATCTTTCATATTAGAGGAGGCATTGGTTGACGCGCTTTTCTGTTGCTGGGCCGCGAGATGACGCAGGCCCTCCAGGACGCCGAAAGCCAATAACGCGATAGCGGCAATTTTGATGATTTTGACCGATTCCATAAATTCACTTTCTCATTCTCTTGTTAATAATGCCATACATTCCGCTTCTTTCCAAGTAGTCTTTGCTGGACCGCAACTCCTAATTGGTCGAGTAATCTAACCTTCCCGGTTGCCATCGCTTGGGTGTGCAATCTTCATGGTTCCTTGCGCATCCTTCGTGCCTCTGGTATCTCCTGCGGCTGATGATTAACTCACCGGGCGGTTTGGTCTAAGCTCCATGGACGCGGTTAGCACATTACCGCCGCGCGCGTGTGTGGATGGCCGATTCTTTCGTCTGGGTGCGCAAAAGCTTTATCTTAAAGGGGTTTCCTATGGGCCGTTCGCACCTGGGGCGCGACAGGAATCCTTCGCTTCTCCCGAACAAACAGCCCGTGATTTTCGACAAATCCGGGAATTGGGAGCGAATTTGTTTCGAGTGTATCACATTCCTCCGCGCTGGTTGCTGGATTTAGCTGCGGAGCACCAACTCAAATTGCTGATCGATATCCCTTGGAGCAAAAATCGATGTTTTTTGGATTCGGAAGAACTGCGCCAGGAGGCGCGCGAAGCTGTGCGCGAAGCTGCGCTGGCCTGCGCCGGACATCCCTCGGTCTTCGCGTATAGCATGGTGAATGAAATTCCGGCCGAGATCGTGCGGTGGAGCGGAGCGAGGCCGGTGGCTGAGTTTATCGATGAGTTGGTTGGAGTGGCCAAGTCGGCCGATCCGGGTTGCCTCTGCACTTTCGGCAATTATCCGCCCACTGAGTTCCTTCGTCCACGCGCTATCGACTTTGTCTCCTTTAATGTCTATCTGCACCAACAGCGGTCCCTGGCCAATTATCTCGCCCGGCTGCAAATGCAGTCCGACCCGAAACCACTTGTCTTATCGGAATTTGGGATCGATTCCAAACGGGAAGGCGAAACCCGGAAATGCGAGATCCTGGGGTGGACAATTGAAACGGCTTTCTGCCAGGGACTGGCCGGTGCCGTAGTCTTCAGCTTTACCGATGACTGGTTTATGGGGGGTCGGCAGGTCGAGGATTGGTCCATGGGCTTGACCACCATTCAACGTCAGCCGAAGGATTCGTTTTTCGCAGTGCAGAAGAAGTTTGAGGCCGCGCCATTCTTTCCCTTGAAGGCGACTCCCAAAGTTTCGGTGGTAGTCGCCTGCTACAACGGAGCGCCTACCTTAAAAGCCTGCCTGGACTCGTTGGTGATTTTGAAATATCCGGATTATGAGGTCATCCTCGTGGACGATGGTTCAACCGATGGAACGCCACAAATCACCTCGCTGTATCCACGGGTGCGTTATGTGCGTCAACCACATCGCGGGCTTTCGATCGCGCGCAACACCGGTATCTCCAGCGCCACGGGCGAAGTCATCGCCTTTACGGATGCGGACTGCCGCGCGGATGAAGGCTGGCTTTATTATTTGATGGGAGAGTTGGTCGAAAATCAGGTCGCGGGCGTGGGCGGCCCTAACTATTTGCCCTCGGAGGATTCTGCGGTAGCGGCGGCGGTCCTGGCGTCGCCGGGAGGGCCGGCGCATGTCATGTTGACGGATCGAATTGCGGAGCACATTCCCGGCTGCAACATGGCTTTTTACAAATGGGCCCTGGATGAGCCAGGTGGTTTTGACGGCGTCTTTCATGAGGCAGGCGATGACGTAGATATCTGCTGGCGTTTGCAGCAGCGGGGCTACCAGCTTGGATTTAGCCCGGCGGCGTTCGTCTGGCATCATCGCCGCTCGACGATCTCGGCTTATCTCAAACAGCAAAAAGGTTATGGCGAGGCGGAGGCCCTTCTCGTCCGCAAGCATCCGGAGTATTTCAACCTTCTGGGTGGAAGCATGTGGCGAGGCCATATTTATACCGCCTCCAAATTTGGACTGATCGTGCAGCGGGCCATGGTCTATCACGGGCTTTTTGGCACCGGGTTTTTTCAAACGCTCTACGCGGCTGAGCCCGCCTCCACTCTGATGTTCTTTACTTCCCTGGAATACCATGTCTTGGCTACCATGCCTCTGTTAGTGCTGGCGGGAATTTTTCCCTTTCTGCTGCCCTTAGCCGTTGCCAGTCTCGGAATGTCTTTGGGAATTTGCGCCGTGGCCGGCCTGCAAGCCGATTTGCCCCAGAACCGAAGGCAGTGGTGGTTGCGTCCGCTGGTCGCGCTGCTGTTTTTTCTGCAGCCAATCGTGCGCGGTTGGGCCCGTTACCAGGGCCGGCTGAGCTTTGGCACCTCGCCCACAGCGCTCGGAGAACCAGGGCGGCATCCTGCCGAGCCAACGGACCAACTCTGCTACTGGTCCAAAGGAGGAATCGACCGGCTGGATTTCCTGAATAGCATCCTGGCCCAACTGGAGCATCAGGGATGGCCTCTCAAGGTCGATACTGGATGGTGCAAATACGATATCGAGGTTTACGGCAGCCGCTGGAGCCGCCTGCAATTGACCACCGTCACTGAGCAATTGGCTGGCCCGGCCAAGCTCTTTCGCTGCCGTTTGCGCTCCACCTGGTCGCTGCTCGCGAAAGTGAGTTTTTTTGGAGCGTTCGCGTTGGACTTGCTGCTGGTGGGGATGGCCGGAGATTGGTTCGGGGTTTCGATCTGGGGCCTGGTGGGCTTGCCATTGCTGGCGCTTTTCGCATGGTTTCTGAAGCGCGAAAACCGGGCCTTAAAAAATGTTGTGGCCAATCTCGTCCAGGAGAAAGCGAACCACAGCGGCATGACGAGGCTGGAGCACGATGGGGCGGAGGAGAAGTTCGTGCCGGTGAAGGATATCTGACGCAACGTTTCCTCGTTACGCGCAAACATTCAGGCTTCTTTTCTATGCTTCTCAGGCGCCTTTTCGGCTGAACCAGGATTTCGATTGATTTTGCTGCTGCTTAACCTTGAGCTGGCCGAGGATGGACTGGAGGCCGATGAACAATTTGTGCCAGTGGGTTTCTACATTGCGCAGGGCATTCTCGTTCATCTCGCTCAGGAACCGGATGGAAGGTCCGGAAGAGATCAATGAATGGACATCCTCGCGGCTAATGGGGCCGCAATCGATAGAGGAGAGGATCAATTCGAGTTCCTGCGTGATGACACTTTTGATCTCGAGAAACTGATTTTCGTCTTCCTGGCCGAACTTTTTGCTTCGGGCCATGCTCATGAAAGTATTAAATTGCTTCCAGCATTCCAGGTAGCTTTCCATCCGCAGGATCAATTGTTCCACATTGCTTTTGCTCATAATCTTTAGGGGCTAATTTTTATTTCTTCGCAAAGGTTGGTTCAGCGATTGGGGCATCAGGAAAATAATCGCTCCGCCGCGCAGTTCACGGGCCAGCACTTTGAGGGCGGCGTAATAGACGATAATTTCGGCCAGCGGCATCTGCGCCTGTTTCGCCGCCTCAAAAGAAGCGATGACCTGCTCCCCAATGTCTTGCATGCGTCCCGAGGGGAAAGACTGGGGCACGGTAGAGGTCAGGATTGTTCCTTCTCGATCAATAGTGAAACTGCCCGACGGCAGATGCACTAACTGGGTGGGGTCCGCTCTGGTAAGGAAGGTTAAGAGGCCCATTTCGTTAATATGTTTTTCATGGTTTCCCGCAACTCCTCAGCGGAAAGCGAGGGAGAGAAGCCCACACATAATTCAGATTTGCCGCTCGCGGCCACCGCTATCTTCCGCTGCGGACCTGTTCCAATCAGTTGTTGCAGTTGCCCGACCTGAAGCCGGTCACCCAAAGAATTGAAATTTTCCAGAGTTTTTCTCATCCACTCGGCGACCGGCTTTGGGTTTTCCAAACCCCAGGAGTCCTGGGTCGAATTTTTATCGGTGCCCAGGGCGAGGACGAATTCGACCCCGTTTAATTGCGATAACTCAGCTAGCCGTGGCGCGGTGCTCGCGGCCTCTGCGGCCGCCGAGCCTTCCCGGGGCGCTTCCAGAATCTGCGAGGCAGCTTCGTCGAAGGCCTGGGCCGTATTGAGCAACAAACCCTGGTAGGATGTGAAAATGGTTCTGGGATGCGCCAGGTCCGCGGTAAGATTTTCAAAGCTCCCGGTTTTCCAAGTCAAAATTCTTTGAAAGGCGGGTTCCGCCGTCAAACCGGGCGCCTCCGCATGGATGACTTCCCCGTTTTGAATCCAGATTTTTCCGACGGCCATCCCGTTAGTGATTTTAAGAACGGTTGAGCTTTGAGAAAGGCACTCTAATTGGACAATATCGACCAAGCTTTTGCTTTGCACTCCGCGAAATCCGCCGTTTGCCTCCCGGTTCAATAATGACTCAATGGATTCCATGAACAAACCCATCTCCTGGTCGGACTCCGGCTTGATCCAATATTGATCCACACCCATGGCATAGGCGCGGGTGCGGAATTGTTCTTCACGAATGGCAGTCAGAATCACCAGGCGCAATTCGGGATATTTCCGGCGCGCAATGGAGAGCACCTGCAGCCCATCCATCTTAGGCATGTTCAAATCCACGATAATGAGATGAAAGGGCTCGGACTCTAACATGGCCAATGCGCGCGCGCCGGTCGAGGCCGTCCGAACATCCGGTAAACAGGAAAGGTGCTGGCTGAGCATCTCACGATAGAGATCGAGAAAGTCCTGATCGTCGTCCAGAAGTAAAATTTTCGGCTGTGTTAACATTTTCCGCTGTCTATTCCATAACTACTATCGGCACAAATGATCGAGGGTGAAGCACAAAACAAGCCGAGAACTTTTTTGAGAGAGAAAGAGGCAATCTTATTTTTCTGAGGCCAAAAATATGTGGAATAGGGCCATTAAAACGTGGGAAAATGGGGGACGGCTGAGAATTTCGCGGAGTGGTTAGCAAGTGGCGCATGACGTGCTTGCACAGGCAATGCATGTTTGGCCTAATTACCAAATTTTTTAAAAGCTCCGCTGCCAAGCGGCAGGATCCCTTTGCCTCCGCGCCGCGGGAAGAAAACTCCCCCCTTCCGGCGGCTGCCTCTTCCGCTGGCCTCGCTGAGCCCGAATCAGTTTCAGTGCCGGGTGATTCAGCCAGTCTCTCCTATACTTCCATTCTCGAACAAGTGCCTAAAGAGTTGCATGGGAGAATCACGGCCTCTGGATTAGCGGGCTTCAACTTTTCCATCTCCAAAAAGAAAGTCCTCGAACAGCTTCCGCAAGGCTCAGTGAAGGTCTCCTTTGGCGAATTGCGCCACGCGGCCCCGGCTGGTGTTTTTATCAATAGCAGCAGCCATGATGGCAAGTTGATTGACTTGCCTTTGCGGGACATCATGGTCCAGTTGCAAGCCGAGCTTTTCGCGAGAAACCTCCGCCAAAAACGTTTGGAAACACCGACAGACATCGCAGATCTCTTTAGTTGCAAAGGGGAACCGTTGGGTCAAATGCGAGTGTTGGAAAAAAGCGAAAGCGCCCGGGCCACTCCTGTTGCCAGTCCCGCTCCTGCCGCCCTCCCCGCCCAAGGAGCGCTCCCGACCAAAACGGCCCTGCCCGCCAAAGCAGCGAGCCCCACCATGGCCGCACCGGCTGCGCGCATCCCTTTTTCCGGGGCCTCGGCCCCGGCCGGATCGTCCGCTCCTATTCCCTTTCCAAAGCCCGGTTTAGCAGCCACTCCCGCTGTGCAGGCGCAAAAACAAAAGGCCAGCAGTGGGCTGACTCAAACCGCCGCGAGCGAGTCTGCAATAGTCGTGTCTCTGGCGTCTCTCGCTGATAATTGGCCAGAAGCTATTCGCAAGGAAATCCAGCAACTGGGGCTTAGCGATGCTACCTGCGAAATCCCAGCCGGCCAGGTTGGACCGGCGTTGCGGGCGGGAAAGGTCCAATATCTATGGAAACAAATCCGCTCCTGGATCAGGCCATCGATCTCGAGCAAAAAGGCCTCCCCCCATGGAGAAACGAATCTGGAATTGCCGCTGAAAATTATCGCTCCGCTTTATCTGCAGCAATGCCGCAGCACTCTTTCCACGAAAAAAGTGTCTGTGACCCAAGATATTCCCGATGTTTTCAATAAAGTCGAAAAGCGCGTGGAGCCTCCTCCGCCCGCAGCGTCGGCCCTACCTGCGGTCGCGGCTTCAGTTGCATCGGCCTCGGAAGAGTCCTCCCCCGATGCCGACGCTTCGGCGCCAGATCTCCCGGGCGAACGGCCCCCATTTCTGACCCTGCCTCTGTCGCTTGTCTCGGAAACCTGGCCGGACCAGTTGCGCAAGGAAGTGGAGCGTTTTAATCTGGTGGATGCAAAACTGGACGTCCCATTCGACGTTATCGAGGAAGGTCTAAAGCGAGGCAAACTCCATTTTCGATGGAAAGAGGTGTGTAGCTGGTTGAAGCCGGCAGCTCCCGCGGCCATGACGTCCGCTAATCTGGAAACGCAACTCGATTATCGAGTCGATTTGCCGCTTAATTTTGTGGCCCCACTTTTCCTGCGATTCCGCCCGGCTCCGATCCAAAAAAGATCCTCAGCCCTGGGACACATTCCGGACCTTTTCAGTGCGACCAGCCACGAGAACCCCGCCGCACCAGCGATCCCGGAGCCCGGACCGGCAGTTTCTGCCCAAGTGCAGGCACCCGCTGCCTCCGAGGAGAAGGTTTCGGACACCAAAATCCCCAAAAAGCCCGGCGAAGAACTGGCTGAACTTTTCGGCGAACCGGAAAAACGCAATTGGACACCCAACGATATTGTCCACAAGACCAGCACTCTGCCGGGAGTGGCAGGGGCGCTGATTGCTCTGCAGGATGGACTGTTAGTGGCAACCTGCATGCCGCCCACCTGGAAAACGGAAACCATCGCGGCTTTTCTCCCGCAAATTTTCGGACGCATGTCTCAATACACCACTGAACTGAAAATGGGCGAGCTTCGAAGCGTCACCTTCAGCGTGGATGAAGGCAGTCTGCAGGTGTTTAACGCGGGGATCATCTATTTCGCCGCGCTGGGCAGCCTCGGCGCTCCGTTGCCCATCCGGGAACTTAACCTCATTGTCAAAGAAATCAGCCGGCATACCAAGTAGCAATCCAAAGGATCTATGGCGATCATCAATCAAGCAAGCAAAGAACTCCAAGTTAAAATTGTCTATTACGGGCCCGCCCTGGGAGGCAAGACCACCAACCTTGTGCAAGTGCATGACCGGGTCCAAACGGCCCAAGGCAATAAAGGCAAGCTGGTCTCCCTGGCTACTAGCTCCGACCGGACTCTCTTTTTTGACTTTCTCCCCATCGAGGCAATGGCCATCAAGGGGTTCAAAACCAAGTTTCAGCTTTACACCGTGCCTGGCCAGGTTATCTACAATACCACGCGGCAACTGGTCCTTCGTGGTGTGGACGGGATTGTCTTTGTGGCCGATTCGCAGTACGACAAGATGGAAGAAAACGTCAAGAGCTTCGCCAACCTGGAAGAAAACCTCAAAAGCCTGAACCTCAACCTTGGCGACATCCCTTACGTCCTGCAATTCAATAAACGGGACCTTCCCAACAGCGCCCCCCTCGAGTATATGAATTTTCTGCTCAACAACCGGGAAGTCGAGGTTCCTTCCTTTCCCGGTTGCGCAAACAAATGCGACGGGGTATTCGAGACGCTCAACATGATCACTCGTTTGCTTTTGCATAAATTCATTAACGCGAGTAACCGCAAAGCTGCGTGATATGCCTACGCTTCCTCAGATCATCGAAGAAGACGTCCAGGAGCTGGAGAGCGCCATGGAGGAACTCCTCCTCAAATGCGAAGGCAGCGCCGCCCTTGTCATTGATAAAGGGGGCTTCCTTATTACCCAAGTGGGCGCGGCTCGAAAAAAACTGGATGTGACAACCCTCGCTGCCTTATCGGCCGCTTCCTTCGCCGCCACTCAAGGCATCGCCGCCCTCGTGAGTGAGGACAATTTCAGCAGTGTCTATCAGCAAGGCGAAACATGCAGTCTGCTGGTGCTCAACGTCGATGAGTATTGCCTGCTCACGGTCATTTTCAAAGCGACGGTCGGCGTGGGCGCGGTGAAATATTTTGCGGTCTCCACCGCAAAGACAATCGCCAAACAAATGAAAAAGGCCCACCGCCGTGCACCCGAAGCGGGACTGGATCTCTCTGAATTGAATTTGGCTGACACAGCTCCGATCTTTCGGAAAAGGGCCATCTGAGTCCTTAGAGCCTGTTTTAAACGTGTTTTACCCCCTCGCAAAGCGAAGTATCTCCTGATTTCATCGGCCTGAAGACTTTGTTTTGTGTTTCAATTGTAGCCATACATTAGTAATAATAGTGCTTGCACAGCATTGCCTTATTCGGTATTTATGTAGCCAGCATGAATGGCGCAAGACCGGTCCACCTCGAAATCCAGAAACATCGCTCCTCCGTCTACGGCGTCCTGCGCTCCTCCTATCGTCAGGACGGCCAGGTCAAACACTCCAATCAC
>JBBRPK010000129.1:0-16388 GCA_038228235.1 Verrucomicrobiota bacterium
AAATCTCCGACGAATGGGAAACCGGTAAAACCTACCTCCCCAACCACAAATACTGACCAACAAAACACCAGCCAACTAACAAAAACAACCACCCTTCATTTTAAGTCAGATCACTTTTACAGAAAAAACGTTGCTCAACCTGCCAGATGATTCTATGATGCCAAGAACATCGGCCCTCGCTCCGCAAGTCTATAACGATTAACCTTGCCCAAAGCTTCCGAAATCGACTTGGGGCCACGCCTCCTCTTTAGCTCCCCGTGGGAGCCGATTGTGGTTCGGCGAGGCGATGCGCTTGGGTTGCGCGCGCTTGCCGATCGGTTCGCCGATTCCATCGCTCCGGACCTGAATAATAGAATCAGAGATGGTCGCTGGGTGACGATTCTAGCCTGGTGCCTTGCGCGGTCTCACGAGGCGTTTCATGCAAGCGGAGGACGCGGTGTCGGGACACGGACACAGCAGCGGGAACGCTATGCTTGGTTGCGTCCGCTGGAACTCATTTGGGTTGCGCGGACAATCAACCTTGCAGACGACTGGAGAAAGCGCCCGCTAGCCGGACAGCGGCGGGTGCAACCATGGTGGGTGCATGGTCGGCGCGAAGAGAGATTCGGAATGTCAGTCGATCAATTCCGCGCATATCGACAGACTGGGCTTTATGGAGGATACCGACTCGCTTTTCGAAAGTGGCCTCACATGACCGTTCGCGGAAACGGGTGGACGCCCGGCCCATCGACGAATGCGCTGGCAAAGTGGCTTGATGGGAAGCTTGGAGGAGCGCGTCCGGGGTGGTCTCTTCATGCCGGCGATGGGGACGACGACAGCGTTTCAAGCAGGAGCGCAAAAGTGAGCGCCGATGCACCGCATCGATGGTGGCTTCGCAAATGGCCTGAGTTTGAACATCGAAGTCGGGAGGCCGACGAAAAGACGCTTCCCCGCCGGATTGATGATTTCACGGACTTGGCCGAGGCGCACCTGCTCCGGCCGCTGATCTTCGGAACTGAGTCCAACGGGAAACGGCGATTGGAAGTTGCACGCGAAATTGCGCGCATCGCTGCCGGCGATCATCTGCGCTTGTGTGAGGAACTCGGAAGATCCTTTGCTGATGATCAGGTAGCCGTATTGCTTCCCCGTTTTTCTCGGCTCGCTGATGCTGGTATAGCTGCCATGGACTTCATCGCTGAGGCATTGCGTAACGACCGGCATCTTACCATTTCTCGTGTCGCTGGTCTTAGCGGCGCAACTCGCGTCTGCGGAGAGTTGAGGGCTGCGGCTACGGATTGGCTCAAAGACAATGCCGTGCAGGTCCGCCACATTGAAACCGCACACCGTTTCGCAAGTGCGATCCAAAGTGCGCGTCCGGCTGACTGCTTCCGCGCGCTATTGTATCATCACGAACTTCACGGCGGAGGCCTGCGCTGGTTTGTTCTGCGCAACGAGACCATTGAACCGCGCACCCCGCCGAGAACAGGTTCTTCGCGGTATCGGTTTCGACTTTGGTCGCTGTGCCGAATGGCGACGCAATGTGGAGTGTTACGCACCATGCCGGCAGTCTTGCGAAGCGATGTTGAAGCGGAGGAGGAGACCGATGAATAGCCTGGATTTTGGGTGGGAATCACTGTTGCGGACGGACGCCCCGACGGAATGCGCGCTGAAGGCGGCACTCTTCACCACGTACGACCGACCTGATGAGCGGCTTATTGCTGAGCATCTTCTGCCGCTCGTGCTAAAATTGAGCCGGGAGCCAGACGGAGAAGGAGCAGAGCGGCAATACTTCCTTCTTGAACTGGATGAACGCCTCAAGCAACTGCACGACAAACTGGTGGTGGTCTCATCGACGGTGCGCGATGAAGCCACGTCTGAGGAACAAAGCGACAGTGGGGCTTATGGCTGGATTTGGCGTTCAATCCGACATTTGACTGTCGGCATAAATCGGAAGGCAGTTCAGCACGCGAAACTTTGGATGCTGCACTGGGGTGCAGCGGAGGCCGACGGCATCGAGTATCTGGAGATCGTCGTCTCATCCGCAAATCTTACGCGTGCGGCATTCAAGGGCCAATTGCAGGCAGCCTGGAGAGGATGTATCGAACTTCATCCGAAAGGCTCGGCAACCCGGCTCGGCGGCTGGGGCATTCTGCCGGATTTTCTGGAAGCTCTCGCCGAATCAACGGGCGAGAAGACACGCTTGGATTCGTTCATCTCACTTCTCAGGCGAGCGGAGTGTCCGACAGGTGCGGAATTTGTCGCAAGCGTCCCTGGCACGCACTCTCGCCACGCGTTACGCAGCGCGCCTTGGGGGGCTGCCGGCCTTGCGAGGGTGACGCCGCCTGGGCGAGGGGCTGTTTCCGCTTCGATTCTTAGTCCCTACATCGGTGCCTGGGCACGGAGCGATATCGGGCGTTGGTGCAAGCTGTTCGATGGTTCTGTCGAGCGGCTGAGGCTAGTTTGGATCGACAAGAATCATCCTTGGGCACGCGGTGCCAAGTGGATTCTCCCGGCCACTGCACTGAAAACTCTCGAAGCTTCCGGCGCAAGATTGCTGCATCTTCGAAATGAGCCGGATGATGAGGACGCGACCGACCTTTTCCATCCACAGCACCGGCCTGCCGATGACCGTTGGAGCCATGCAAAGCTCTATTTGCTAAAACGTGGCACTTCGCGCCGCTTGTTGCTTACCTCTGCCAATTTCAGCCAGTCGGCTTGGGGGACTGAAATGTCAGATGGGGGCCTTCGGATTGAGAACTTTGAGTTTGGTGTGTGCGTCGAGCAGGCGATGTGGCCATTCGATCATCTCAAGGAGTTCGAGAGCTATCGTGACGCGGCAACTGTCGATGCGCTGGATAGCCGCGGATCGAATCTCATCTCATGGGCAAATGCGGTGTGGGATGGCTCCTTCGTCACGATTCAGTGCCGGTGTGAAGACTGGCAGAACCTCGTTGGCCAGATTCTCAGTGGCTGCGATTGGACGGAAATCCCCAACTGGACCCTGGGCAGCGGCGTCCTCCGAGCGGCGCGCGTTTCTTGGAAAGACCAGGGCAGGACGCCGTCTTTGGTTCAACTCAAGTGCAAACACGAGACGCTCAGCATTGCGGTGTTCGATGAGCGTCCGGAATCGGAGCGAGAGCAAACCGTGCCTCCCGAAGTCGACAAGGACTTGGTGGAAAGGATGCGCGATGAATTGCTCTTTGAGCAATACGGCGGTCGCATTGCGTTCGACGTGGAAGACAACGAGGACAGTCTGGAGGGAGTCTCAGGTGAAGAATCCGAAAAGACTGTGGACGAGCCTGACGACACGGCAAGCACAGGCCGTTCAGACAGCTACGCGGTTCCGACGTTTGTCCTAGCTCGGCGGCACCTCCAGGTCGTGGATAACTGGGCCGAGCGACTTTCGGCTTTGGTTGGTCAACACACGGGCGATTTTGAGCGCAAGGTTCTGCATCGCGATGGCAAGCTGCTGCTCGCGGCTTTTAGACGACAGGTCGAGCGGGATGCCAAGCATGGGAGCGAACGGGCTATTGGAGCGAAACTGGCAGCGGAAGAATTGAACGTTCGACTCAAGCACTTTCCAAGCGAATGACGCCCAGCGAATCACTCGGGTTGTCGGCAAAACAGTGGCAGTTTCTCTCGTCGCCGGAGAAATATATCGAGGCCAGCACTCGTGCCGGCCGGGAACTTGTCCTCGAGAGCACGCGCCGTCAGTTTCAATCTGCGCGCGACATACTGGAGCGCCTTAACGGAAGCTGTGGCGAGAAGGCCCGTCGCGGCGTTATGCTCGCAGACGACGTTGGACTCGGCAAGACGACCGTCGCGGCGTTGGTGGCCTGGGTCGTCGCCTCTGCCGGTGAGCGGCGGGGTGTGCGAATTCTGGCTCCCAACGACGTCATGATGCGCCGATGGGAGGAAGAACTTCAATCGCATGTCGCGCCTCTGCAGCGATGCGCACCGGCCCTCGACGTGCGACCAAATCGCGTGAAGGCTTATCGGGTTGGACGGCTTTCGGCTGGTTCCATCCAAGTCGTAAAACATTCGTACGCCGCTTCGGACTTCAATCTCGCGTGCGATCTCTTGATTATTGATGAGGCGCATCGGGCGAAAGGAGAACACACCGCGTTCAGCAAAGCACTCAAGCGGCAGAAGAAGTTCGCCCGCCGGGTTCTGATTCTGACCGCAACCCCATTCAGCATCCGACTTGATGAACTGCAACGCATGCTGACACTGATTGGAGGTGAGCCAGCCCGAAGCCCAGTTGGTGCCTTCAGCCGGGCGTTGGAGGATCTTTATTCCGGGAGTACCTCGCGCAGCCCTGAAATCGTGGGAAAGCGACTCGCTGACAAAGCAAAGGCGGCTGTTGGCGCGCTCAGTCATTTCGTGATTCGCCACAGCATTGAGGATCTCCCACGCGAGCACGAGGCTTTCGGCGTTCGTAACGATTGGGAGATCAACGTGCCGCACGCAGAGCCGGTGGAACTGGAACTGATGTTGCGAATGGACCGCGCACTCCGCCTTGCGAAGGGAAGCGGGTCTGAACTGTCGAAGGCGACCAACGATCCCCGTTTTCACGTTGGATGGCGACATTTCGACCGTGCCGTGACGCGCTTGAAGCGCGAGGTGCCACGCTTTGCAGAACCTGCCAAGGCTGTTATCGAAGGCCAGATCACGGCCATCAAGAACCTTCGGACCAAAGTGCTTGTTCATTCAAAAATGTCCGCGGTGGCAACGGCGGTAAAGAAGACCGTGGAGTCAGGTGAAAAAGTGCTCCTGTTCTGCCACCACCATGCAACGGCACAGGAACTGACGGCGCATCTGGCATCAAGGCTGCCAAACCTTGATGGTTCTGGATTGCCCGGGCGAGCGACGTGGCTGAATGCATGGAATGAGGTGCTCGCACCCGCCGGTGATGAACACCACGAGGATCGGCTGCGCGAAACCTTCATTGAGTGGCTTTGCGCCGACCTGATTCGCACGCAGACATGGGCATGGATTCGTGGTGCGGCAGCGTCCCCGCAACCCTTGGCGTCAGCACTGCGGGAAACTAAAGCACGCGGCGCAGGCCGTGAAACGATCGCTGCCTCCGCTGAGCATCTGTTTCTCGCATTCATGAAATCCAAATCGAGCCGCGCGGTCCTACGCGAGGCAGCAGACCGATTGGAACTGTTGCCAGGAGCTAACGGTAGTTCGCCTGTGCTTGGGGTCTGTGAACCAAGTGACGTGGCAGACGAAAACTTTCTATTCATCCACAACCAACAACCCGATACAGTAATTTCGATTTTCAACAGCCCATTTGGTCCTGACGTGCTGGTTGTTACCGACAAGCTCTCCGAGGGGATCGACCTGCACCGCTACTGCCGGCACCTCGTCCACTACGAGCTTGACCCAAGCCCGATCCGGACCGTGCAACGTAACGGACGCCTTCGCCGAGTGAATAGCTGGGCGGCCGTTACCGGGCTCGCGATTCTCTATGCCTACCCTGCGTTTCGTGGAACACGGGACCACAGGCTTGTGCAGATAATGAAGAAAAGGATCGACAGCTTCTCGCTTCTGCTCGGCGGTGTTCAGGACTTCGACGTGGACGAGATCCTCGGATCAGATGAAGCGTGGCGTAACGAAGTCATTGCGGACGCAAAAAAACAGCTCTTGGCGGCTGGGGGACAATTGCGAGCGAAGCCGTCCAAGTTCGGGTAGTCATCACGCCTTTCTGAAGACGTGATTCGATATCGGGTACGAGCCTGGATACGGCCCTTGACTGTCTTCAGATGGACAGCCGGGCTGCAAAGGAAGCCTTTCTCTCCTCTTCCCAGGCTCCGCGCCGACTGAGCGGGGGCGAGCGAGCGAGGCGGAACTTTCCTGCTCGGCCAACGCGAAGCCTCCCCGGAAATCCTCGGAGGCTGAGCAACGGACCGACATACTTTTGGCGAGAGGAGGTCCGCGCGAAGCGTGACAGCGTTTGCTGCGCGCGCTTCGTGAAAGGTGCGAGCGGCCCGGAGGATCGTTGCGATGATCTGCGCCGCCCGCAACGGAGCGCACGGCTTCCGCGCGGAATCATGGGTGGAAGGCCGGGAGCGACGTGAGGACGGCGCAGATGAACGCTGCCCGCCCACAAATTTGGGAGTCTGTGCAGCGGTCGTGGCGTCCGCCGACCGCTGCACAGTCTCCCCGGCGCAGCCGCGTCAGGAAGACGTTATGGAAACCTGGGTTTCCGTTTAGATGGGTGCGTCGAGGAGGGTACCGACGGCGCCGGACAAATTCACACCGACACGGCTGCGGTGAATCCACGCTTCTTTGATACCGTTTGCCGTATTGCTTCATCGCCAGTGTCCACCGATTGCTCCGGCCCCTCATCAGTTCTCGCGGAGGCCTGGTTCTTGGTGATGTCGAGCGCGGTCACGATCTCCTGCTGGCGCTTCGTGGCCGCTTCCAGCTTTTCCTCGTGCTCAAAGGGATGGTCGAGCTGCTTGGTCAAATCAGCGGTCTGCTTGTGGCATTGCTTGAGATCGGCTTCACGCTCGCGCAGGCGGTCTTCCATACTCTCCAACGCGTGCTCGACGGATGCGACCGTTCCGGCGGGGCTGTCGCTGACGTTGGCTTTGTATTCGTGCCGACCGTGGATGATGAGCGTGGAGCGTTCGTCAAAGCGGTGGACGGAAATCGGAAAGCCGCCGATGTCGCCGATGGCCTTGGTGGATTGAAACGGCTTCATCGCGGCGGCGAGGAAGACGAGCGCGCGACCGGCTTTCACGCGATCGGTGAAGGCTTCCTTCTTCACTGTCATGGCGAAATTGTCGCCGCGCGTGCTCGTCCGGGTGAGGAGGTCTTCGCGAATGTTCGCGATTTCGCGTTCACACGTTTGCATGCTGTCGGCCAAGCCTTTGAGCCGGTAGCGCATTTGGTAAAGACTCTCGGCGTGCTGTTTCTTGAGGCGCGTGAGGCGCATCACTTCGGCGTCCACGTGCGCCTTTTCGATGACGAGCGGGTTACCTGACGCGATGGCCTTCACCTCGGCATACGTGAGCGCGGCGGCGTCCACGTCCTCGGCGCGGCGCACGGTCGCGTCGCCGTTCATCACCTGGGCGATGAAGCGGCATTTGGTTTCAAGCGTCTGCCACATGTAGGCGTCGAAGCTGCCTTCGGTCACGTAGCGGAAAATCTTCACGTATTCGTTCTGGTTGCCCTGCCGGAGAATACGGCCCTCGCGCTGCTCGATGTCGGCAGGCCGCCACGGCGCATCAAGGTGGTGCAGCGCGACGAGCCGCTTTTGCACGTTCGTCCCCTCCCCCATCTTCGCGGTGCTGCCGAGGAGCACCCTCACCTTGCCTTCGCGTACAGCTTTGAAGAGCGAGGCTTTCGAGGTGTCGTCGTCGAAGTCCTGGATGAAGGCGATCTCGTCCGCGGGAATACCGCGCGCGAGGAGTTTGCCGCGCACGTCGTCATAGACGGAGAATCCTTTGCCTCCGGCCTGTGGAGTGGAGAGGTCGCAGAAGACGAGCTGCGCGCCTTTCGTCTCCGCCGAATCGAGCCAGACCTGGTGAATCTTTTCAACCGCCTGATTCGTCTTGGAGTCCGGGTTGTCGCGGACATGGGGCAGCATGAGCCGAAGATCGAGCGCGGCCTTCCGGCCTTCGGTGGTGATCTTCAGCATGTTGTCGTCGCGAGGATCGACCTTGCCGCTTTTGATCTTCTCGGTGCGCTTCACGAGCTGATCCACGAAGCGTTTCAGTTCCGGCGTGGGGAGGGATTTTGGCTGCGATTACTTGGCGACACTATCTCTACTACGGAGACCGCCGGATTATTGAGGAAAACTACGCTGCCATCCGCCGCTATGTGGATTGGCTGGAGCTGCTGTGCAAAGATGACATTTTGAGAAAGTATGGCGACAAGTGGGATTTTCTTGGTGACTGGGTGGCTCCTGAACGCGGTATGGATACCAAAAACTGGCCGGACGCCAAAGCGGCGGAGCTTTTCAATAATTGTTACCGAATTTATCAATGGGGACTGCTAGCCAAGATGGCTGCGGTTTTGGACGATAAAGAGGAATTGGCGCGCTGCACAGACCGGATGACGGCAATCCGTTCCGCCGTTCATACCGCCTTCTACGATGCGGAGAACCAGCGCTACGTTTTGGATGAGCAGGCTTACTATATCATGGCGCTCATGACCGGAGTGGCCCCCGAATCAGAGCGGGCTGCATTACTAAAAAATCTGGAGCGGAATATCCTCATGAAGAACCACGGCCATCTCGACACCGGCATGTTGGGCACTTACTTCATGATGGAATACCTGCGTGAAATCGGACGGAACGATCTCGTATTTACGATGTTCAACCAGACCACGTATCCGAGTTGGGGTTATATGCTCGAACAGGGTGCAACCACCGTTTGGGAACAGTGGAACGGCTTCTGGTCGCAAATCCACTCCTGTTTCACCTCGGCGGACAATTGGCTCTATCAAGGTCCGGGTGGCATTCGTCCCGATCCGGACGGACCCGGGTTCAAAAAAATCATCATCCAACCGGTCATTGTTGGCGATCTCACCTGGGTGAAAGCGCACCATGATTCGCCCTATGGACGCATCACCAGCAACTGGCGGCGCAGCGGTGATCAATTGACCATGGACGTAACAATTCCGGCCAACACTACGGCCACCGTCTTCGTGCCGGGAGAATCACCGCGCGAGGTCGGTCCGGGTAACCACCAATTCGTTTCCGAGATCCGATCAAATCAGCCAGACACGGCCGTAAAGAGTCACTAATATGAAAACTAAAATCGTCATCGCTCTCATGCTCACCTTGGTGACCACTTTACAGGCCCAAGACCTCAAGCTGGCTTCACTTTTTTCCAACCACATGGTGCTCCAGCGCGAGCAACCAGTGTCGGTCTGGGGTTGGGCGAAGCCGGGCGAGAAAATCACGGTCGAGTTTGCGGGACAGAAAACGAGTGCAAAAGCGGACGCGGATGGCAGATGGCTCATCAAACTGAACCCGATGCCCGCCGCGTTGGAGGGACGCGAACTCGTCGTTCAGTCCGGCAGTGGGAGCGAGAAACTCAGTATCACCGATGTTGCTGTCGGCGATGTCTGGCTTTGTTCTGGCCAGTCCAACATGCACTTCGCCATGAACGGGGTGCAAAATGCGTCGTCGGAAATCGCTGCGGCCAACCATCCCGCCGTGCGTTTTTTCTATGTGCAGCCGCAATTCTCGCAGAAGACAGCGGACAACGTGCAAGGCGAGTGGAAGCCTGTTTCGCCCGAAACGGTCGCCCAATGCTCGGCCGTGGCTTATTACTTCGGCTGCGACTTGCAGCAAAAAATCGGTGTGCCGATTGGTTTGCTGCTGTGTTCGGTCAGCGGCACGCGCATTGAGTCATGGATGCAGCCGAAAACCCTCTCCGGCCTTGGTTTGGCGGCGCAACTGATCGAGAAATGGAATAACATCTCAGCGGAAGAGTTTCAAAAAATCGACGCCGCAAATAGTGCTTATCAGCATCAGCGCTGGGACTTGTATCCTCAATTGGTCAAGACGGCGAAAGCTGAGGGAGCACCGATTCCACCCGAGCCGAGAGCTCCGGCGATACGCCCCCACCAATGCCCGAGCGCTCTGCACAACGGCATGATTACCCCAATCCAACCCTTCGCCATCCGCGGGGCACTTTGGTATCAGGGCGAGTCGAACATCGGCAGCCCTTATGAAAAAATGCTACCGGCAATGATTGCCGACTGGCGCCAAGTTTGGGGTCGGGAGATGCCCTTTCTCATCGTGCAGCTCCCACCACACGAGACCATTACTCCCGCTTTTCGCGAGGCCCAATTCCGCATCTGGCAGACCACGCCGCAAACCGCAATGGTGGTCACTACCGATGTCGGCGACGCCACGGAACTCCATCCGACCCGCAAGCGCCCGGTTGGCGAGCGCCTGGCCCTGGCGGCCCGCGCCTTGAGCTACGGGGAGGAAGTGGAGTATTCCGGTCCGGTCTTCCAGAGCATGAAAATCGAGGACAACCGCGCCGTCATTTCCTTCACCCACATCGGGGAGGGCCTCATGGCCAAGGGCGATTCACTGGAAGGCTTCGTCGTGGCGGGCAGTGATGGAAATTTTTTTCCCGGCAAAGCCGAGATTGACGGTTCGACCGTCGTTGTCTCTTCCGAGCAGGTGCCTAAGCCGACTCTCGTCCACTTCGGCAACGACAAGGTGCCGAAGGTAAATTTTTACAACCGCAACGGGTTGCCAGCTGTGCCGTTCCGCAGCGATATGCCGACCAGCGCGAGGCGGACAATGAAATCCCAACCGAGATGACTTCTCAGTCCAGAACCCTTGCCGCCCTGACGACGGTCGCCGTAGCATTTACGGTTTTATTAATCACGGCCCACTCAGTTCCCCCATCGTCCAAACCGTCCGGTGAACGACCCAAGTTCCAGAGCAAGATCCACATTCCTGTGAAGCTTGCCAAGGAGGTCACAACGCTACCGCCGCCGGGTTATAAACTCGTCTTTAGCGATGAATTCGACGGCGATCAAATCGATACGAAAAAGTGGAATTTCCGACTCGTTGACAAACTACTCAGCGCCTTACAGATGGATAACGTTACGCAAAAAAACGGCCATTTGGAAATTGCCCTGCGCAAAGAATCCGTGGCGGGCAAGGATTACACCGCCGGTGGAATCATCAGTAAGCAGACTTTTGTTTATGGTTACTACGAGGCTCGTTTCAAAACTCCGCCCGCCGAGGGCTGGCACACGGCCTTTTGGGCAATGCGGCATAACGATCCTGAGAAAAAGTCCAAGCTGCCCGCCCTGCTAGAACTAGACTTTTGTGAACAGGATGGCGGCGATCCCCACTACTACAGCTTTGGAGTCATCAACCAATCCCGCTATCACCAGATAAAAAATCACCAATCGTGGAATGCGGGACGCTGGGTCATCGAAGATGCGCCGGACACCTCGGCCGATTTCCATGTGTGGGGTTGCGAGTTCACGCCGGAAAAAACCCGCTTCTATTTCGACGGGAAACTAACCCAAGAATTGAGCTCTGCGGGATTTCCTCACGATGAGATGAGCGTTTGGCTGAGCGTCATTGCCAGCACCCTGAAGGGCGACCGTTGGGTGGATGAAGCGAATCTACCCAACGTGGTGCTCTGCGATTATATCCGAGTCTACCAACACCCGAAATATCGCGAAGCGGAAGCCGCCGTGAGCGCTGAGGTTCGGCGACCGCTTCCCAAGCTCGAAAAAACCGGCACCAAAGCCAACGAGACTAGACCTAAAAATCTAGACTGATTCGCTTTCACGCGAAAGCGACTCTGTGGATTGATCTAAATATTTCTGTTTGATATTCGTCTGAAAAAAATTCTAAGTTAGGTTCGCTCAACAAGGCGTATGAAAATGGAATTTTATAAGCCCTCTTTCTAAATACATGCCCACCTCATACCCCACCCATCAAACGTTTGCTCCCAAGTATCGCTCGCCATCGCGACTCGCCGGATTGACCTGTCTCGTCGCCATCCTATCCACCCACCTCTTCGCCGATAATGCCACTCGCTCTCCCGCTACCCCCGCGCCGGTATCCCCTGCGCAAGCTGAACCGGCTTTCGTCGCCCAAATCAGTAACGGCGATTTTGAGACAGGTAATCTTAGCGCTTGGAAGAACTGGCGGATGCGTCGCGCCGAGATCACCCCAGTTGCTTATTCGGGCAACTACGCGATCGCCCTCGGGCCAGAGAGCGGGCAAAGCTCCCAAGAAGTTAAAATCCGACCCAACAGCCGCTACCGCCTGTCGGCTTGGGTCAAAACCGAATCGGGCTCCGAGCAAATCGAACTCAGCGCCAAAGACTACGGCGGGCCGACAATGTCCGTCGCGAGCGCCTTGACCGAATACACTAAAGTTTCGCTCGAATTTACCTCCGCCCATGCAACCGACACCCTGCTGGTGACGCTAAAACATCCCAATGGATCCGGGAAAGGCTACGCCGACTCGGTAGAGCTGGAATTCCTCGGCGTGGCACCGGAACCCGCCATTCAGGAATTTATTGAAGTCACAGTGCCCCAAGCGCAATCGCAGGACGGGGTGGAAACGCTCCCCGCCAGCGACATGAAGTGGTATCTCGACGCAAAATTCGGAATGTTTATCCACTGGGGCGTCTATTCTTCCATAGACAAGGGTAACGAATGGGTAATGCATAATGAAGTCATCACTCCGGAGGTCTATCGGACGCGGGCCGAAGATCCGAACACCGGCTTCACCGGGGCCAAATACAATCCCGCCGACTGGGCAGAACTCGCGAAAAATGCGGGCATGAAATACACCGCTCTCACCACCCGCCATCATGACGGCTACGCTTTGTTTGACAGTAAACATCCTAATAGTTGGACCAGTGTAAAACATCTCGGACGCGACTTTGTCAAAGAATACACCGACGCGGTCAGAAAGGCCGGCCTCCACGTCGGTCTTTACTATTCGCCCATGAGCTGGCGTTACCCCGGTTACTACGATGTCAGTGGCAATAACTGTAAACCCAATGTCTGGGGCTACACCGCCCAAGATTGGCACAAAGAAAATGCCCGGCTGATGAAGGAGGAGGTTTATGAGCAATTAGGCGTGCTCCTTTCCAACTACGGCCCCATCGAGTATATGTTTTGGGATGGAGGCTGGCTGGGGCAAAGTGTGGACCACGACCTAGAATCTCGCTTCTGGGACGCCGGCAAATACCAAGACCCGAAAGGCGACTGGCCGGTCGGCGAGGCCTTTGTGGAAAGGGAAGCATCGTCCGGCAAGGCGCTAGGAGTCATGGGTTTGGTGCGCAAGCATCAGCCCCAGATGATCGTCAACGAGCGCTTGGGCTGGGTGGGCGATGTGCAGGGCGAGGAGGGCTCTTCTGCCACCTCCGGTAATGTCCGTGATGAAAAATACTTGGAGAAATGTGCCTCGTTGCAAAAAGGCGGCTGGGGCTACGTGCCCGGTGCGCCGGTTTTCAGCTTCGAGGAAGTCGCCGTCTTTCTTTCCGACTGTGTGGTCAGAAACATGAATCTCCTGCTTAACGTTGCCCCAGATCGCGAGGGTGTTATCCCGAAGAACCAACAAGACGTGCTCCTTCAAATCGGCGATTGGCTAAAGAAAGTCGGACCAGCTATTTACAAAACGCGGGGCGGCCCCTGGCAGCCCGCCCACGGCGAGTGTGGATTTACCTACGCGAGCGACAAAATCTACTGTCATATCTATAAAGATTACCGTTTGAAAGACACCGGCACGTTCACGACTCAATCCATCGGGGCCAAGCAGGTCGCCAAGGTCATCAACCTCTACTCCGGTCAAGAGCTCGCTTGGAAAAAGAACGCCAACAATACCGTTAGCATTGAGCAGGTGAATTATAATCAAACCCCTTACGTGACCGTTCTGCAAATCACCCTCACCGAGAATGTTTATGAAAATTAATCTGCTCTGTATCGTCCTCTTTGGTTTTCTCTCCGCTCTGCTGCATGCGAGCGAAAAGACCATCCATATTGAGGATTTATTAAAACCCCACCTCCCGCTCAAAGATCTGGTCGTCACCGCACCGGCATCCGTCGAGCACTCGCTTTCAAGCGAGGGAATATTAGACCTTTCCGGCGTGCTAACGGATAACATGTGCACCGTCGTTTTACGTTCCGCCACTGGCGTTTGGGATATTTCGGCGTTCTCCTATTTCCGGGTGGATATCACCAATAGTGGCCCAGGGCTTGTATGGATACGGGGACGATTGGATAATGAAGGGGCTCTCGATTGGAAGGACAGTTCTTCCAGCATGGCTTATATCCTTCCTGGCGAGCGGGCTACCCTCGGGTTTCCCTTTCAACGCGACCTAACGTTGGATGACGCCCCGGCGCTCTTTTACCCGATGGGAGCACGGCCCAACGGCTTTCGGTATCACTGGATGCCGTTCAAGCCGGAGGACGTGCGAGCGTGTCGCTTGGTCATCCGTTCGACCTCCGGTAAGTTTGACCTCAAAGATATCCAGGTCAGCCTTGCCCAGCCTTTCGGCGTTCAGGCAAACGCACGGCTGCTCGAACTTCCCTACTTGGATAAATATGGCCAGGTGCGTCAGCTCGACTGGCCTAATAAACTGGGAACCGACAAAGAACTGGCAGAGCGCGCACTTCAAGAAGAACGTGATGCTAAAAACGATACCGACCCGCAAAGCTTCAATCGTTTCGGTGGTTGGGCCGACGGGCCGCAATTAGAGGCGACCGGCTACTTCCGCACCGAGAAATACAAAGGGCGCTGGTGGTTTGTGGACCCAGAGGGACGGCTCTTCTTCTCCCACGGAGCAAACTCGGTCGGCTTTGATCAAAGCACTGGCATCAAGGACCGCGAACAGCTTTTCGCTTGGATTCCCTCAGAGAACGACCTCGCTGAGGCCCGCACCAAGGGCAATCTTAACTTTATGATCGCCAACTTGAACCGGACCTTTGGCACGGAGTGGAAGGCCAAGGCCTACGATCGCGTCCACACTCGTTTTCGCCAATGGGGCATGAATACCATAGGGGCTTGGTCGGATCCCGCGTTGTATAAAAATCCCAAAACACCCTACACCCCCATCCTGCATGTTTGGAGCGGAAATGCGCCGTTGGGCAAAAATGTGCCGGATCCGTTCTCTGCCGAATTTGAAAAACGGGTCGAAGATGGTCTGCTCGAAATTAAAAAATCCTACAGCCCAGACCAGTGGTGTCTCGGCGTCTTTATTGATAACGAGCTATGCTGGTATGAGAACTTCGTCGGCAACGCCATCGCCGGTAAACCCGACATGCCCGCGCGCAAAGCTGTGTTGGCCTTTTTGCAAGAAAAGTATTCCACGATTGATAAACTCAACGCGGCGTGGGCGACCCAATATGAATCTTGGCAGGTCTTGAATGTGGCACCCACCGAATCACAAGGCTTCGCCGAGGACAAAAGGCCGCTCGAGCGGCTCATCGCCAACCGCTACTATAAAGTCTGCCACGACATGATGCGTAAAATCTTGCCGAACCACCTCTACCTCGGTTCTCGCATTCATAAGGCCAGCCTCGAAGTCATGGAGGAGGCTACCCGCTTTTCCGATGTGTTGAGTGTTAACCGCTACATGTCGCTGCCCGCCGCAGGAGTGCCCAAAGGCTTTGATAAACCGGCCCTCATCGCAGAGTTCCACTTTGGCGCGCCAGACCGCGGTGTTCCCGGCGTGGGCCTCACGTTTGTCGGCGACCAGTTGCAACGCAGCCGCGCCTATGCGGCCTATGTTTTGGATGCGGTGCTCCAGCCCAATATAGTCGGCACCCACTGGTTCGCGTTCCCCGATCAGTCGGCCGCAGCGCGTCCGACGGTGGGAAAGCCCGGCGAAAACTATCAAATCGGTTTTGTAGATGTCACCGATACCCCCTATCCCGAAATCACGTCCTACAGTCGCGGGCTGGCTGAGGTAATGTACCCCTTGGCCGAAAAAGACCCCATGGATTTAATGCTTATATTGGAAAATACTTGGCGAACCCAGCGACCATTTAAGAAATTGCCGTAGGGCAATTTATCTCACGCGCCCGAGAACCACAACCACCCCGACCTACTCTTCACCCCCAGAGTGGACCGCCGACCTAACCGGACCTTGGGAAAACTCCGCGAACTACCTGCTTGAAACCTCGCGCACCCAAGCCGCCGGCGGCGAGACCGTCACCGTCCGCGCCGAAACCCCGCTCACCACCGCGCCCTCGCAGTTCCTCCGCCTCCGCGTGACCCGGCATAACCCGAGTCGCGTAAATCAGTCCAGCGCGAAGCCCTGATTCCGCTCCTCGCTATTGCAGTTCCCTCGGAACCGAATCAATCTACCACACTTGCCATAGAAACTAAGACGGGCGACGAATTAGCCTCGAAGATGAAAACCCCCTCGCGCCCTGCCACCATCGTGGCCGCGGACAAACTCCAACGCGAATTTGCCGGACAAAAATCGAGCGCAACAGCGCCCGCTGATGGCAATCGCGTGGTGATTTCCTTCACCCACGCCGAGAACCGTCTCGTTGCAGCGGGTGGACCCCTAAAAGGTTTCACTATCGCGGACAAAGAGGGGAAATTTATCTCCGCCCAATTCGAAATTCGAGGTTCAACGGTGGTTGTATTTGCCGATCAGATACAAATACCAATAGCCGTCCGCTACGGGTGGGACAGAGTACCCGATGTGAATCTTTTCAATCACGAAGGATTGTCTGCCGTGCCCTTCCGCACCGATTTTCCCGCAGCTTTTGGGAACTGACGGCGGCCAAATCTATTAAAAAGCTCTGTTTGATCTTTGCCTGGAATCATCACAGGAGTTGGTAGTGCAACATCTTGTCTGTAAAAGCCAGAGACACCCGTGACTCCGGTTGAGGAGCGTTGCGGTGGATGGAGCGAAGCGGAATCGACCGCAACGCTC
>JBBRPK010000130.1:0-16311 GCA_038228235.1 Verrucomicrobiota bacterium
CGGAGCAACCACCACCGAAAATCACGGCTGCACAAGTAACCACCAAATGAGCCGGCGTAGTGCAGACCTTTAGGATCGGTGCCTTGATTTGCAATGAGTTACGGGTTTTGGAAGCTCGAGTCCGCGAAGTCGGGTTAGGGCTGCCGGTGAGATTGTGCGCGTGAAAAAAGAAAAATCCTCGAAGGCTCGGATAGCCTCGGTTTACCTCTGTTTACCTCTGTTTACCTCGGTTTACCTCGGTTTCAAGCGCCAGCCGGTGGATTATGCGGATGAATATTGTCCTCAGCGAACCGTATGGATTTTTAGAAAATTCGTCCCGAGCCGCTGGCCAGCGGGCAGGCCCCCCAAAACAACAATCTTGTCCCCGGCTGAGGCGAGGTGACGCTGGAGCAAGGTTGACTCAGCCAGCTCGACCAGTCCCTCGAATGTCTGCGGTTCGGCAGGCACCAAAACGGGTTTGATGCCCCAGACCAGATTCAGGTTATGATAGACGGCGGGGCTGCTGGTCAGGGCGATGACGGCAGCCCTTGGGCGTTCCGCGGCCACAAGCCGCGCCGTGTGGCCACTCGCGGTCAGCACCACGATGCTGCACGGATTGATGATTTTCCCGATGATATTCGCCGCTTGGCTGATGGCATGGGCAGGGGTCTGCTCACTAGGTGGATAGTCCTTGAATTCGATGCGCGATTCGACTTCGCAAGCGATGCGCGCCATCATCTCGACTGCCCGGACGGGATACGCGCCCACCGCCGATTCCCCTGAGAGCATCACCGCATCCGTGCCGTCGATTATGGCGTTGGCGACGTCGCTCGCCTCGGCCCGGGTCGGCCGCGGTTCGTTGATCATGCTTTCCAACATCTGGGTGGCCGTGATCACTGGCAAGCCCTTGCGATTGCACAACTCGATGATCTGCTTTTGCAGCATCGGCACCTTTTCGGGGCTCATTTCCACTCCCAAATCTCCGCGCGCTACCATCACCGCATCGGTTTCTTCCAAAATCTCGGCTAGATGATCAATTGCCTGGGGTTTTTCGATTTTGGCGATGATCGGTTTGCTCGCCCCTTTGGACGCAAGCAATGTTTTCAGAGCGCGAATGTCCTCCGCGCTGCGCACGAAACTCAACGAGATCCAATCGACGTCCTGGGCCAGACCGAACTCCAGATCCAGCTTGTCCCTATCGGTCAACGACGGCACGGGCAGGCTTAGATTTGGAAAGTTCACCCCTTTGCGGCTTTGCAGCATTCCCCCCTCGATGACTCGGCAGCGCAAAGTATGACCAGTGACCTCAATAACTTCCAACTCGAACGAGCCGTCTGCGAGGAGCACGGTCATTCCGGCCCGGGCTTCTTCCGCCACCCGCGCGTAATCCAAAGGAACAGTGGCAGGCTCGTTGTGGAATTCTTCTTCAGGCACCAGACTGACGATTTCGCCCGGATGAAGTCTGATCTCCCCGCCAGGCAATTGGCCCACCCGCACCTTCGGGCCTTGCAGATCCTGGAGGATGGTCACCGGCGTGTCGAGTTCTGTGGAAATGGCGCGCAGATTGGCGATGCTCCGAGCGTGATCCTCGTGGCTGCCGTGGGAAAAATTGAGCCGCGCCACGTCCATGCCCGCCAGGATCAACTGGCGCATAATAGCTGCCGAGCTGCTGGCCGGTCCAAGGGTGGCCACGATTTTTGTGCGGCGCAAACTGGTTGTCATCTGAACTGCTGCTGACGGTAATCCAGTCCAACGGTGGAGGACACACGAAAATACTGGGCAGGGAGAACTCGATTTCGTGGCCGAAGCGGGGACGAGCAGCAGGGGGTGGGAACGGGCATAAAAATTCGCATTCCGGGCTTGACCGCCGGGGTGGAAACCGCTAGCTTTTTGGCCAATGATTGATTTTATTCGACAAGCCGTGCTGGCGCTGGTCGTCGCAGTAGCCGACGCCGC
Organism: Verrucomicrobiota bacterium; assembly: GCA_038228235.1. GTDB lineage: Bacteria > Verrucomicrobiota > Verrucomicrobiia > Limisphaerales > JBBRPK01 > JBBRPK01. Next base: position 1,936 of record JBBRPK010000130.1, read on the forward strand.
TGTTGGCGCTTGTCGCGAATAAAGAGATTTTCGACAAGAACCCACGGCTGGCAACGGCTGTGGGGTTTTTTCTGCCTCTGCTGCCGGTCAACCATAAAAAGTTATGAGCAATACAACCGAAGCGATGAAATCAACTGCCACTCCCGGCACCGAGCGAGCCGAGGTGGGCCGGGCCATGATGGGCAGCGAAATCCTGGTCGAAGCTTTAGAACGCGAAGGGGTGGAAACCATCTTTGCCTATCCCGGCGGCGCGAGCATGGAGCTGCACCAGGCCCTCACAAAATCGAAAATCATCCGCACCATCCTCCCGCGCCATGAACAGGGCGGCTCCTTTGCCGCCTGCGGGTATGGCCGCGCGACCGGCCGGGCGGGCGTCTGCATGGCCACCAGCGGTCCAGGGGCCACCAACCTCGTCACGGCCCTTGCCGATGCCTACATGGATTCGGTCCCCATGGTGGCGCTGACCGGCCAGGTGCCCCAGAACATGATTGGAAAGGGAGGCTTTCAGGAGACGGACTTTTTCGGGATGACACTTCCCGTGGTCAAACACAGCTACTTGATTACGGACATCAACGACATCCCCCGCATCGTGAAAGAAGGTTTCTACATCGCCCAAACGGGGCGGCCGGGACCGGTGGTAATCGATTTTCCAAAAAACATTCAGCAGCAAAAGGCGCAACCGGTCTGGCCCCGCGAACCGAACTTGCGCGGCTACAATCCCAAGAAGCGGGCGGATGACATCGTCCTGAACGAAATTATCGGACTGATCGAAAAAGCGGATCGACCCGTTCTATATTGCGGAGGGGGAATCATTACCGGAAATGCGAGCGAGGAACTCCGCGAGTTTATCTCAGCCACGCAGATCCCGATCACCACCACCATCATGGGGGTGGGCGCGTTTCCTGAAACCCACCCTCTCTCGCTTCGCTGGCTGGGGATGCACGGCACGGCCTTCGCCAACTGGGCGGTGAGCGGGGAATTTCAACATCGCGAAAAACTGTCTGAACCGTTGATCAAGCTCCACGATGGGGCCGATTTGCTGCTCGCCTTTGGAGTGCGCTTCGATGATCGCGTGACCGGCAAAGTGGAGAAGTTTTGCGAGCATGGGACCATTGTCCACATTGACATCGACCACTCCGAGCATAACAAGAACAAGCCTGCCCAGCTTCCCGTGGTAAGCGACATTAAATACGCTCTCACGCGCCTCAACGAGATGATTAAGAAGCGGCCCATTCACAAGAATTTCGGGGCCTGGCACGCGCAAATCGCCGAGTGGAAAGCGAAGGGGCCGTTGCGTTATCAGGTGAGCGAGGAAGTGATGAAGTCCGATCACATGAAAGACCATCTGAATGGCAAATCGAGCGAAGTGATCCTCCCGCAGATGGTCGTCGAGATGCTCTATGAGTTGACCAATGGCGATGCGATTATTACCACCGGCGTCGGCCAGCATCAGATGTGGGCGGCGCAGTATTACAAGTTCAAAAATCCGCGACAGCTTTTGACCAGCGCCGGTTTGGGGGCGATGGGCTTTGGTTTTCCCGCCGCGCTGGGCGCCAAGGTGGCGTGTCCGGACAAGCAAGTCATCGATATCGACGGCGACGGTTCTTTTTTGATGAACGTCCAGGAACTGGCCACGGCGCACATTGAAAAAATTGCGGCCAAGGTCGTCATCCTGAACAATCAGCATCTCGGCATGGTCGTGCAATGGGAAGACAAGTTCTATCAGGGCAACCGCGGCCATACCTACCTGGGGGACCCGGAAAAGCGGCAGCAAGTCTATCCGGATTTCGTGGGGATGGCCAGAAGTTTCAATGTCCCTGGCGAGCGTGTCATGTTTAGAAAAGATCTCCGGGCAGCACTTCAACGCATGTTAGACTCGGACCAGCCCTATCTGTTGGACGTGATTACCCCTTACACCGAGCACGTCATCCCATTCATCCCGGCGGGACGGACAGTGGCTGACATGATTTACTGATCGTCTCCGGAACGGGGTCTTCCAAGGGCGGGGCAACCGAATCAATCGCCAACCGAAAATCTAAAATGAGCGCCAAAGCGGTCAACATCGGCATCGTGGGACTAGGCTTCATGGCCGCCACTCACCTCAGAGCCTACCGGCAAGTCGAAGGCGCCCACATTGCAGCCCTCTGCAATCCCAGCGGCAGCCATCTGGACGGCGACTTCTCCAAGGTCAGCGGTAATGTCGGCGCGAATGAGCCGGTCAAGCTCGATATGCAGGGAATTCAGGCGAGCCGGAATTTTGCGGAGTTACTGGCCAACCCGGAGATTCATCTCATCGACATCTGCGCCCCGACTCGGGCGCATCACGAACTTTCCCTGGCCGCGTTGCGAGCCGGCAAACATGTTCTTGTCGAGAAGCCTCTGGCCCGTTCCGTTAAACTCGCCCGCGAAATTACCGAGGCAGCCGCGCGGGCGAAGGGTTTTTTCATGCCCGCTATGTGCGTGCGGTTCTGGCCGGAATGGGCCTGGTTGCGAAAGGCTATTAAAGAAGAAACTTACGGCAAAGTTCTCGCCGCCCGCTTCCGCCGTGTGGCGGAGCCGCCTGCCTGGGGGCAAAAGAATTTTTTTAAGGGCGCGGAGTCAGGAGGGGCGTTGTTCGATCTGCACATCCACGATACGGATTTTGTGCAATTCTGTTTTGGCCGGCCCAAAAGTGTGTTTTCCATGGGATATAGCAAGTTCAGTGGCGCCATCGACCATGTCATAACTCAATACCAGGTTGGCTCCTCGGCCGCCGTTCACGCCGAAGGGAGCTGGGCGATGATGGCGGGTTTTGGCTTCAGCATGGGGTACACGGTTAATTTCGAGCGCGGCACCGCGGACTACGATTCGGCCCGCGGCCCCGAGGCCTTGCGTGTCTTCGAACCGGGCAACTCTCCCCGCACCGTTTCATGCGAGGGGCCGGATGGTTATGTTCGTGAGCTGCGGCACATGGTCGAAGCGGTTCAGACCGGGACGCCTCCCTCCGTTGTCACTGCTCAGGATGCGTTGAGCGCGGTCGAGATTTGCGACGCGGAAGAAGAATCCATCCGCCTCCAGAAGATTGTTTCGATTTCCTGAGTAGTTCTTAAGACTAGGTAGCACCTCCGTCGGAGCCGTTAGAATCCTACGGGAATCGGGCCATCCCCGTTGCCGCGAAATGCAAGCCACAAAGTAGCAGAAGGCTTGCGTTTTGCATGACCATGTTCGCCTCCACCATGGTTTTCGCGCTTGTTTGCTGCGGTTTCCTTCGATGGAACGCTCGATGCTATTGAAACCCCCATGGCATAGGTTCTCAGTATTCCGAGTGCGGAACACACTGCAGTGGCCCGCACCTTGTCAAACCCATCCGCGCCGTGCGGCTCTTTCGAGAAAGGCCAAGCCATGAAGGTGCTCCTTAAATTGAAAGGCGAAGAACGTTACCTGGCCCAGTCGGGAGGGTGGACCGCCAGCCGCGCGGAAGCACAGGATTTTAAATCTTATCTGGCAGTTTTGGATTATCAGCGCGAGCACAAGTTGGGGAATGTCGAAGCCTTGTACTCGTTCGAGGACCCCCAGTATGATTTTATCCTGACGGTGCCCTAACACGTAAAGTTTCCGGCTCGGACACGACGGCAGAGCCCTGGAATGATACTTTTGCCTCCTTTCCGCAAAAAACCCCTCAAGAGAATTGAATCTTCGCCGAAGCATTAAGCATAAAGATTGAAACTGTAAACTTACGCCCAGAATCCAAGGGGCAGAATGCGGGAAAAGCAGACTGCCTGTTGAGTCTGCAACCGTGCGATGGATCGCAATCTGCTTCCCGTCCTACTGCTGGCCCCATTGGCCGAAGTTCAATTTAAGATATGCCGTCTTTTTCATACGTAGCTCGCGAGACGGGGAGTGGGCGAGAAATTCGCAACTCCCTGGACGCTCATACCGAGCAAGCTGCTATCGCTGCGCTGCTCAATCGCAACCTCCTAGTCGTTTCAATTCAGGAGAAGATTGGCAAAAAGGGGAAAGCCGCCGGCGGCAAAGTTGCCTTGGCGGATTTGGTCATTTTCACCCGGCAATTGGCCACCATGATCGATGCGGGACTGGCCATGGTCCAATCCTTGCAAGCCTTGATCGAGCAGACGACCAATAAAGTGATGCGGGACACCATTAAGGACGTCTGCACGCGGGTGGAGGGAGGGGATAGCTTTTCTGAAGCGCTGCAAAAGCATCCCAAGGTCTTCAACCGTTTGTATGTTTGCATGGTGGGCGCAGGAGAACGCGGTGGGTTGTTAGCCGAAATCCTTGGCCGCCTCGCGACCTATCTTGAAAACACCGCGCGGCTCCGCAAAAAAGTAAAATCGGCCATGATGTACCCTGTGATCGTCACAGTGGTGGCAGTGGGAATTACAGTTTTCCTCTTAATCAAAGTCGTGCCTGTCTTTGGTGAGGTTTACAAAGGATTCGGGCAAAAGTTGCCCGCGCCGACCATGGCCCTGATCGATTTGAGCAATTGGGTTAAGGACTATATTTTGTATATTTTGCCCGCCCTGGTTGGCATTGTGTATGGTGGGATGGCTTATATTAAAACCAAATCGGGACGAGAATTCTGGGATCGAATCCGGATCAAGCTGCCCATCTTCGGAGCCATCGCCCACAAAATTTGCCTGGCGCGCTTTACCCGCACGCTGGCTTCCCTGGTTCGGAGCGGCGTGCCCATTTTGGAGGTTTTAAATATTGTCTCCAACACGGTGGGCAATGTCATCATGGAAAAAGCCGTTCGCACCAGTTCTTCGGACATCGAGCGCGGAGAGAGCATCTCCAGTGCGTTGGGGAAACATCCGATCTTCCCCGCCATGATCATTCGCATGGTGACGGCCGGCGAGCAGACCGGCAAGCTGGAGTCTATGTTGGAGCGCATTGCTGATTTCCTTGACGAAGAAATTGAAACGACTCTCTCCGGCTTGACTTCGTTGATCGAGCCGTTGCTCATCGTATTCCTGGGCGTCACCGTCGGGGGCATCGCCATCTGTATGTTCTTGCCGATTTTCAAGATGAGCGATCTGATCAATCCGCCCGGCAGATAGGCCGGACACGCTTATAAATCTTGGTCCAATAGCGCCGCGGCCATGACCAGGGCTTGTCCTCGGCAATTCCAGCCAATCAATCCGAGAGACTTCCTCTTATCAGGCCCCTCGTCGCGTTTCTTAAAGTGCGCGCATTGGAAAATTCAGCTCCTGCCCCCCAGTGCCCCCGTTCCTGCCAGCAGGCCAATTGTCTCGTCGGGATTTCGGTGGTGGATAACTTGCCACCCTCGGGCCAGGCCCGCCGCGACGTTTTCGCTGCGATCATCCAGGAAGAGTATTTTGTGGCCCGCTACGCCAGCCATGCGCTCGATTATTCCATAAATCTTTGGGTCCGGTTTCATCGCGCCCTGTTCATAGGAGAAAACATAGCCATCGAAATTGGCAAAAAAGGAGAAGCTCCTGCGAATGTGGCCGATGGCGATCCCATTGGTGTTTGACAAAATAAAGGTGGGGAAGCGTCGGGCGCGCAATTGGGCATGAAGTTCGACCATGGCCGCGATGGGCGTGAAAATATCCGCAAAAATTCCCCTAAACTCCTCGAAGTTACCGCCAAAACCAGTCGCGCCACACACTTCGTGAAAGAATTGCTCATTGTTGATCTCACCTGTTTCGAAGCGAAAGAGTAGCGGAGAGTGGTCAATCACGGATTGGACCTCTTTGGGGGAAAGCCGTCCCTGAGCTGCAATTCTTCGGGCGGCGATTGCATAATCAAAATTCACCAGGACTTTACCTAAATCAAACACCACCACTTGAGGCAAGATTAGAGGCCGCATGACGATTGATTATGCCTGGCTCATCTCCGAACGTTCCGCCTTCCAAAGCTCCCCGTCTCTCACCCTATCTCCCTGCGCCCTTCCAATGCCTGGTTAAGCGTCACTTCATCGGCAAACTCCAATCCGCTCCCAGCGGGCAATCCGTGCGCAATCCGAGTGACTTTGATGCTTTTCGCCGCGAGGCGTTTGGCAAGATAGAACGTGGTGGCATCTCCCTCCACGTCGGTGCTCAGGGCCAGAACGATTTCCTTGATGGGTTCCTTGTCGAGACGGGACTCCAACTCTGTGATGCGCAAATCCTCTGGCTCGACAGCATTCAACGGGGATATCTTTCCGCCCAACACGTGGAATTTGCCGCGAAAGCTCCCCGCCTTCTCAATGCTGATAATGTCCACCGGCCGCTCTACCACGCAGATCAGCGTCGCGTCGCGTCGCGGATCGGAGCAGATGGCGCAAGGGGTCCGCTCCGTGAGGGCGCCGCAGACGGAGCAGAGACGAATTCGCTCCCGCACCTCGGAGATGGTTTGAGCGAGTTGGCGCACGGCCGCCGAATCGCTCTGGACCAGGTGGATGGCAATCCGCTCCGCGGAGCGAGGGCCGATGCCGGGCAGCTTATTCAACGCCGCAATCAATTGCAAAACCGGTTCCGGCAGGGCGGGCATTTTTATGATAAAAGACGCGAATATTCACCCCCGCGTCCCCGTGGCTTTTCCGCTCACCCCAAGCCCGGCAGGCTCAGTCCGGAGGTTATTTTTCCCATTTCCGAATTGGTGATTTCCTTGGCTTGGGCCAGGGCCTGGTTGGCGGCGGTTAAGACCATGTCCTCCAAAAGCTGGACGTCTGCTGGATTGACCGCTTGCGGATCTATTTTGATGGACGCGATGGAACCATCGCATTTGGCGATGACCTTGACGGCCCCGCCACCGCTGGCCGCCTCGATGGTGCGGTGGGCCAGATCCGATTGCGCTTGTTCCATTTGCTGCTGCATGCGCGCAGCCTGTTTCATGAGTTTGCCAATGTTCGACATAAATTGAGTTGATTTGAGATTTCAGATTCGGTTCAGGCTCGGATTTCCACGATTTGGCCTTTGAAAACTTCCAATGCCTTCTGGATAAGCGGATCATCTTTAAAATCCTGGGCCGTAAGATGCCCTGCGGCTGGCTTCCGTGCCTTGGATGGCGGCGCCACTGCTGCGGCTTGCGGGACGGGGATCGCCGGCTTTACGGGCGCGGCAGGAGGCATTGCTAAAGGTTGGACTGGCAGCTTCGGAGGCGCAGGAGGAGAGTCCCTTTCCGCCAAAATGAACCTGACTTGAGCATTGGCGCGCCCCAGTTCCTGAAGTTTTGTTTGCAGCAGAGAATGAGTCCGCGAATTATCAACCAGGCCGAGGCGATCTCCGAACTCGGGATCAAAGCCGATTGTGAGGACATTTTTTGAAAATGAAAGCGGCTGAGCTTCGACCAAATAGCTGCGCGTAAAGGGGCTGGCGCGTCCCACCGCTTCCAGGACATTCTGCCATAATCCGGTTAAATCCAAATCACCACCCATCGGGTTGGCAACGACGGTTGGCGATACAGCAGTCATAGCGGCCGCGGCGGCGGCTGGTTTTGGCGGCGAAACGGTTTTGGCAGGCGCAGGCACAGGAGTCGCAGGAGGGCCGGCCTGCGGTTTGATTGCTGGGCCCGGCTGTTCACTGCGCAGTTTCTGGAGTTGCTTCAGCACCGTATCAATCTGCACAGCCTCACGAGCCTGGATGGTTTTGAGCAACGCCACTTCCACAAAAATCTTCTTCGAGGCCGCTTCCCGGAGGCGGCTTTCGGAGTCGGTCAACACCTCCATAATACGCGTGAGCGCTTCCGTCGTCACTAATGGGGATTGTTCTTTGAGCATGGCAGCATGGCCCTCCGAAATCTCCAGCAGTTTGAGATCCCCTCTTGAGACTTGGTAAATCAGCAAATTGCGGAAGTGGCCCAGCAGGTCAGCGAGGAACCGCCCCAGATCTTTGCCGTGTTTGGCCAGCTCATTCAGCTCGCGCAGAACGGTTTCTGCTTCGCCCTTCAACACCGCCGAAGCGAGCGTGAGAATCTGGCCTTGCGAAGTCAAACCGAACATGCACAGAACGTCGCCCTCGACAATTTTTTCCCCGCAAAAGCTAATCAACTGATCCAGCGCGGACTCCGCATCTCGCATGCCCCCTTCCGCTCCGCGGGCGATTGCGTGCAAAGCGGCTTCCTCTACAGCCACCTTTTCCAGCGTGGCAATATGAGCCAGGTGCTTGACGATGAGCGAGACGGGGATGCGGCGCAAATCGAACCGTTGACAGCGGGAGAGGATGGTCGGCAGCACTTTCTCAGGCTCGGTCGTAGCGAACATGAATTTCACATGGGGAGGGGGCTCTTCCAGCGTCTTCAAGAGCGCGTTGAACGCCGCCGCGCTCAGCATGTGAACCTCATCGATGATATAGATTTTGAATTGGGAGCTGGCGGGCGCGTATTTGCAAGTTTCGCGCAACTCGCGGACTTGTTCGACGCCGTTATTGCTGGCGCCATCGATCTCGAGAACATCAAGCGAGCGGCCTTCAGTGATTTCCACGCAACGCGCATCGGTGTCCTCCGGGTTTACTTTCGGGCCGCCCGTGCAATTGAGGCATTTGGCAAAAATGCGCGCCACCGTTGTCTTGCCAGTGCCGCGCGGACCACAAAAGAGGTAAGCGTGCGCGATCCGCTTCTGCTCAATGGCATTGCCAAGCGTCTGCGTGACATGCTCCTGGCCCACCACCTCGCTGAACCGCTGTGGCCGATATTTTCGTGCTATGACCTCATATGGCATATCTCATCAAAATATTGCGGAGGAAAGGAATTCGGCATGAGAGACTCGCGCCGCTTTCATTTCCTAACCTGCCAATCTATCCGCGTTTCAAATTAAAAACATGCCAGGGTGACCACGGCGGATGCGGAGCAAACTGCCGTTGCTGCCTTCCGGCCCTGGCGGGGTTGGTAAGTCCGCATTCCATGGGCCCTGGCACTGGCAATTAAGCCGCAGTTGGCAGCACTATCAAGAACAATTCTCCCGCAGACGCACAGGCAAGGGGGAGTTGTTTGATGCTTCTCGAGCCTGGAAAGATCGCGCAACGCGCTTTCAGGGCGCCGGAACGACTTTGACCTGCCCCGTGACAGGACTGTAGTCGAGCTTCATGCCGGCGGGCGGGGGGGGGACTTTAGAAAGATAACCGGAGGCGACCAACTCGTTCAAATCCTTGGGCAATCTACCTTCTTGCGCCTGAAATAAGTCGATGGTCTTTTGCAGACCGACAGTCTCGACTGTTTTTTCAGTCATCTTTTTGGCCTTGGCGATTGCCCCCAGATAATCCACCGGCGCAGTCACGGGATTGCCAATCGAACTGGCTTCGGGCTTGGGTTCTTCCTTTTTGTGGCAGCCAAGAAAAATCAAGCCGGCCATCAGGATTAGAAAAGGATGAGTTTTCATCTTTTGATGGCCGGCTAAAGTCTGAAGGAGTTTAGCTTCGTGTTAAAACAACAAACACACAGCCAACTCCCGAGCAGAAGTGGTTACTTGTTGGTGCCAGCAGGGGTATTCGTGGTGGGTGATGAAGAGGTGGTTCCACTTTTATCACAGCCAACCAGCGCCAAACAGGCCACGAGTGCTAGTAATGAGAATAATTTCATAGTTATGTGCATTTAATTTGTCGTTTCTTGCCTTCCATGCCTGGGCAGGGTGGCGTCACAATTGGAATTTACTGGATTCCCCGTTGTTGCCAAGCTTTTATTTTCATCGCAATAGTCCGGGCGCGCTCGACCAGGGGCAAGTCCCCCGCCAGATCGCCAAATCGAAAACCTGGCACGCCGCTTTGCTCGAAGCCCAGCAGCTCCCCGAGTCCTCGCATCTTCAGGTCCGTTTCGGCGATCCGGAAACCATCGGTCGTTTGCTCCAGCACGCTCAACCGCTCCCTGGCTTGAGGCGTTTTTAGATCTGCCAACAAAATGCAATAGGAATCGTGCGCGCCCCGCCCAATGCGGCCCCGCAGTTGGTGAAGCTGCGCGAGCCCATATTGCTCGGCATTTTCGATCAGCATCACAGTGGCATTGGGGACGTCCACCCCCACTTCAATAATGGTCGTGGCCAGCAGGACTTGGATCTCGTTGGCGCGGAAAGCCGTCATTATCCGTTGCTTTTCCTCCGCCGTCAATCGGCCGTGCAGCAGGCCAAGCCGATACGGAGAGAATTGTTTCCGCAACTGCTCAAATTCGACAGTGACTGCCTTTAAGCCCGTTCGAAGATCGGCCTCCTCAACCCGTGGATACACCACGTAAGCCTGCCGGCCGTCTGCCAATTTTTGAATGATGAATTCCAAGACCTTTGGCAGTTTGTCCGTGGTGCGCAGGAACGTTTTGATTTTTCCACGCGTCCCTGGCAATTGATCAATCACTGAAATATCCAGGTCGCCATACAACGTGAGGCCCAGGCTGCGCGGAATGGGGGTGGCCGTCATGATGAGCAGATGGGGATAGCGCCCCTTGCGCACCAATTGCTCCCGCTGAGCCACGCCGAACTTGTGCTGCTCGTCGATAATGACTATGCCGATGTTTTCCACCTCGAAGCCTGCTTCGATCAAAGCGTGTGTGCCTATGTAAAGAGCCGGCACGGGAGCAAGACGCGTGGCTTCGAATTGGCCTTGTTTCACCTCGGCTCCACTGTGGACCTTGGACTTGGAATTCCGGGCGGCCCCGGTTTTATTCGACCCTGTCTGCAAATGAATCTTTAGTCCCAGCGGCTCGAACCAGCGTTGAAAGGTCTGAAAATGTTGCCCGGCCAGAATCTCGGTGGGGGCCATCAAGACCGCGTTAAATCCACTTTCGATGGCCATGAGCGCGAAACACGCCGCCACTACTGTTTTGCCTGAGCCAACATCCCCCTGGACCAACCGCCGCATCGGCGCGCCTTCCGCCAGATCTTGTCGCAACTCGCGCAACACGCGTGTTTGAGCGTCAGTGAGGCTGAATCCGAGTTGGAGGAGAAAGGGTTTGATGAGCCGATTGTCGCCTCGGCACGGCAACCCTCGAGCATGGGTTTCAAGATTCTTGCGGCGCTGTTGAAGAGACAATTGCAGTTCAATGAACTCGTCGAGCGCAAGCCTGGCACGACCTTTTTCCACCTCGGCCATTGACTCCGGAAAATGAATCTGGCGGACGGCCTTGGCTCGGGCTGGCAAGTCCGGGAAGTGGATACCGGTCCAGGGCTCGACAATTTGCGATTCAAATTGGCTCAGGGTGCGCCAGAGCAATCCCCGCACCCAACGTTGAGGCAAACCATCGGTGAGAGGATAAACCGGCACGATACGGTTGATGTGGATTGATCTGTCCTCCCCTGCTTCCACGACTTCGGTTTCCGGATGATCGATGGTCCTCGGTTTTAAAGTTTTCAATTTGCCATAGACAAAGACTTCATCGCCCTGTTGGAAATACTTTTCCATGAAGGGCAGGTTCCACCAGCGGCAGTGCAGCCGTGCCGTGCCGTCATCGACGATGAGTTCAAAAACTGATTTACTGTGGGACCGATACCATTTCACTCCTAACGCCAGCACCTTGCCCCGGACGGTCCCCGTCTGGCCGGCCTGGAGATCGCCGATGGCATGGAAATGGCGGCGGTCCTCATAGCGGCGGGGACGATAGAACAGCAGATCGTTGACCGTGAAAAGTTTCAGCCGGCGCAACTGCGCGGCACGTTCGCGGCCGATTCCGCGCAGGCTTTCCAATCCAGTGTCAAGTGCCAGATGGGGCGCGACGGACATGGGAATAATCTACGGCACACTGCATTGTTTCTTAAACATATTGTCAATCTTCTCTTTCACCTGCCGATCCATCTGGATCAATGGGGGCCAGGGGCGTTTGAAACCCTCGCCGGACAGTTTTTTCGTGGCATCGATGCCGAGCTTCGCGCCAACGGCCATTTCGCTGGTGGCGTGGTCGAGAACGTCAGCGGGGCCTCTGGTGAAGATGCTGTCTCGTTGCGGATCGGTGTTGGCGCAGAGATGAAAGAGCACCTCGCTCGTGTTATGCACGTCCACCCCGGCATCCACCACCACCATATACTTGGTGAACATCATTTGGCCCATGCCCCAGAGCCCGTGCATGATTTTATAGGCCTGCATCGGGTAAGTTTTCTTGATGCTCACAAACACCAGGTTGTGGAAAACACCTTCCGCCGGGAGCGCGATGTCCACGATTTCCGGGAAGTTCATTTTGAGGATCGGGAGAAAGAGTTTCACGCTCGCGCCCCCGATATAAAAATCCTCCATCGGCGGCCGGCCCACGATGGTGGCGGGATAGATGGCATCCCGCCGATGAGTCAGCGCGGTGATGTGAAAGACCGGATAAGGTTCGGGCAACGTGTAGTAGCCGGTATGGTCGCCGAAGGGTCCTTCCTCGCGCAACGGTTCGCAAGGATCCACATAGCCTTCGATGACGAAGTCCGCGTTGGCAGGCACTTCGAGATCATTTGTCTCACACTTGACTAGTTCGATGGATTTTTTGCGCAGATAGCCAGCCAGCAGAAATTCATCCAGCCCGTCGGGCAGAGGCGCCGTGGCGCAGAACGTAAAGACGGGATCGCCGCCGAGAAAAATGGCGACCGGCATGCGGGTGCCCGTCTCGTAATACCGCCGGCCATGACGAGCGCCGACCTTTTGCAATTGCCAGTGCATTCCAAGGGTCTGCTCGTCGTAAATCTGAATGCGATACATCCCGATATTACGCTCGCCTGTATCTGGATCTTTGGTGACAACGCAGGGCAGGGTGATGAAGCGCCCGCCGTCCAGCGGCCAGCATTTCAGGATGGGAAGATTCAGGAGGGTGGGGGCCTTGGTGGTTTGAGTTTGTGAGCCTTTGATGTTTTCGGGAATCACGGATGGGGGAGGGGGCCAGGGCTCCACCCGAGTGGCCGGGGCGTTGAAATGGTGAACCACATCCTTGCATGAACCGCTCTTAACCATCTTAGGTTTGACATGGCGCAGATCGAATGCGGTGCCGAGCAACTTGAGGGCTTCTTTGAAACCAGTCGGCGGCTTGGCTTTGAGCAAGGAGCCTAGTTCGGCGGCCGCTTCATCCACGGAGCCCGCGCCCAAACTCAGCGCCATGCGCCGATGCGAACCCATCGAATTAATGGCCAAAGGAAAAGGGGAGATATTTCCGTTAACTGCAGGCTTTTCAAATAGCAGAGCCTTGCCCCCACCAGGCTTTTTCATTTCACGATCAGCCATTTCGGTGATCTCCAGTTCAGTCGCCACCGGTTGAGGGATACGAATGAGTTCGCCCGCATCCTCCAGAGCCACCAGAAAATCGCCAAATGAGTTGAAAGCCATGAGGCCCTACGCTATCGACTGGCCATGGGCCTTGCAACTGCTGGTTGGCGCGCCTCATTCCAATGAGCGTTCAAGATGAGACTAAGACGCGCAGGATTTTAGGCCGCTGGCGAGGCGCGAGCGAGGCCCATATCCGCAGCGATCTGTAACGAGCGAGCAGGGAAGCCTGTGCCCCAAAGGACAAGCGAATTAGGCTCTTGAACGCGAATTGGAATGAGTTCAGGCTGAATCAACAGTCCGGGACCGAGTCCGTTACCGCGATGGCTTTGTGGTAGGCGGGGAGGGTTTCCTGGCAGGCGCGGACGGTGAAGTGCAGGTCTTTGAGCAGGCCATCCTGCAGGCCGTAAATCCAGCCGTGAATGGCCAACTCCTGGCCCCTTTCCCAAGCGTCGCGCGCGATGGTGGTGTGGCAGACGTTGACGACTTGCTCGATCACGTTCAACTCGCACAGGCGGTCGCAAGCCTGCGCGCCGGTGAGGGTGGAGAGGGAGTTCTCGTGCTTGAGACGCGCGTCTTCGACGTGTCGAAGCCAGTTGTCGCTGAGGCCGATTCGCTCCCGTCGCAATGCCATTTGCACGCCACTGCACCCATAATGTCCGCACACGATGATATGCCTGACCTTCAGAACATCGACGGCGAATTGCATCACCGACAAACAGTTGAGATCTGTATGCACTACGAGATTGGCGAGGTTGCGATGCACGAACAATTCTCCAGGAAGGAGGCCCACGATTTCATTGGCGGGGACACGGCTGTCCGAACAACCGATCCAAAGGTATCTGGGGAACTGTTGCCGCGAAAGGTTGAGGAAGAAGTCGGGGTGTTGCCGCTGGATGCGGTGGGCCCAGGCTTTATTGCTCCGGAAAAGATGGTCGAGTGTTTCCATTTGCTGCCTGTCTTTTACCCAACACTGCTCCTTCCTGGCAACCCGACAAATGGGAGAGGGGACTTTTATTGCGGACCATTTACCCACAGCCCCGTGACATAGCTAGATTTCGCACCTCCGCCTCGGCATTGGCGAGGCCCAGAGCCAAGGATTTCTGGGGGCCGAGGAAGACGCCGTGATGATATTGCCCCGATAACCGCCGTTGTTTCTCCTCCTTCCGCTTCCGCCCCTCTGGGATTTGACTTCGCCGCTCTAGCCCCGGGTTGAGGCTGGTACCCCCCC
>JBBRPK010000131.1:0-16249 GCA_038228235.1 Verrucomicrobiota bacterium
GGACAACAACTTTTCTTTTAGCTCTTGGCTCATGTTCATTTCCACCGATTGCCGGTGTCTTTTTCCCATGAGTCAACGACCCCTTTTGCCTCCCCTCAAATTCCCTCCCCCGGTGTCTTTTAATTTGAGTCAACGCGTCCCGCCGACATGTGATCAAAATAGGCTTGCATGTTACCCCCTTCTATGGCAAAAGCAGTAGCCAGGTCTTAACTATGCCTCTGCTGAAACTCGAAACCACGGTTGCGCTTTCCGATGAAAAACGCGAGGCGTTGTTGTCGGCGCTGTCGAAAATCGTCGCATCGTCTATTGGGAAGCCAGAGAAATACGGTATGGTCAGCATCAGTCCTGCGGCCATTTTCATGTCGGCAAACCTGGGTGATGCTGCGTTTGTGGACGCTCGCAGCATCGGCGGGTTGGATCAAACCGTGAATCGCCAACTTTCGCAAAACATCTGCACCCTGCTGAAACAGTCGCTAGGCGTCCCTCCTGAACGGGTTTATCTCAACTTCACCAATGTCGATGCAGGGAACTGGGGATGGTACGATAATACTTTAGGGTGATTCGGGGGAGGGGTTGGTCAACGGGGCCTCAAGGATGCGCGCAAGACACACCTTTGGTCCCGTGGATGTTACACAACTCTGAATGGGTTGCGGAGATCTGTTAGGCTGCGACGGACGGCGGATGCAACCCTTTCAGGGTTTGGGTTATTCGGATTGCATGTCCCAGGGTAACTCGCGGCTCGTAACCCTGGGCTAATCGCTTGAATCCCGTTGGGATTCGGGGCAACGCGCTGACGCTGCAACTCACCCTCCGAAACGCCGGAAAGGGTGGACGCTTTCAGGATATTTTCTTTCCGTTCTCCGTTGCCATCTCACTGCGGAGGTGGACATTCTCTTCGATTGTCGATCTTCGTTGGCTTCGTTTGCTTCTGTGAGAAGTCATTCAGCTTTTCCCTTCGGGGTTGCTTCGCGGGCGGCACAGGGCGTGTCGTGGGTGCCATGCGCAACTTCCGGAATGTTGGAAACAAGGACCGTCGTCTGCCGTTGCAATCAGAGATTCTAACTATGGCGGCATCGAAGAGAGCCGGGTGAGGGCACATGGCTGGGGACCTGGCCTACATCCGGCACGAGATCGCGATGTTATGGGCCGGGTGCCCTCACCTGGCGTTTCCGTTTAATGCCATAATGAATTGGTGCCTTGCAGTTCGCCACGATTGACCTTTTTGATCGGACCGGGTTATTATCCTGCTATGAACTGGCCCCGCCTCCACCTGAGCCGCCTGAACACCGGATTGGTTTCGTGGCTGGCCTTGGTCTGGTTCATTCCCATCTTGGCCACAGCAGCCGGCGAGGAAATGCCAGCGCATCGGCTCTTCGAGAAGCGCATCTTGCCGATCTTTAAATCGCCAAATCCCTCAAGCTGCACCGAATGCCACCTGGCCGGAGTGGATTTGAAAAATTACATACTGCCCTCTCACGAAAAGACCTTCTTGTCCCTCCGCGACCAGGGACTGATTGATTTGGATAATCCCCGGGCCTCGAAAATCCTGCGCTTGATTTCGATGGGGGAGACCAACCAGGGCTCTTCGCTCATCAGCGCCAGGATGCGTAAGATGGAATATGACGCCTTTGCCGAGTGGATTCAGGCAAGCTGCCGGGACCCGAAGCTGGTCAATGCCCCGCGGCTGCCAGAGACTAAAATGGCCAAGCCAACTCATCCATTGGAAGTCATTCGACATGCCCGCACGGACCGCCTGCTGGCTTCGTTCGAGGAAAAAATCTGGTCCCAACGCTTTCGTTGCAGCGGTTGCCACAGCGCCACCGGAACCGAAAACGCCAAACTCGTTGCAGAGCATGGCCAACAGGTCTCGTGGATGAAGGAGACAGCGGAATCCACGATGAGTTATTTGCTGGACTCAGAGAATATCAACCGCAAACAACCTGAGCGCAGCCGCTTGTTGCTCAAGCCACTCAACGAAATCAAGCACGGCGGCGGACAAAAAATGTTGCCGGGCGACATTACCTACAAAGCATTCCGGGCATGGCTTGATGATTTTGCAAAAACGGTGAATGACCAATACTCCACCGCCTCAGATCTGCCAAAGATCAAGCCTGCGCCGATTCTGGTCGGAACTGACATCTGGTTGCAGATCAAGGAAACGCCGCCAGAATGGGCGGATAAACTTCTCCAGGTCAGCCTTTATGCCTGGGACAAAGACAGGGGGTTCTGGGGGACCGAGCCCATCGCCATCTCGGATCGGGCCGTTTATGGCAAAGGCAAACTCTGGCAGCACAGTCTAATTTTTTTGACGTCCCAAGGTTCAGATCGAGCCAGGGAATGGAGTCGAAAGCCGTCTTTGCCATCCGGCCGGTATTTGCTCAAAGTTCATGTGGACGCAAACGAGCGTTTAAAGTCGGATTGGACCGCGACCTTGGGTGAAGCAGAATTCGTTGGAGAAACCGTGCTCCAATCAGCCTGGCCGAAGGGGTATGGCCAGATGACGGTAGTCGCAACCAGCCAACTGCGGAGGTGAGGCGCTTC
Organism: Verrucomicrobiota bacterium; assembly: GCA_038228235.1. Lineage (GTDB taxonomy): Bacteria > Verrucomicrobiota > Verrucomicrobiia > Limisphaerales > JBBRPK01 > JBBRPK01. The sequence continues at coordinate 2,542 of JBBRPK010000131.1, forward strand.
GGATCCGTGGCCAGATCACATGAGACGAATCGCACCATTTAATTCCAATTCGCGTTCAGCAAGGCAAGCTGGACCGCATTCCTGAGTTGGTTCGACCATTTCCCGCCCAGCACCGTTATTGAAGACGGTTTGCGTGGATACAAACGTGTTCTTACAGATTTTTGGTCCAAGGCAGCCTATCACACCCGGCGACTTTATTAGCGTTCACCTTGACTGATTAATCCTTGCCCAATCGGGCCGCGTGGGCTGGTCCCCACCCCTTTGCGTTCTCTGCGTTCTTTGCGGTTAAAGTTTCCCCAATCCACTTCAACAGGGACGGAAAAGCATGGGTTCCGATAGAGTTGGGGTGAATTCGCCGGCACCCGCAGTTTTCTCCTGCAAAATACTGACACCCATGTTAAAACGGTTTCAGGGCCGTGACTAAACCGTTGCCAAAAGCTGGCTGGCGGCTTTAGGATTCTCTGTCCCGGCTGAAATGGTGTTTCCGTGGCATGACTGATTACAAAGTTAAATTCGAGGTCTTTGAAGGGCCGCTGGATCTGCTCCTTTATCTCATCAAAAAGGAGGAGGTCGATATTTATGAGGTGAATCTCACTCAGTTGGCGACTCAATTCATCGAATATATCGAGGTCATGCGCCTGCTCGACCTGGATATTGCCGGAGAATTTCTGGTCATGGCTTCGACGCTGATGCACATAAAAAGCCGCGAGCTTTTGCCCACCGATCAGCAGGTCGCGGTGGAAGGAGATGATGAAGGGGAGGATCCCCGTTGGGAGCTGATCCGCCAATTGGTTGAGTATAAGAAGTTCAAGGACGCCGCCGCCCAGTTGCACGCGCTGGAAATCCGGCAGGAGAATTCGTTCCCGCGTCTGCCCGTCAAACCTGAATTCGAGTCAGAATCCACGCTCCAGTTAGGCGCTTCGCTCTTCGATCTGATCAACGCGGTCAACGTTGTCCTCAAACGCATTCATCAGCGCGACGATTTGCGGGACATTTTTGAAGACAAATGGACGGTCAGCGAAAAGATCGAAAATCTTTTGCAAACGCTCAAGGAACGGTTGAGCTTGAAGTTTTCCGAGCTTTTCGCCAGCGCCACCAGCCGCTCCGAGGTAGTGGTGACCTTTTTGGCCTTGTTGGAATTGATCCGCTTGAAACAGGTCATCGCGTCCCAGGCTGAACCGTTCAGTGAAATCGAGATTTCGCAGGCGCCTCAGCCGGCGGGAAACGGAATGCCGCCATCCATTTCGGGCCTGAGCGCGCCCGCGACCTCAGAAACTGCCCCGCCTGTGCTTTGATGCTTGATTATGGAATTGAAATTTATTTTGGAATCGATCCTCTTCTCAGCGCAGGAACCGCTCAGCGCCAAGGAATTAAAAGGCCTCCTGGCGGCTGCGGCCGAACAGACAGACGCGGCGACACCGAAGATCTTTAAAAAAATATCAGCCGACGAGATTACGACGGCGCTTGAGCACCTCGCGCAGGAACATACCCAGGCCCAGCGCAGTTACCGTCTTGCTTGCGTGGCAGGGGCGTGGCAATTTTTCAGCGAGCCTGAATATGCTCCCTGGGTTAAAGCGCTGGTTGGTCATAAAAACCGCCCCACAAGACTCTCTCAGCCAGCGCTGGAAACCCTGGCCATCATCGCTTACCGCCAGCCATTGACTCGCGCTGAGGTTGAGCAGGTCCGCGGGGTGGCGGTGGACGGGGTGATGCAGACCCTTCTGGAACGTGGACTGGTGGAACAAGTCGGTCGCGCCGAAGTTCCCGGACGTCCCATGACCTATGGCACGACGAGCGTCTTCCTGGAATACTTCGGTTTGCGCAATCTGGAAGGTCTGCCTGCCGCGGACGAGTTGCGCCGCGTCGTGGTGCAAAAGCCCGAGTCGCTTCTGACAGTCGATCCCGGCCTGGCAACGGCCCCTCCCGCCGACCTCAAAGTTGTGGAAACTCCTGAAGCAGCCGACCCCGCCCTTGCGGAAAAGCCGGGTTCCTCCGCGGAACTTACATTGGAATCCCAACGACACGAGCCGCAAGGCAAACTAGACGCTTCTTGATGAACATTCCCGAACATCGCAAGGCGATCGACAAGCTTGACGAACAGATCGTAAAGCTGCTCAACGAACGGACTCGCCATGTCCTGGAAATCGGCGCCATGAAACTCAAAGCGGGGGAGGAAATCTATGCTCCGCACCGCGAACTCGCGGTCCTGCAGCGAATCTGTAAGTTTAACGACGGCCCGATTTCAAATGAGTCGCTGCTGGCCATTTACCGGGAGATCATGTCCAGCGCTCTCGCCCTCGAAAAGTCGATGACCATCGCCTATCTGGGACCGGAAGCCACTTTCACACACCAGGCGGCCATCCGCCGCTTCGGCTCGAGTCTTCGATACTGCGCCCAGAAAACCATCTCGGATGTCTTCGCCGAAGTGAGCCGCAATCGCGCCGATTACGGCGTGGTGCCCGTGGAGAATTCCACCGAGGGGGTGGTCACCCATACCCTGGACATGTTCGTGGACAGCGAATTGAAGATCGTGGCGCAAATTGTATTGCCCGTGCAGCATTGTCTCCTGAGCAACTGCAAGCGGTCACAGATTAAGAAGCTCTTCACCCATCCGCAGACCCTGGCGCAATGCCGCGGCTGGGTGCAAAACAATCTGCCTGGCGCGGAAATTATCGAGACCTCCTCGAATGCGCGCTCGGCGGAATTGGCCAAGGCTGAAAACGATGACGCGGCCATCGCCGGGGTGATAGCGGCCGAGCGCTACGGGCTAGGAATTCTGGAGAGCGACATTCAGGACAATTCCGCCAACGCCACTCGTTTTCTCGTGCTGGGGCGACAGTGCAGCCCGGCCACAGCGCGGGACCGCACTAGCCTCATGTTCAGCATCACCGATAAAGTTGGCGCCCTCCACCGGGCGCTGGCCCCTTTTCGCCGCTATAAAATTAACATGACGAAGATCGAATCCCGGCCAAGCAAGCGCAAAGCCTGGGAATATTTTTTCTTTGTTGATTGCGACGGGCACGTGAGCGAAACAAAGGTCGCCAAGGCGATCACGGAACTCGAACAACAATGCGCTTTTGTCAAAGTGCTCGGGTCTTATCCGAACTCGGAGTGAGACGCCGGGCTGCCGAGGCACCAATTCTTCCTGTTGCAACTACGGAGTTGCCTCAGAATAGCTCACCTCGCCATTGAGGTTCATCCGGCGCCGGGACATGCGCCATTGCGCAACGGAAATTTCCGGCGCGTTTGGCGGTTTGGGTAGAATATTCTTCTAACCGGGCTTAAGCGTCCGGCGAGAGAAAAACCTCGAACTGCGAAACGGAATGCCAGGCTCGAAGCATTTCGACCAGGGCCTCGACCCTGCTCGGCTTGACAAAATAGGCGCGGGCCCCCAGGTCGAAGGCTCGTTCGACATCTGCTTTGCGGTTGGAGGCTGTCAGGACCTGAACACTGGCTCGATTTAAACCCGGCTGGCCCCGCAGCCATTCAAGCACTTCGATCCCGTTCTTTTTCGGCATGTTCAAATCCAACAGAATTACGACCGGCAAGGGGAACCGTTGCCGGTCTCGATAGTTTCCCTGCCCCTGAAGGTAGGCGATGGCTTGCTCGCCATCACAAACCACCTGCAAAGGATTGGGCACGCCCGCTTTACGGAAGGCGCTTTGCATTATGAAAACATCGTCGGCATTGTCCTCCACCAGCAAGATGGTTTTATGATTAAAACTTGCGCGATCGATGATTGTTTCACTAACCATGGCTTCGTTGATTGATTAGAGAGCGGTTGATGGTCATGCCTTTAACAACTCGACCCAAAATCGGCTACCCTGGCCATGTTTGGACTCGACTCCGACACGCCCTCCCATGCGCTCGACTCCTTTGCGCACGATCGATAAGCCAATGCCGGTGCCACTATAACCTGGGCCGTGCAAGCGCTCGAAAATGCGAAACACTCGTTGCTCGTGCTGCGGGGGAATGCCGGTGCCATTGTCTTCCATCCAAAGCCGAATCATACCCGCGCGCTCCTCCGCCCAAAGGCGGACCCGCGGGATGACACCGGGGTGGACAAATTTGAGCGCATTGTTGAGAAGGTTGGCCAAGACTTGTGTTAGCGCCGTCTCATGCGCTCTCACTCCAGGCAAGGGCGACGCGGCCTCGACTTGCGCGTTTTTCTCGTTGATGATTTGTTCGTTTTGGGCCAGAGCTGCTGCCCAAACAGTTTTGAGATCGACTGCGTCCAGACGGATCTCCGAGCGAGCCATTCGGCTGTAGGCCAAAAGGTTCAGGACAAGGCTATCCATGGAAGCCGCGCAGCCGGCGATGCGGCGAGCATAATCTTTGGCAGTCTCATCCAACTGCAGCGCGCAACCCTCGAGGAGCATGCTGGAAAAGGCCTGCATGGAGCGGAGCGGCGCCCGGAGATCGTGGGCGATTGAATAAATAAAGGCTTCCAATTGAGTATTTGCCTCCCTTAGCTGAGCCACCGAAGCCTCTAACTCCGCGCGCTGGTGATGTTCGTCTTTTGACGGATCCACGGTTTCCTCGGCGCTGGGGAAAGGATTCTCCTGAAGCGACTCCTTGCCCTTATCCTCGGCCACCCCGGCCCGCCGCAACTGGTGAATCATCCACTCCACCCGGTCAACCGCGCGAGCCTTGCCGTTACCATGGCCATTGCCGTTGCCCTTCAGCATTACCGGCGGCTCGTAGAATAAGTTAGGGCGCGCCCTCTCATCCAAAATTGCCACCGGGTGGGTGTGCAGGGCCGCAAGCATCACTTCCGGGTCAAGGCGGCTGCGATTGTATTGGCAGACGAAGCATCCCGGAAACCCGGGCACAAAAACAGTATTGAGCGCGGCCTCCCAACGCTCCAGATCGGGTCCGCTAATGTCCGGACCAAGTGTCCAGGTCATTTCCATGGCGAACCGAATCCCTTTGAATCCCCTGTCAAAAGCCTGATCGATGAATCGACGAACCTGGCGTAATTTTTGGGCGGAATCCAGTCTGCCTGGCTGCCGCCATTCGCGCCGGGTCCAGAGTTTTAGCCGCTCTTTTCCGGTTTCCCAAGCAACATTAATCCCGCCTTGTTTGAGGCGGTTTGCAAGTTCTTCGACGGTCTGGTCTTCGGCAACGTAAATAAGTTGTTCATCTCGGCAAAGACCCTCCTGGATAAACGGGATTAGGGCTGGCATTTGTTCAGCGGGATCCTTTTCATAGAAAAGGCATAGATGGTCCCCCGGCTCCAAATTAAGCAATTGGAGGCAGAGTTCCGAGCTCATAGCAAACCATCCATTCAAAGGAAAGATAATCTCATGGCAACATAAAACAATCCGGTTTTTACCCCACTTTCGGATTGTATACGCCCGCTACGGCCCATAGCGCCGACTGGCAATCGGCGAGGGTCGCCGATTCCGGGGGATAGCTTTTACTTCAGTCCGAATACCCGTTCGGATGCGCCTTGTGCCAGGCCCAAGCCGTCCGGATGATTTCTTCGAGTTTGGGGCATTTGGGTTTCCAGGACAATTCCTGGCGGGCTTTCTCCGCCGAAGCCACTAGCCGTGGGGGATCACCAGGACGACGGGGTTTTTCGACCACTGGGATTCTTTGGCCGCTAACCGTCTCGCACATCTGGATCACTTCCAGCACCGAATACCCCTCGCCGTTTCCCAAATTATAGAAGCCTTGCTTGCCTGGCCGCATAGCCAGAATGTGCGCCTCCGCCAAATCACTCACGTGAATATAATCGCGGATACAAGTGCCGTCAGACGTGGGATAATCGGCCCCGAAAATCTCGCAGTGGGCTGCTTGGCCGAGCGCAACCCGAAGCACCCTGGGGATGAGGTGCGTTTCAATCCGGTGATGTTCCCCAAAGCGAACGCTAGCCCCGGCAGCATTGAAATAGCGGAAAGCAACAAATTCCAGGCCGTGAATCTTCTGATACCAATTCAACATCTGCTCAACCATGAGTTTGGATTCTCCGTAGGGATTGATAGGGCGCTGGGGTAATTCCTCTGTCATCGGAATTTGGCCGGGTGGCCCGTAGGTGGCGCAGGTGGAACTAAAAACGAATTTTTTGACACCGGCAGCGACGGCTCCGTCGAGCAGATTGAGGGCGTTTCCGACATTGTTACGAAAATACTTTCCTGGATCGCTCATGGATTCGCCTACCAAAGCGAACGCCGCAAAATGAATAATGGCCTCGGCATCGGACTCTTTGAGCGCGTGGGCAATGCTGTTCTCATCACTTAATTGGGCCTCGATGAAAACGGCGCGCTTATCCACGGCGGACCGGTGTCCCTCAACCAAGCTGTCAAAAACAGTCACCACATGGCCTGCATTCAACAATTGTTCAACGCAAACCGAGCCGATGTAACCGGCGCCTCCGGTGACGAGCACTTTCATCGGGGAAAGAAAGCATGGAATTGGCGAATTGCCAAGCCGGGGGAGATTTAAACCAAGAGATGCACGGGGAGATAGGACTGGTAATCGGCATAGCTCCTTAAAGCACAAACATGGAGGGAGAGAGAAGAAGTAGAAATCATTTTCCGCCCCCCAGTGTTTGGGACAGCGCCTCCGTGCCTGAATTTTGGTTTCGGGGGGGAGCGGAAGAAGGGTCGCAGACTTAGTCCGATCCTGCTTTGAGGAGGCGACGATGGCGATGGCTTTCCAAGGGTTTTCCTCAACATACGGGGCCGTTGAAAATAAGGATGGCCAATCCTCAGGGGGGCCGTCCATACTTGGGCAGTCCAGCGAAAGGACTCGGTTCGCAAAACTAAAGCATGAATATCGACGAGGTAAAAAAGCAAAGAGTGGCAGCCTGGATCGAAGAGGGGCTCAAGCTCTCGGAGATTCAGAGCAAATTGGCTTCTGAATTGAGTGTCACTTTGACCTATATGGAGGTTCGTCTGCTGGTCAACGAGCTCAAACTGATGCCCAAGGATCCGCCGCCTCCACCAGCGGCAGCAATCTCTCCGTTGCCGGGGCCAGAGGCAGACATGCCGCAGCCCGGAGACCCTAAGGGGACTGTTTCCGAAGAAACATTGGGAGCTGACCCGGCGGCGCCAGGCGCCGGAAGCATTTCCGTTTCGGTAGATCGCGTGGCACGTCCCGGCGCGTTGGTCAGCGGGAACGTCACTTTCACGGACGGGAACTCCGCCGCCTGGTATTTGGACCAGCACGGACGGCTTGGCATCGTTCCAAAGGTGGCAGGCTACAAACCGGCCCCGCAGGATCTGCAAACCTTCCAGGTGGAACTGCAAAAGGAGCTCGCGAAGCTCGGCTTTTAGCTTAATCAGGTCTCCGCGCACGTCTTGTTTTATGGGCAGATGCCTGTACGCGCAATGAAGCTCCATTATTTGGCCGTGAGAATGTTAGTTTGGAAGGAAGCCCCCACATGGCCCGCGTTCTCGCTGCTGGCATTGATGGGAATACTCTGCTCCCGCCCCGCTCCTGCCTCCGGGCAGACCAGCCATTCCGCCACCAATCAGGTGCTCTATTACATCCCTCATACCCATTGGGAAGGCGCTGTCTTCAAGACCCGCGAGGAATATCTCGAGATGGGGCTGCCGCATATCCTGAAGGCGCTGCAGCTTTTGAAGAAGTATCCCGATTACAAGTTTGCGCTCGATCAAGTCGCCTATTTCAAGCCGTTTTTGGAACGATATCCGGAGGAAGCAGCGGCGTTCCGAAGATTTGTGGCTGAAGGCCGACTTGAGATCGTCGGCGGGATGGACGTGATGCCTGACGCCGTTAAACCCGGCGGCGAGCTTTTCGTGCGTCAGATGCAATACGGCAAGCAATACTGCCGCCAGGAACTTTCGGTGGAAGTGACCCAGGCCTGGTTGCTGGACACTTTCGGGCATCATCCTCAGATGCCGCAGCTCCTCCGCCAGGCCGGATTCAATACCTTCTGGTTTTGCCGTGGTGTTCCGGACAACCAACTGCCGTCGGAGTTCCTCTGGCGCGGCATCGATGGCAGTGAAATTCCCGCCTGCTGGCTGCCGGGTTTTTACGGATTATTTTACGGGCCGCCGCGCCAGTTTGCGGACTTCGGCTCATTTTTTCGACATCGCTTTGATTCATTGACCCCTCATGCGCGGGGGCTGGAGCGGGTCGGGCTGGCGGGCGTGGACGTTTCGGAACCGGAAGACTACGTGCCTTCGCTGGTTGCGCAATTTAACCGGCAAACCAACGCGCCTTTCGCGATTCGTTATTCTGTGCCCAGCGAGTTTGCAAGAGTGGTTGCTCAGCGCGCTAACCTGCCGGTCCTCACCAATGATTTTAATCCCATTTTTCAAGGCACCTACAGCAGTCGTATCGAACTGAAGCAGATGACCCGGACCATCGAACAACGGCTGTTACTGGCGGAAAAACTGAGCGCGCTGGCCGCCTGGCTGGGCACACCTGCCGATGAGGCGATGCTTTGGCGGGCCTGGGAACCAGTCTTGTTCAACCAAACTCACGACCTGGCTTCCGGTGTCATGACCGATCATGTCTATGCCGACACAGTGCGCAGCTACGAATTTTCACAACGGCTGGCGGAAGAAATGATAGCGGCTCGGTGGGACAGCATCGCCGGACAGATCGACACTCAAGGGGAGGGAATCCCGGTGGTGGTGTTCAACCCGTTGGGCTGGTCCCGCGACGATGTGGCGGAGGTGGAAGTGGGATTTTCTGCGGGCGGAGTGCGGGGCTTGGACGTATTTGACTCTGCAGGAAAGACAATTCCGGCCCAGCTTTTTCGGATCCAGCGTTACGGTGACGGAACCCTTGAGCGCGCCGGGATCACTTTCGTGGCGCGCGGCGTGCCGGCGCTGGGCTACGCGACTTACCGCGTCATTTCGCGAACAAGCCCAGCCGGCTCAGTCGAGCCCATGAGCGATGACAAGGAGAGGAATTTCATTGAAAACGAATACTGCCGAACGACGTTCGATCCTGTTAGTGGCGCCATCACGAGCGTGCTCGACAAAACGCTCCAGTGGGAATCGTTGGCTGCCCCTGCCAACATCGTCAGCCGCGAAGCAGACAAAGGCGATCTGTGGGAATTGTATCGCGGCCTCAACGGAGCCAGTTTCATTGCGATGACCAATCAGCAGCGCGTGCCCGCGGCGGGTCAGGCACAGTTCAGCAATGAATACTCAGGGGAGCGCGGATCGGTTCGTCACGGGCCAGTGTTTTCCGAGTTCAGCGTCGCGCATCCTTTCGGCAGCGCAAGTTTCGCGACGCAGGTTCGTGTCTATGGGGGTCTGCGGAAGATCGAGATCCAAACCGAACTGGTAAACAACGAAAAATTCGTTCGCTATCAAGTGTTGTTCTCCACCTCCATCGTGAATGGGCGTCAGGTACAGGAAATTCCCTTCGGCGCCATTGAGCGCCCCAGCGGCATTGAATTTCCGGCGCAGCACTGGGTGGATTACAGTGACGGCAAGCATGGCCTCGCCGTGCTCAACACGGGGCTGCCGGGAAATCTTGTCACCGACGGCACAATGATGATTTCACTGATGCGCTCGCACAATCTCGGTGGTTACGGTTACGGGGGCGGCTACGAGCCTGGCATGAGCTCGGAAACCGGTTTCGAATTGGGCCAATCGCGGGTGTTCCATTACGCCCTCGTCCCGCATGGGGGCGACTGGCGCCAAGCCGCCGTTTATCGTGACGGGCTGGAGTTCAATCACCCCTTTCTTGTTCGCAAAACGGCACGGCACGCGGGGTCGCTCCCCAAACGTTGGGGCCTGCTGGAAATCTCCCACCCCAATGTGGTGCTGACGGCTTTCAAACCAGGGCTGGGCAAAACGGCTGTGCTCAGAGTTTACGAAGCGGCGGGCCAAGCCACGCCGCAAGTGGCAATCAAGTTACGAGGCAGGATTACGGCCGCCAATGAGAGCAATTTACTGGAGGATACCGGGCGCAAGCTGAAAATTCGGAACGACACCGTGCAATTTGATCTGCATCCCTTCGAGATCAAAACGATCAAGCTCCAGCTTGCCCCCGCAACACACAAGTTTTGAGCTCGGAACAGATGGCCTCGACATCCAGCGCCCTTAGGTTAGGCCCAAATCGAAGACGTCGCCGCTCGAAGTTGCATACAAAAATCGGAAGGACGGTGTCTATAGGGTAAGATTATGAATACCAAATCTCTCTGTTTCATTCTTGCCGCAACTGCCTTTTGCGCTCTCCCATGCGTGGGGCAAAAGAAGACAGACAAACCTGTGCCGGCGGGGTTGGAGTCGCTGGTGAAGCAGTTCTTCGCGGACAAAAAGGCGCAGGCCCATATCCTGGCCACGAAGGAGGGCCGGCCGCAGTTGCCGGAGATATGGGACTTTTTTGAGGCGGGCGAGAATGGAGACTGGACCAGGGTCGCCGCTCTTTATCGCGGGTTGCGCAGAGGGGCTTATCAATACGACGGCACGCGGAAGGAACCGCTCCTTGCAACCACGGTTTGGCAGGCCGTCAACGAATCCTTCGGAGTCTATGAGGAGTGCGCCCATGGAGAAGAAAAATATGTCACTCTTTTTGCGAGGGAAATCCTCGGTTCGATCCCGCGTGGGAGCGTCTATTTTGGCGGCACGGACCCCGGGCGCTGGCTGGTCACGGCTTTCAGCAAATCGCACACGCGCGCGGACCCATGCTTCGTGCTAACCCAAAATGCCCTCGCCGACAGTCTCTATCTGAAATATCTGCGGCTGATGTACGGGGACCGCCTTGATCTTCCCAGCGAGGCTGATTCGCAAAAGGTTTTTGCAGAATATGTCGCGGAGGCCGGGCAACGTCTCAAAGATGACAAGCTCAAACCGGGAGAGAATGTCACAGAAGAGGAAGGCAAGGTGCAAGTCTCCGGACAAGTGGCAGTAATGGAGGTTAACGCGCGCCTGGCGAGAATTATTTTTGACGCCAATCCAAAACGTGAGTTCTTCGTCGAGGAAAGTTTTCCCCTGGAATGGATGTATCCCCATTTGGCGCCGCACGGGTTGATCATGGAAATTGCGCGAGAACCCCTGACCGCCTTGTCCGCAAGGAGCCTCAAGCAAGATCGTGACTATTGGAAACGCTTCACGGATAAAGCCCTGGGCAAGTGGCTGACTCTAGAAACCCCTGTGGAAGCAGTATGCGACTTCGCCACCGTCGTGTTCGAGCGGAAGAGCGCGGGGGAGTACAAAAGCGACCCCGGGTTCGTGCGAAATGATTATGCGTGCAAAACGTTCTCCAAGTTGCGCAGTTCCATTGGCGGGGTCTATGCATGGCGAGTGACTAATGCCACATCCGCAGCGGAAAAAAAGCGCATGGCGAAGGAGGCGGACTTCGCCTTTCGCCAAGCTTTTGCATTATGCCCTTACAGCCCAGAGGCAGTGTTTCGCTACAGCAGCTTACTCGTCGAACAGGGTCGCAAAAAGGACGCGCTGTTGGTGGCGGAGACCGCGCAGAGGCTCGACCCGCGCAACGGTGGCTTCGCCAAGCTCGTCGGCGAACTGCAAGAGAGCCAGTGAAGCGATAGAATGGGAGAGGCACCGTAGATCCCGTGCGATCAAATACGGAAGCGCGGTGAAAGAATTGAACGCCACGCCGGTTTCTACCTCACCCCTCGTCCGAGGCTATTCCATCGCGTCCTTCTTCTCTTCCTTCCTTGTCTGGTAAAGAGTTTCCCTTCCCGGCACAAACGCGGCGCCAATGCCATCCCCGGGCCACCAATGGTCTTTTGGCGCATCCTGAAAATAAAGGAAGGATTTGCCAATCCGTTCCGCAAAATCCCGCATCTTCACGCTCTGCTGCGAGTTGTCGCTCATCACGATAGAACCGGCATGCAAGCGCGGTTCGATGGCCAGGAACTCTGCCCATTCATACTCAGGCCGATGGTCGCTGTCGTGGATGAATACATCGACCGTCTCGGAGAACTTTTTCAGGGTGTCCACCGAGTCTCCCAGAATAACTCGGCAATAGCGAGCGTAGGGATCGGCGAGCAGATGTCCACAGGTGGGCACAATATCCGTGGCATAAATGAGGCCGGGAAAACCTTCCTCCTTGTTGCGCAACATCGCCGCGGCCAATACGGCAGTGCCTAAACCCCTGTCCACACCTGTCTCCACTACCACGCGGGGCCTGGTTGCCCGAATTAACGCATACCAGCCGAGCCGCCGGCCATACCGCGGCTCCAGGTCCGAGTTATGCCGATCTGGACTGGCCTGTGTCCTTTCCTGCAAGACCCCTCGAAGCTTCTGGTCCTGTTCGAGCTCGCCAAAATATTTTTCGATCTGCGCCACGCTATGTCCACTGATGACCCCGATATAGTTTGCGAGGTAACGTTTATTCAGCTCGGTCAGATGATAGGTATAGTTGTAATGTTCCTTGGAGCTGAATCCCCAGCGGAACATGCCCGCCGCCTGGCGCAGGGAAAAGGTGAGCGCGTATCCGATCCGGAACGGAATGAGCAGGATCCTGCCCAGTGGGGTAAACTTGATTAAATGTCTTAATGACATGGTGGCAGGGCTGGATTAGCGCATAAATCGCAAGTGTTAGACGTAACTTGGTTTCTGCGCTTGGATCAACAGGAGGTGTCCTCGGCGAGGCATCCATTTCTCCAATCGCTGTCCCAGCCAGTCCGGTAACGGCATTAACCCCATCGTCGAAACCTGAACGGCCGTAAAACCTGCCTTTTGGAACATCTCCTGCGCTTGCAATGCGCCCAGCGCCCGGACGTGTCCGGTCACTCCTGCGAAAGCCGGGTCGGTGATGGGGACACCCTCTTCAATATGCTCGCCGTAATGGAGGCCCAATGGGTTTCCCAGGTACCATCCGCAACAACGCATCAGCGTGAACGGCGTGTAACCCAGCGCCATCGCCCCCAGATTCAAAAAACTGGTCAGATTCTCCGAAGTGATCAGGGCGGTTCCTCCCGGTTTGAGCACGCGCAGAATCTCTTGCGCAAAAAGACGCGTGTTGTGCAAGTGCTCGATTACTTGCGCGCAGTGGACGACATCGAAGCTATTGTCGGCATAAGGCCACAGGCCATTCAGATCCACTGCCAGGGCGTTGATGCCGCGTTTCTCCGCGCGCGCTTGCAAGGACGGTGAGGCTTCAATACCGCAAAACAGTTCCGGCTGGTAATCGAGGTATTGAAAAAGGAATGCGCCGTCCGCACATCCAACATCGAGCAAAGCTTTCGGACGCAGGCGTGCCACCCGGCGTCCGCTCCAATCGTTACACCGTTGGCAGCTGCGTTTATGGCCCGCGCTGATCATCCGTTGCAGAAGGCCCACTATCATCTTGGAGGGCGTCCACTAAAGGAGCAAAACAGGTTTCGACACTGTGGGGTTATTTTACCAGGAGCAACTCTCCCCAAGGCATTGCCCTGGGGATTACCAGAGCCTTTAAGACCGATCCGATTCCACATCTGCTTGAACGTAGGAAAGACACCGGAAGGCTGTCCAGCAATAATCCCGCAGATCTGACTCAGAGCCTGTTTTAAAATTCCGCGGCGTCCTGTTTTCGGGGAAAAGGCCCGATGGCGAGGCGCGACGAGGGAGCTTATCCGCCAGCGATCTGCGACCGAGGAGCAACGAAGCCAGCGGGCCTGTTCCGCGAAAACCCTCCGGGCGGCGGGTCTTTTGTCTGCGGCCTGCGTTGACTCGGCCATCACAGCCCGCTGCGGGGATGCTCCGGCCTCGCCGCCTTGGCCACAGCCAAAATCCCTCGCCGGAGGACCCCACGCAATTTTAAAACA
>JBBRPK010000132.1:0-16248 GCA_038228235.1 Verrucomicrobiota bacterium
CTGTTCGGGAGTTTGGAGTTTAATGAATTCGGTCACTGTTTGGTGACCGGAATTCCCGGAGTGATTCGATGCGTTTTTTTGCATACATCAATCACTGGCCAAACAGTGGCCCTCTTGGCTACTGAATAGTTACGGCTAAGGCGAGTCGGGAGCACAAGCCAATTCCAACGCCGAGCACCCAGAGGGGTTGCAGCGCTGAAACCTTGCAAGGCCTATTGTGCCGGCCTGACCGAAACGTTCGATGCGTCATTACGAATCCGTCTTTCCCGACTGAAGGTATGGGATGGAAGGCAGGGAGTCTGTTTTAAAATTCCGTGTGGTCCTGTTTTCGCGGAAAAGGCCGGATGGCGAGGCGCGACGAGCGAGCATACCCGCCAAGGGTCTGTGACCGAGGAGCAACAAAGGTAGTCGGCGTACGAAAACCCTCCGGGCGACGGGTCTTTTGTCTGCGACCTGCGTTCGCTCGGCCATCACCGTCCGCTGCGGGGATGCTCCGTCCTGGCCGCCTCGGCCACAGCCAAAATCCCTCGCCGCGCGACCACACACACTTTCAAAACAGGCTCTTAGTTCAAAATGGTTCCGACGGGCTGGCGGAGGCCGGCGGCGATGGGCAGTGAGCTAAGAAAGGCGCCGAGATTTACCCAGCACACGATGGAAATTACGGCGTTGCTCGTGTAGGGGTTGCCGCCGCTGAAATCGAGAACGGCTCGCGGAAAACCCAGCGTTCCAAACAGGGCGCCATGCAGAAGCGCCACCGCCGTAATCGCGGTGAGGGCGGCAATGTTAGCAAGCAACACGTTTTCCACCAGATGCCGCCAATAGAGAAACTGTCTCGGGGCGCCAAAGCTGCGAAGCAGCGCGCCGACGAACAGATTTTGTCTAAACTCCAAAATGGCGATGGCGCCATAGACAAGCGAGAGGGTCAAACCCAGAATTCCCGCCAGCAAGCTGCGCCATTGCAGTTGCCGGGCCTTTAACTCCTCCAGCTCACGAATCAAACCAATGGCGCTTTGCACCTGCGGTGGTGTCCGGCGCTCGAGCGCGGCCAGCGTGCTGATGGCAGTGATCACTTGCTCCACCGGAGGCGCAGCGGGTTCACGCTCAAAGATGGTGGTCTCCACGAAGCCGAGGCGTTCTTCATCGGCGAGCATCCCCTGCGGCACTAACAGCACATCCTCAGTCACGAGGGGACGCAACCAGCCCTGGGGGCGTCGGACGGAGGCCAGGGCAGATTGACGGTTCATCGCCACGCGCATCAGAGCGCCTTCGGGGAGTTTCTCGCTCAAGCAGAGCACGGGCGTTTCAGGAGAGAGGAACTCCGCCAGCATCGGCAGACCGGCCGCCGGATAGCTGAGAACGAGCAGATTATTTTGCCACTCGCTCTGCGCGCGCACGAAGAGTTGCCGCAGGCGCAGTTTCTTGCCCCAGGCTGCCAAGGGCGCCAGACGATCGGGACTGTCCCCGCCAACCACCAATTCTTTGGAGTCACTCAGCACGGTTTCGCGCACCAACACGGTATTGAGGCCGAACCGTTCCAGGCGCTCGCGCAAACTGCGTTCGAGCAGATGAAATGTCACCAGGATGACCGTGGCCACGAGCACCAGCAAGCCGGTCACGAAAAGGCGCGACAGGGGGCTGCTGGGCTGTTCAAGCCAGCGCTTCCAAGTGTCTTTCCAAAGGTAGGAAACAATTAAAGTCGAGGATTTCATCGGCCAAAAATTCCAAACGCGGATCGTGGGAGCAGATGACGCAGATGCGAGCGCCAGTGACGAACTCCTCAAGAGCGCGGCGGATCACCCGGGCATTCAAATCGTCCAAACCGGAAGTTGGCTCATCCAGCAAGAGCACTGCCGGCTCTTTGACGAGGGCGCGCGCAATGGCGGCGCGTTGTTGCTGGCCTCCGGAGAGCGAGTTGGGAAGACGATTGGCAAAGGCCTCCATGCCGAGCAGTTGCAACCAGCGGGCGGAGCGTTGAGAGGTCTGGGCGGTAGTGAGGCCTGCCAGACTGGCCGCTAGCGCCAGATTGCGTTTCACCGTAGCGAGCGGGAGCAGATTAAGCTGTTGAAAAACATACCCGAGTTGGCGCCGTTGAAATTCCGGCTCCGCTGGCCCACCTCCAAGAGGCGTGATAATCGAACCGGAACATGGGGCCAAGTAACCTGCCAACAGCCGCAATAAAGTGGATTTACCGCAACCCGAGGCACCCTTAATCAAGGTGATGCCTGGCTCGAAGGCGCGGCTGAAATGCTCGATGACCCAGGGCTGAGCGGCCATGTATCGGAAAGACACTTCGGAGCACGTCATGGCTTCTCCTTTTTTTCAGGGACGAGAATCGCCAAATCAGTTTGGCCTTCGACCAAGACCTGAGCGCCGGGCGCCAGGAGAGCCAGGCCTTCATTCCAGCGACGGCTCTGGAAGGCAGTGGGTTGATGGAGAACGAGCGCCAGCTTGGGCACTACTCGCGCGGGTCGCGCCAAGGCCAGCCAAAGCTCGCAGGAGACATCCGCGCCGACCAGACGTGTAGCCGGGGAACAATGATTGGTCGGGAATTGAAAATAATAAATGACTTCTTCCCGCAATTGAGACCGTTCCAGTTTCTTAAAAGCAAACGGCGCTTCCAGTTTGGTTCCGTCAGGCAGATTCAGCAGAGCTTCGAGTTGCTCAGATCCCAAAGTTGACCAGGAGGCCTCGGTCAGAGGCACCCGCAGAAGCATCACGCTCAAATCACGCGCCACAGCCAATTCCTGCCCGATATTGACGGGATACTCGGAAACTCCATCGGCCAATTGAATCGTTGGATTTAACTGGCCGGCAAAGGGCATTTTAAAACGGGCTTGACCCTGCTGCCGATCAAATTGGAGCTGACGATGCTGCCACTCGATGCGCTGGGCTTCGAGGTCGATGCCCAGCACCATCAGGTTCGTGGCACAGAGGTAGCGATAATTCTCCTCCATCAAGGCCAGTTCGTCACGGGCGCGCTGAAGATTCTCCAGGCTTAAAGAACGATCTTTCAATCCCACCAGACTGAACAGAGATGGAGCAATGACGGTGTTCGTCGTCAGCCCTTCCAACAAAACGAGTTGGCGCCGCGCATCCTCGATTTCCCTGGCCAATTTATACTTTTGTTTTGGCAACTCCAATTTATAAGTCAAGCGCTCGCGTTCCTGGAGCTTCTGTTTGACTTCGGCCAGCGCCTCCGCTTCGGCAGCGAGGATTTTGGGCTCGAACTCCGCCCAAACGAAACCAGCGGGCAGGTTGATTTGCGATCGATCCACATAGAGGCGCAGAACACCGGAAAGAGGCGCGTTGATGGTCAAGCTCGTCTTGGGCATGACACGGCAAGGGAGAATGGCGAGCCGCATTTTTTCC
The DNA here is from genome assembly GCA_038228235.1 of Verrucomicrobiota bacterium. Lineage (GTDB taxonomy): Bacteria > Verrucomicrobiota > Verrucomicrobiia > Limisphaerales > JBBRPK01 > JBBRPK01. Next base: position 3,370 of record JBBRPK010000132.1, read on the forward strand.
ACCGCTGGATAGTGCTCCCAGGACCAGGAAACTGGGAGGGTTGGCGTCGCCTGGGCCGGTTTCTGGGTACAGCCGGTCATGAAGATGTGGAGAAAGCACACGGCCGCGCAGACCATGCCCGCAAACGGCCTCCGATGCTCAGAAACCCTTGTCCGGGATAAAGTCACCCGTTGCCTCATAAGCTGGCGCCGGAGTTCTGCCATTGCGCTTCATCCACAAACCAGAACAGGGTGTTCAATTCCGCTAGGTCCCGGCGGAGCTTCCGTTCTTGATCGCGCAGGGAACGGCTGGTCTCGATGCTCTTTAAAATCCCGGCATAATCCTGGGGCGGCGGGACTTGTTCCAGGAGGGGGATTAGCTGCTGAACTTGCTCGATTTGTTCACGGATACTCACTGTTAGCTTTTGCGCGGCGAGAAGTTTGTCCATCAATGCGAGGGATTCCTCGCGCAGCCGCATCCACTGCAATTGCTGATCCCGGCGGGCCTGCCGCAGTTGGCGGGAGACGTAGCCACGTGTATCGAGCCTCCAGAAAAAATCCGCGCTTGCCCGCAAATCGCCCAGACTCCAGAAATGTTCTATGCCGGCTATGCGCTGATAAACCGGTGGTCCAGTGACGAAAATAGTCAGTTCCGGCCAGTATTGAAGTTTAATGCCTTTGACTTGGGCCCAAGCGGCGACAAATTCGATGGCAACCAATTTGATTTGGAGTTGGGCGATCCGGTTGCTGTCTTGCAATGGCAATGGTTGCTGCACGTAGGGCAAGCTGGGCCAGCCGTTAGTCTGGAGAATCCAGCGCCGCCCGCGATCACCAAGCAGGTCCGCGGCGGTCGCTTGCAAGGCATCGCTCTGCTTTTCAAAACCCAGACGGCGGGTTTTCAATTCCTCGACCAAAACTCGGCCAGCCAGGGGATCAGACTTTTGAATCGATTCTGCCACGTCCTGTTCGCGCTGGAGTTGTTGTAATATTTCGCGAGCCTCCTGAACGCCGAGGAATAGTTTGTAGAGTTCGATAATCTGTTCTCGTTCGGCCAGCCAATAAACCATGCGCGCCCGCAGTAAAGTAAGGCGCGCGCTAAAAAAACGGGCGTTCATGTTCACGATGCCCGGGATATTAAAAAAACTGTCCGCGCTGAAGGTGACATCGTCAAAAGAAGTCATGGCAAAGCTTTTGACACTACGACTCACATTGGCGCGCATATCCAGAGTTGGAATCAAGTCCTTGTAAACCTGGCGGACGGACTCCTGGCTGTTTGTGATTTCAAAGCGGCCGGCGAGCAGCTTGAGGTTGCGGGCGCGAAGTTGTGCCACGGCGGCCTGCCAGTTAACTATTTGTTCCGGCAGCGCGGCCTGATGGGCCATGTTGGTGGTCCATTGGGAGCGCAAGCCGGCGACGCGAGCGTCGATTTTTTTCTGGGGGGAAAGGCAGCCGGCTAAAGAAAGTATGAGGCAGGCGCCCAGAGCAAAGCGGATGTGATTCAGCGCCGTGGCAAACAGATCGGAATTGTTAAAAGTTGCTCTCAGAGGACGCTCCCACAACAAAACCCGCCTCCCAAATCTCGGGGAAGCGCGGTGGATGTTTGTTCGTAAAACGAAGCGGTTTGTTATTGAAAGAAAAACGTCCCATCCTGGGTTCCCCCCGCAGCACTGCTGGAAAAAGTCCCGTTATTAGGGGTTAAGAATGTTAACGACTCAGTCACTGACCCGATGAGGGAATCTTGCCTAAGCAGCGTGGCCGTATTGGCAGCAGTCGTGGTATAGTTAAAGGTGCCCGTGCTGTTGGTCACGCCGCCTGAGCCGATGATGGTATAGCTGCCGCTAATGTCCCCAGACGCGCCTCCGGCTCGGAATAAAAAAGTGCCAGAGGACGAAAAGGGGCCTGACCCATGGTTGATCGAATGATTGAACGATCTTCCGCCAATGGAGACTGGCGCGTTGGTTCCACCAGTTGTCCCGCCCCCCCCTGTGTTATTGCTGCCTGGCTCGGACCCCGTATCGCGGCAAGCTGTCAGCCAAAGCGCAGCCGACACGAGACCCAAGATGCAGGCGATCCCTTTGAATTTATTTAAGGTTTTTATCATTTTAATTTTTCCTTCTGGTTTGTGGTGCAATCCAACTTAACATCCGGAGATCGTCCGGCGATGGGGTGTTGACCTACTCAGGGAGGAGCGATAAGAGCAGGCGGATGAAGTTTCATTACCTTCCCCCCCCAGCCCCCGGCACAATTGTGATTCGGCTTCCCAGAGGAATAAACACCCCGGCGGGCGCGACCGGTTCCTTAGTGACCGCGCGTACCCCTTCATTGATGGCGACCGAACTGACGAAGGTTTGCATGATGATGTCCACGTACCGGGTCAAATAACGATAGGGGGTGAAGGGCACAAACACGATGTCCTGCGGTTCCAACTTAATGTCAGGATCCTTGCCCATGGCGATGGCTCGGTAATTGACAATCGCCACTTTAGGCTGCGATAACGAACCGCGGACGATAGCCACTTCGTACCAATAGGCTTCTCGGATGGGCCCCAGGGCGCTGGCCACGGCTCCCACCAGAGTTAAATCTTCGTGGTAAGGGACAGCCTTGGGCTGCCCCACTGCCCCCAGCACATACACCTCCCTGGAAGCGGCCGAAGGAAGGTAAACAAAGTCGTCCGGCTGCAAATAAATATTTTGCGCGAGGTCTCCCTCTTTCAACAAACGATTGAAGTCCACGGGGAGCAACTTCCCCTGACGGATGATGAAACTGCGGCGCAGGTCAGCGAACTCTTCACTGCTGGGAACCACATTCACGTCCCGCGCCAGAGTCAAATTCATCGTGCCCCCCGCCAGGGCGATGGCCTCCAGCAACGTCATCGGCGCCGCCATCGGATAGACTCCAGGCGCCTGCAAACGCCCCAACAGCCAAACACGCTGGCTTTCCACGGCACGCAACGTCACCGTGATCTGGATGCGATCGCGGATGAAGCTGGCCATTTCTTTTTCCAGCAACTCTTTGGTTTGAGCGAGAGTCAGACCCCAAACGTCCAGCCCGGAAAGCAAATTAAAATAAATCTTTCCATCGGGACCGACCGTGGTGGTCGTTTTGGTAGCCGGATCGCTGAGCAATTGAATTTCCAGTTTGTCGCCGGGGCCGAGGGTGAAAAGATTGGTCGGCGGCTTCAACCACTCCGCAGGAACCTGATTGGTCAACGCGATGGGCTGCGCCGGCACGGCGGAGGCGCCAGGGCGAGGGTCAAAACGCGGTCCCGGATGCTGGCAACCTACGAAGAGACCCAGGGCCAATCCCATGAAAGTGACAAGCGAGAGTTTTCTCATGGGGCCAGGAGGAAAGGGGATTTGATAAGGGGACCGATGTTTTTGCCCGCCCATTCCGCGGTCGCTCCCTGGATGAAGGCCGTAACGCCCAGATCCAGCAAATCCTCCGCTTTGATGAAGGGACGGTAGTTCACATAGACAATGTCTTTCGGCTCCAGTTTGAAGTCGAATGCCCTGGCCTCGAGTGTTTTCCAGGTATTCACCACGAACGTCTGGGGGTGATTAAGTGAGCCGCGTATCACCAGCACATGGGACTTATAGGCCCGCTGAGTGAACCCACCGCGCGCTGTTATCGCCCCTACCGCTGTCAGATTTCCGGTATAGGGAAGAGGCCCTGGGATGGCCACTTCACCCAGGACGTAAACTTCTTTCATATTGGCGGCCGCAAAGTAGAGATAATCCTCTGGCTCCAGCGGAATGTTCTGGGAAAGGTCTCCTTCTTGAAAGAGTTTCTCAAAATTGACGGTCAAGCGCCTCCCCTGGCGCATGAGAAAGCTCCGCTGCAAGTCTGCCAAATCAATGGCGGTTCGATTGTCGAGCAACCCGGTCTCCAGACCTTTGGCTCGCGCCAGGGCCTCGACGATCGTGAGAGGCCTGTCGAGAGTGAAGACACCCCGATTAGCAACTTTGCCAAGCACATAATATTTTTTGCTGTGGTAGCTGACGGGAGTGATCAAGGTGTGCGGGGTGCGGTAATATTTCCCTAATTCTTCATCAAACTTGCTGCGTAATTCATCCACTGTCAGTCCCGCGGCCAACATGTCCTGGGCTTGCAAAAAGCTAACCCGCCCATCAGGTCCGATAAAGACATCGGTATGGTTGAACTCCGGCTGGCCGAAGAGAGAGAAATTGAGCACGTCTCCTGGCCCAAGCGTGAGGTGCTGTTGCCACGCCGCGCGCTGGCGGGAGCTGATGATGGAAAAGGAGCCATTAGTGGGGACCGTTTCGCCCACGGCGGGAAGGGTGGCCGGCACAGAATCTGTTTCAGCCGCCCGAACATTGAAGCAAAAGCCCAGCAGCAATACCATACAGCCCATCCACCGCTGGAAGCGCTTTTTGATAGGCGGAGCCGGTTCGCGATTCAGCACGGCCCCGACTAGATTGGATCGGGCGTGCCGCAAAGTTTCCAGTTGCAGATGACTTTGCGAAGCGCGCGCGACTCCGCTCCCGGTGAGCCACACCAGATTGGGCAAGTTCTCGGCCAGCAGCACCGATTCAGGACGGGAGGCCGGAGGCAACTCAACAAGGATCACAACATTCTCGATCTTGCTCCATTGGGTTAGCGCGGTCTGCCATTGTTTTCGCCGATCCAAGTCCCATACCCAGCCTGGCAAGGGGATGTGCACCAAAGGTTGCGGGTTTTCACGGGTCAGTTTGTCGGTTACCAGAGCGGGGGAGGAAAGGAAGTTAGTGGTCAAAGCATTTTCCAGGGGATGCTGGTCCAACCCCGCCTCGAGCTTTGCATTTTGAGAACCGTTTTGGGAATGCGGGGACGGGGGAAGCGTCGCGATGGTTAAAACGCGAAACCCACAATTCGCAGCCGCATTGGCCAGCAAGCTTACCCAGGTGGTGCGTCCCTCCCCTTGCTCGGCTGAGATAAAGCCGCAAACCAACCCGTGATTGGGTGATGTCGTGAGCCGGTTTTGCAGCGCAGTCCAGGTTCGGAACGCCCAATTTTCCTGCTCGATCTGATCCACATGGTGGAGGTCGGGGAGAGCCGCCAGCAACGGGAGTCCGGTGACTCGTTCGACATCGCTGCCGGTCTTGAGGCGATCATCCATGAATTCAACACCCACCAGGAGCAGGGCAGTTCCCGCCACACCCATCAATCCGCCAAACACGGTCAGAAAAATTAACTTTGGCAACCGATCTCGGGCCACGACCTCCTTCAAGGTCGCCGGGGCCAGCAGGCGAGCATAACCCGGCGGGTCTTTCTGGAATAACTGGGCCTCCCGCTGGCGGCTCGTCAATTGGGCGCGCGCGGCCTCCAGGGCCTGGAGCTGCGTCCTGCGTATCTCAAACTCTGATTCTGCCTCCGTCATGCCTATGGAATTGGTGGGCCAGCGCCGGAAGCTTCCGGGCGCCGCCGGTGGGAAGTATTGGTCGGCATTTGCAGTGGCATTGGTCACGGTGCGATCCAGCTCCTTTTGGAGTTCGTCGATTCGCGCATTCTGTTCCTTCACTGCCGGATGCGCCTCCCTGTACTTGACCAGCAAATTGATCAATTCTTCGCGAGCTGCCTGGAGCTTCTCCGACAGGCCGACACGAAATTTATCGGTCAGTTGGGAGGGGCGAACTGCCGCGCGCGCTGATTCACGCACGGCGTGTTGCATCTGCTCGACCAGCGTCCCACGCTCCCGCTCCAGATCGGTCAATTGGTTTTGGTAATAAGCATTGGCCTCCCTGGCCTCATTCGTCTGCAATTGTTTGCTGAACGCAACCGCTTCGTTCGCGAACAGGTTGGCCAGGTTCACAGCCATCTTGGGATCTGACGCCGTAATCCCTACCGTCACCAAATCCGAATTGCGTTCCGGGATGATGTTAAGGCTGGAGGCCACCTGGTCCGGGGAAATCGAAGGCTTGGCCAAGGCGCCGACGTTTTGCAACAGCTCCGGGGAACGAAGCAGGCTGGCGAAAGTCTGCTCCGAAATCGGGCGCGGCTTGAAGTAGTCACTATTGTTAGGAGTCTCGAAGCGCAGCAGGTGCGCATTCGCTGTGTAGCGCGTCTGCCAAAGTTCCATCCCCGCCACGAAGCCCAGGCCGGCAAGAACGACGCCACCCAGTGCCAGCCAGTGCCAGCTTCGGATTAGCATTTCCACAAACGGCCAGGGACTAAACAGCATCGGCCTCCTGCGCTGCGCAAAAAACTCCCTTTCTTCCCGCTCCTGCTCGCCGTTTGTCCTTGCCGATTCCGCCCCATTAACCCAAGACACCCCGCCTTGTCCCATCTCCCTATGGGCATGGCGGATGGGATGCGAAACCGAATTGGAATTCTCATTATCGTTCATCCGAATTCCCCTAAGCTATCCAAGCCGGTTTAGATAGGGCGCCAAAATCACTGAGAATTTTCACAGGAGGCCATCGTACAATCAGGGAGAAAGCTTTTGTAATCAGGTAAACACCCCAAAAACGAGGCTCCCTCCTGGGCAAGCCGGGCTGTTACCCTCCTGGGCAAGCCGGGCTGTTACCCTCCTGGGCAAGCCGGGCTGTTAATCAGGCCGTGGGCGGGACGAAGACGAAGGCTCGGGAAGAACCAACACGGCCGTTTTGAGCAGGCCGCAAAACTTCTTTTTCGTCATTTTTTGATGCGTTCCGTCTCTGGATTGGAGGTCTTTCAAAAGTTTAAATCCCACGGCCAATTTTTCCAAGGTGACAATTCGGATGTAGCGATCCTCGTATTTCCAAACCTGCCCTTGTTGCAGTTTCATGGGGCCATTTCAATGCCGGACCTGAAGCTCCATCAGGTCAACATCAGGATTGCATTTTTTTCCATAACGATTTCTTGGGCCAGTCAGATCCACATTTTGATTTATTGCCTCCTTTGTCCTGTCGATTGGACGTCGAAGACGCTGTTTTTGTTCAGCGTCGCCGCGCATGCGCTGTCCGGTTCACCCTTCCGCCTTTTCCATGGGCCCTCGCGTGACTCCAAGTTGCCGAGAGAGTTTTAACTCACGCCACACTTGCGGGCCGCTGATTGACCCCTCCAACAATTGGCGGTATTTGGAAATCGTTTGGGCCACTTGGTCAGGCGTCTCATTGACAAACTCAATCCGGAAATGCCGCACCCCCAGCCCCATCATCCGGGCGACGTACTCGGCTCCAGTTTGGGCGCGCGCATTGAAGACAGTGTTGCGGCAGCCCGCGTCGGCTTTGAGCACATGCTCAGCCCCGACCCTGTCTCGGAGCTTCACTTCGTGATGATCGCAGGGGCGCCCGCAATTCGTGTAATCTGTGCCTTGAGAAAGGAAAGCGCAGAACACGCAATGCTCCATGTGAAACATCGGCATGTGCTGATGGATCGCCACTTCAAACCACTGCGGGGGGGCGGATTGCAAGAGCCCCTCTAATTGCGCGAAATTTAAATCGTAGGAGGCGGTGACCCGCTCCAGCCCGCAACGGTTGATGAAGTGATCGGCGCTGCGAGCATTGGCGATGTTTAAAGAAAAATCCCCAATGCGGCGAACATTCTCAAAATATTTGAGATGGTCATAGTTGCGCGCCAAATAGCCATCGGCGCCGCAGGAGCGGACCTGTTGCAGAATCCATTCCTCGCCCGTTTTGAAAATTCGCGGAGGTGCGACGAAAATTGCGGGGCGCGGAGTGCGAGGTGCGGAATGGGTTCGGCGGACCGCTTCACGGTACTTTTTGAGGTCCTCAAACTCGCAGTAAATGGTTTGCACCCCGCAACTTAAAACAGCCTCCAATTGGGCGAGATTACGGACGAGCACGACGAGTTCAGCGGGGTTGGCGCTTTGTTCGCTGCCTATCCCGCGCGGCCCCAAACGAGTTCCGCGCCCTGGCTTGGACGCTTCGCCTTCCAACATCTCCCACCGCTTTGGCCGGGTGCGCAGCCTTTCGAGTTGAAGGACCATCTCACGTCGCAAACGATTAAGCTCACTGATGGGCAACATCAATTCTCCTGCCAAGCCGTTAATCAATTCATCAAGTCGGAAGGGCGTTCCGCCCAGCCGGCCCAGTTGTTCACGCAACCGAGCTGTGGTCAGTGGATGCTTTTCCGCCTTGGTTAGAATAAGCGCGGAAGTGACTTCAACCGCGGCGCCAGTTCCATCCCGAGCCATAATAGTCATCGGCTGGCCGGCGCGTCCATGGACCTCCAGACTAACGGGGCGTTGGAAGCCAATCCGGCCACCCGCGAAGGTCTGGCGGAGCTGCCGATCCAGCTCGGGGTCGCTGGTCTTCCACAATTTGTTCCCAGTCTGGATCCGGCGAAAATCAATGTCCCCGTCACCGAACTCCAGCACCGATTCGGCGCCAAGTGTTTTGATGGCATAGATGCGCCCCCCCTCCTCTTCCTGGTCCGGATGCGCGGCATCGAACACCACCCCGTCGCCAAGTTTAAGCGGCCCTTGCAACTGTATAAAAACCTTCTCGCCTTGCACGCGCCTGACTTCGCCCAGAAGCACACCGCGCTTTTTTCCAAAGCGAGCATGTACCAGTTCCTGATTGTTAGTGCCACCCAGCCACCCCGTGTGGAGGCCGCGCGAAAAAGCCATCTCCATCTGGTAACGTGTTTGCTCTTGAATCTTTTCCACGGCTTTTTCGGCCCCCCCTGGGCCTGGGGTATTCTCATTGAAGAATTCATCCAGGGCCTGGCGATAGACGCGCGTGATGTTGGCCACGTACTCCGGGCTCTTGAGCCGCCCCTCAATTTTCAGCGAAGCGACTCCCGCCTTGATCAAATCCGGCAACAATTTCAAGCCCGCCAAATCCTGTGGGCTAAGCAGATAACGTTTGTCGCCCAGCGGCACGAGCTGGCCATCAGAAATCAAGTCGTAAGGCATCCGGCAGGCCTGCGCACATTCACCACGATTCGCCGAGCGGCCCCCCAGCGCTTCACTGGTCAGACATTGACCGGAGTAAGCGACACACAAAGCCCCATGAACGAATACTTCCAAAGGCATCGCCGCCACCCCGCCGTCCCCGCGCGGAGCAACGCAAGATGGTCCAACGTCAGGAACCGAATTCCCGGCGCGCTCGCGACCTGCGATCTGGATTTTCTCAATTTCCTTGATCGAACATTCGCGAGCGAGCACGACCAGATTACAGCCGAGGTCCCTCGCGAACTCCACCCCCGCCGCGCTGGTGATGGTCATTTGAGTGGACGCATGGATGGGGAAATCGGGCGACAATTCACGAATCAATCGGCAAATGCCGGCGTCCTGAACGATAGCGGCATCCACCCCCGCGGCAATGATGGCGCGCAAGTGTTGCTCCGCTTCCGCGAGTTCGTTGGCAAAAACCAGGGTATTGAACGTGACATAACCTTTGACCCCCCGACGATGCAAAAACTCCATCAACTTCGGCAAATCCGGTTCCGTGAAATTGTGAGCCCGCATTCGGGCGTTGAACCGCTCCAAGCCGAAGTAGATTGCGTCCGCCCCATTCTCAACGGCGGCCCTGGCGCACTCCCAATCGCCGGCCGGAGCGAGCAGATCGGGACAGACGAGCGGGCGCAAGGGAACGCTTTCCTTTGCCGGCACGGTGATGGTGTTGCTATCGGCGCTCATTATTTGCTGCTCCGCAGCTTGGGATCGCGACCGCATTCAGGCTTGCTGCCGTTAGCGGTGAAACCGTTCTCACACCACCTTACACAATGAATCAAGATTTTAAAGCCACAAAAATTAGATAAAAGGACATAAAAAGCCGATTTTTCTCCTTGTGTCGCTCTTGAAGGGAGCGGAGTTGCCTTCCCGAGGCGTGGTGCTTAACTTGGCGGGGTATGGATGTTCAGCAATGAAACGGGTGGCTCAAGGTGAACGTTGGTTCCGGCAAACTGGCCTTCCGCAATCGAGGCAGCTTCCAATTGTGTGGACCCAATCCCGCTAGTTTTTGAAAAGCAGCATCCCGGAGGGATGCCTGAGAATAGCCCAGCGTTTCAACGGTGGGGAGGGCCCCCAAGGGCTGCAAGTCCCGCTGGGACGGCTGAGGCAGCGGGCTTCGGTCGTCCCTGCGGGACTTTTCGTGAGATCCAACCACACTCCGCGTTGAAACGCTGGCCTATTCTCAGATGGCCCTTCGGGACCGCGGCGGAGCCTCGCTTCCCCCCCGGCGATTCGCATCCCAAATCCTGGTCGCATTAATCATGTGAACCTGCTCGTGCCGCCACGCTGTTTCGATCCAAATCTCCCTGAGTTAATCGATCGTCCGGGCGTTGATGAAAAGTCGCTCTGCGAGGAACTGCAAACGCTCGAGAGAACGAATCGTCGTTTCGGAGGACATCAATTGGTGTTGCATTATTTGCAGCGTTTCCTCCATGGGAAGCCATTGACCTCCTTAAGTATTCTCGATTTAGGCACGGGAGTCGCCGATATTCCCCGCGCGATTGTGGCTTGGGCCAGGCGGCGACAATTTCCGGTCAGTATCACGGCAGTGGATCGCAATCCTCACGTTCTTCGCCTCGCCGCGGAGGCCTGCCGGGATTGGCCGGAAATCCGGCTGGAGCGGCATGATCTCCAGGCGTTGTCTTATGCGGCGCAGAGTTTCGATTTAGTATTATGTTCGCTGGCCCTTCACCATCTTGGCTCGGAGGACGCGGTGGCGCTGTTGCGGCGGATGCGCGAGATCGCAAATCGGGGCTGTATTGTGAACGATCTTCGCCGCAACTGGCTGGCCATCTGGTCTGTGGACTTGCTAGCCCGCACCATGACGAGCGGTCCCATTTTCCGCAAAGATGCCCTCCAGTCCGTCCGCGCGGCGTTTACCGTCGAAGAACTTCGCGTGATGGCGCAAGAGGCTGGGTGGAATGACTTTCAGGTCAAAAGGCATCATGGGGTTTTTCGCATGGTGTTGGAGGGAAGAAAATGAGTCATAAAGGGAACTGATGGCGAGAAATCCGAAGAGTAAGATCGAGAGCGTAGCGATTTTGGGCGGCGGACCGGTGGCGAGCACCCTTGCGACCTTGTTAGGGCGGGCGGGTATAAAGGTGGCGATTTTGCATCGAGGCAGAAGCGCGCCGTTGTTAGTGGGTGAATCGCTCGTGCCCGCCATCATTCCCATGCTGCGGTTGCTGGGGGTGGAGGAAGAGGTGCGCGGATTCAGCACCTTTAAACCCGGCGCCACATTCAACTTTAGCGAGACGGTGAACTTCTCGTTTTTCTTTGATCAACTCAGCGGAGGCATGCCGCGTTATGCCTACAATGTTCCACGGGATCGGTTTGACGACGCATTGCTGGCGGCGGCGCGAAGGGCAGGAGCGAAGCCGATCGAGATAACGGCGAACCTGCAAAAAGTCCCGGGCTCGGACCGAGTGGCCCTGGGTAGCGAGACGCTGGAGGCCCTGGGTGGTTTTTTTTCAAAACAGCCCGATTTCATCGTGGATGCCACTGGCCGTGCGCGGCTTTTGCCGAACCTCTTGGAGATCGCGAGCCGCGAGGGCGGACGCAAGGACACCGCGTTGTTCGCGCACGTGGATAACACGGTGCTGGGCCACGCCGGCCATGTCCATAGCACGCGAATAGATCACGGTTGGAGTTGGCGGATTCCTCTGCCGGGACGCGTCTCGGTGGGCATGGTGCTGGGCTCGGAACACTTGCCAAAATTCGGAGCCACCCGGGAGGAGCGTTATGACAATCTGCTGCGGCAGGATTCCGTGTTGCGCGCTGTGGCCGGGGACGCCAAACGGCTGACCCCGGTGATGGAATACAGCAATTATCAACTGGTCTCCAGCCGGGTGGCCGGCGATGGCTGGGCGCTGGTGGGCGACACCGCGGGATTTATTGATCCGGTGTTCTCGAGCGGGTTGTTTATCGGCATGCATAGCGCCATGGCCCTGGCTGAGGCCATCCGCGCCGGAACACCTGATGCGTTCCGCCGTTATGAGCAGGAGGTGATTCATCACCTCCGAACCTGGCACGAAATTGTGGGTTACTATTACAGCGGCCGCTTGTTCACTTGTTTCCAAGTTGGGGAAATGTTGCGTGACAGGCTGCTGGTGCGCCTGAGTTTTCCCCATATCAACAAACATATGGGGCGGATTTTCAGCGGCGCGGCGTCCAACTCGCCCTACAGCATGGGACTGTTGCGTTTCGCCATGAAGCATGGACTGAAGGATGAAGACCCACGCGCGCTGATGATTCGCTGAAACGGGGCTGTAAAAAATTCCACATCCAGACTGGTAAAACCCGGCTCGCTGATCCTAAACTCGGTCCATGGCCAAATTGATTTTTACGAACGAGATTTTTTCTGGCCGGGTTTACGAATTGGCGCTCGAAAAAACCACGGTCGGCCGAGGGGATCAAAACACGCTGGTGATCCGGGATAGCTCCCTCTCGTTAATCCACTGCGAAATCCTCATGCATGGTTCTGAGATCATCGTGAGGGACCTGAATTCGAGCAATGGAACTTTCGTGAACGATTCGAGACTGAACATGCAGTCTCAGGTGAAGTCTGGACAGACGGTGCGATTTGGCTCTGTGGAGGCTCGTTTGGAGCTGGATCCCGCCCAAGGCAAGACCGAGGACACGGAAATAACAGCGATTTACACTCTGGACAGAGTGATGCGGGAACGGCGGGCACAAAGCCGGGCCGGGCCCCCTCCGATTCCGATGCCGCCCGAACCGGGTTTGCATGTACCCACAGGAGACCACACTACTGTCCTGGTGAAGGCCGATCTCCCGCCAACCGCCTCAGCAGGTCCTGCCATTGCGGGAAACGAATCGCCCACGAAAGGCCTTTGCCCCGGGAAATTAGCCCGACTTCGCGGACTCGAGCTTCCAAAACCCGTAACTCATTGCAAATCAAGGCACCGATCCTAAAGGTCTGCACTACGCCGGCTCATTTGGTGGTTACTTGTGCAGCCGTGATTTTCGGTGGTGGTTGCTCCGGCA
>JBBRPK010000133.1:0-15919 GCA_038228235.1 Verrucomicrobiota bacterium
CCGGGCGGCGGGTCTTTTGTCTGCGGCCTGCGTTGACTCGGCCGTCACAGCCCGCTGCGGGGATGCTCCGGCCTCGCCGCCTTGGCCACAGCCAAAATCCCTCGCCGCAGGACCCCACGCAATTTTAAAACAGGCTCTAACCCTTTTGCAGGGTTGAAATTGTTCGGATTGCATGTCCCAGGTAGCTCCGAGCAGCCGTGGGCTAATGGCTTGAAAACCAGAACAACAGGTACGCTTGTGCGCTTCGCGAAACCAGAACAACAGGTACGCTTGTGCGCTTCGCGCACAATCCCTCTGGCATTCTTAGATGCGGATGCGAACGTTAGGACTTTTTTAAACATGAAACACGAATTACCCAAATTTGGAGTGGGGTGACTTGTCCCTGTGAGTTCCGGGGGCTAAACCTGGAGTACTGCCATCCAATGCCGCCTTCGGAGTCAAATGGAGAGCGGGGAATGGGGTAGGGCGACCGCTCCGCGGGCGCCGGTCCCCTCCGTTCAGAATTGGCACCCGGCGGAGCGGTCGCCCTACCTTCAAATCAAAGCCTTGGCCGCAATTACTTCCAACTGGAGGAGGTTGGGGAAATTCAGGTGCTCGGTGTTTTCGGCGAAGTGGGGGTTCAATGCGTCGATAACGGTGAGTTGGAGCGCGGGGATCGCCGCGGCTGCAAGAGGTTCCCTAATTTTCCCTGGCACGCTTTGGTGCCCCGCTTTGGGAAGCGCCGCCGGATGATAGGCCAGGCAAGGGTCAAGCTCGCAGCCTCTTCGGAACTGCCGCCGCAATCCGGGTGGGCGAGCCTGATTTTCTTAAGAAACGCGGTCCGCGCAGCGAGGAGATAATCCAGTGCCGCCCGAGGATTAGGCTGGGAAAAATTTTCTCCCAAAAGAGTTTAATCGGGCACAGGCCGGGGTGGGAGTTTGGCGGGCGACTTTCTTGGCGCACTTGAGATGGACTCACGGAGCCTCTTGCCAACTGGGAGCCAAGGGCAAGTTCGGTGAAGTGGTTCGTGTCAAGGACCGAGAACATTCGCTCGATGCAGTCGAGGGGCTGCCCTGAGCGACCATACCGGGTTGGATTTTAGAAACGGGGGTTCTGGCGCGACAAAGTCGCAGGCGAGGACAGCCGACGACCAAGCCTCTGCGGCTGCAGAGCTGGCGTTGACAAAACCATCGGTCAAGCTAGTGTCTATCGGGTTGGAAAACCAGGAGCAGGCTCCGCCTGAGCTCCATCCATCCGACTTCTTTTTATGCTCGGATTGACGGCTAGGTCGAAATTAAATGGCTGGCAGAGACGCGGGATATGGGCCGCAGCATGCGCCTTGTTTCCGGTAATGGCAATTATAGCCTATGGACTCCTCCCGCTTAACTGCAAGTGTTACCGGGTTATCGGTACAGCCTATGAATTCGATTGGATTGTAATAATCCTTTGGGCACGTCTTGGCCTCGGGATGGTTCTTGGCGAGGCTCCCAGGAAGATTTGGACCTATTTTGTTCTCTTGTTTGTCATGACCGGATTGACAGTATTTGTGTTTGAATCGGTGATGCCACATTGAGAAATTAGGCTGAACGTCTCAAGCGGCGCAAATTCCGGTGGTCTTACTAATCCAAACCCAATCGCAATTTGAACGACTGACGCTTCGCCAAGCGGAAGGGCTGCAACACAATAGGGAAGCCCCACGCCGCCCCTCGGTGCTCTCGCTCGGCTTCGTGTCTTCGCCTCCTATACACCCGCGTCCGCTCAATTAGGCTCCGTTGTGCCCGCAGTTCGAGCGCCGGAAGTCCTTGGAATCTGTTTCTGGACGATTGTTCGACTGTCTAAGTTTAAATTGGCTCTTTCAGGAGGGCGGCGAAGGCACCGACCGGAGCTATCCGCGGCTAACCAGACCTAGCCAGACCTCCTCAGGATTTGGTGTTTTTCGCAGGAACGGCCTTCAAACCGTTGAACTCCGCTTGCGCGCGCCGGTTCACCTCGCTGAAGCGACGTGTTAATGAGAGAGAAAGAACCAATGCGCCAATCTTCGAACAGCAGGATGTTTGGCGCGCGGGGGCAGGCGATGCTGACGGCGATGCCTCGCCTGTGAACCCGAAAACCAGTTGAAAGTTTACAAGACTTCCTTATAGTAAAGCTAATGAACAACGCAGGGCGCTACACCAGTCGTCCGTGGCGCAGATCAAGGCTGGCTGCGCGTCTCTTGCTTCGCAAGGCTGCCGGCCGGCTTACCCAGCGAGATCGCCGAGTCGCCCGCTGGCTCAGCCAGGACGAAGAGGTTACCGACCGTCTGATTGAGCAGGCACTCTATTACCTGGGCCTCGGACATCAAAAGCATGAACTCGACCGCAGGCTCGGTTTGGTGGACCGGTGAGATAAACTGGGATACGCCGGCGGGCCAGGTCTTGCGAAAATTCTTTGCGGCCTTACCGTCCCAGCGGCATTTTCGCCTCACTCTCTACGGCTCTGCTCCGTTGCAGCTCACCCTGGACCCGCATTGGTTGAGCGCGGACGTGGACCTGTTTTCCAATGATGACGAGGACCTTTCCGAATGGGTGGCCCGCGCCGGCCTAAACAAAGAGGCCGGGCATTTCTATTTGGAGCCGGGCTTTGAATTAAGTTTCCGCACCAGTCCGCGCTGGCGCGACCGGGCCCGCGTTCATTCATTGGGCCATGTCACGCTGACATTACCGCACCCGCTGGATATTCTAATCGGCAAACTGGATCGGCTTGACGCAAAGGACCTTCTGGCCTTTCGCCGCGTCATCGAACTTACCGGGCACCCCACGGAAACAGAGTTGTCTGACGAACTGCAAAATGCCATCGATCTCTTCCGCCCTTCCTTCGATGCCGAATCGCCCAATCGCTATCCCGACAATACGCGGCGGCTCTGGCGCGAATGTTTTCAGAAAGAACTGGACCTGCGGCGACAGCTCATCGAGCCAGCCCTTGCGCGCCGTGTTGCAGGTTATGGAACCCCGCCACCCGGCTACAAGCGATTGTTAGGCGAGTAGGTCGTTCAATCTCGCAAGGCATAGAGGGCTTTTCAGCTTAATAAGGTCAATGAAGAGCCGGCGAGATTTGCGGGTACCATCTAAACCGGTATCCCAGGGCGTTGCCCTGGGCTGGCATGGCGGTGGGGCTTTGCCCCTCGGAATTGCGGCTGCCGCTACGCTGAAGGCCAAGCTCACGGAGGTGTTAGCAAGCATCGCGCCGCTGCTATAAAAAAGGGATGGCAGACAAAGACTCTCGGCGAGATTTTGGAAAAGACCGAGACTTTCGCGTATAATCAAATTGTCAGTGCCCGGTCTCGCGCAGAAATTTTCCAATGATCTTCGGCTCGTCCATTTTTGATGATCACCGCTTCAGAATGGAGAGCAACGGTCGGGCAAATATGCCAGGGAATCCCATATAAACAGGCCCCGATAGGAAACTCGCCGGCCCGGGCGGTTTCGACGACGAGGTGTTCTTCGCTGTGCTTGATTGCTTTGGCCTCGGGCAATTCAAGGAATTGCACACGCGGATGGGGGCTTTCGGACGCGACCGCTTTGTGGCCGAGGTCCAGACAAAGATGATCCGCACCTGGTTTGCTGATGACTCGGGTAAGCAAGAGAGCTGCCGGCAAGAAATCAAGGTCAGGTAATTTGGTTGCATAACCGAAATCCCAAAGGACACATGTGCCGGGGCTGCATTCTACATCGTTGCGCCGGGCAAAAATCGGAAAGGTAGGCGTGCCTCCTGCGACCACTCTGGGCACTGTCAGGCCGTTAGCCATAAACTGCGCCCGCAAGGCATCCACTGGCGCAAAAGCGGTTTCACAGGCTTTGGCGCGCACTCTCAGATCGAGGTCTTGGATTTGGCCGTCATAGGTGTGGAGGCCACCCGGTTTTAACCCTGGCAACGCGTCGATGAGCCGGTAAAGATCCATGGCCTTGGTCCCGGGCGCAACTCCACAACGGTGCATGCCGCAATCGATATCAAGCAGCACTTCCATCTGCAACCCATGCGCAGCGGCAGCAGCCGACAAGGCGCGTAACACATCCGCATCGTCCGCGATGCTTAGGAATTTTGTGTTGGGAAAGGCCTGGGCCAGTTTAACAAGACGCCGCACGTTGGGTCCCACCGGCTGATAGGCCAGAAGCACATTCAGAGCGCCAGCTTTAGCGGCCATCTCCGCTTCGGCGACGGTGGCGCACTTGAATTTGGCGATGCCTAAATCCAACTGCATGCGGATTACTTCCGGCAGCTTGTGCGTCTTGATGTGGGGGCGGAGCCGTTCCGCGCCGCCCGCCATGTGGAGCATGCGCCGGATGTTTTCCTCAACACGATTCGGATAGATAAGAAGAGCGGGGGAGGGGACATCTTCCACATTGGCCACGGTTTGCCAGGAAGGGGGGCTCACGAGATCTCAAAAATGGCTTCAATCTCCACCGCGATGTTCCCGGGCAGGGAGCCCACGCCTACCGCGCTGCGGGCGCCGATACCGTTCTCGCGGCCAAAGACCTCGGCAAACAATTCGCTGCAACCATTGATCACGGCCGGGTGTTCGAGAAACTCCGGGGTGCAGTTCACCAGGCCGAGCACTTTGATGACGCGCCGCACTCGATCCAAAGTGCCAAACTCGCCCCGAATGGTTGCGAGAATGGCCAATCCGACCTGGCGCGCAGCCAGGTTGCCGGCCTGCAAGTCAAGGTCCGCTCCGACGCGGCCCGTGATGAGCGTTTTGTCCGGTTTGAGGGGTCCGTGACCGGAGAGGTAAATAAGGTTGCCTGCAGTCACGAGCGGTTTATAAACGCCGACAGGTTTTGGGGCAGGCGGCAGTTCGAGTTTGAGTTCGGTCAGGCGAGTTTCTGCGGTCATAGTTTTGTTATTGATCAAGCCCCTCCAATTTGAGGCAAGCCTTTTCGCATTGGCTCCAGCTAGCGGTGGATTGCGTAAGCTGCCACCGCTTGGTAAATTGATGTCGATGGCGACTTCTCATCAAAAGTTTTGGGAACTGCACCCGGGATTAATTTGGTCCAATCCCGAGGCGGATGATGCAGTGCGAATTCGCGTCGCCCTGCTGCGGCCCCGGTTCGACCGTCTCCTCGACATCGCACTCGAGTTCGGAATAGAGCGGTTGCGGCGAGAATGGCTTGAATTGCTAGGCGATCCCATGGTCGGAACCCGGCGCGCGCGCCATTCAGTGGAGCGCATTTTGGATAATATTGAGAAGGGATTCGCCAGT
The DNA here is from genome assembly GCA_038228235.1 of Verrucomicrobiota bacterium. Classification (GTDB taxonomy): domain Bacteria; phylum Verrucomicrobiota; class Verrucomicrobiia; order Limisphaerales; family JBBRPK01; genus JBBRPK01. The sequence continues at coordinate 5,216 of JBBRPK010000133.1, forward strand.
GGTGCCTCCCGAAACTGAGCGCGTGTGGGATTTCCAGAAAGCGCAACCTGCTCTTTCCGGCTTCGTGCTCATCGGCGGCACGGCGTTGGCCCTCCGCATCGCGCACCGGCGCAGTGAAGATTTGGACCTGGCTTTCCCTGAAGCTCGCCTTCCCCGCGTCCGGTTGGAAGCTTTGCGACGCCAGGCCGCCGAATCAGGTTTCGAGTTTCGGCCAGATGACGATGAGGCGACCGTCGGGGAGTTTGCCTGTGGCGGGATGGAGGTGCAGGATTATCAACAGGAGTTCCTGATCCGGGAGACAGTACGGGCTTCATTCTTTGTTCCCGATGTTGCGCTCGCCAAAGTTCTTACGTCGCCGCCGGAGGGCAAAGTTCGGCTGGCGTCGCAGGCCAGTGTGAAATCGCCCTGACTCGCCTGTGTAGCGGCGTGCCACAACGCGACGATGAAGGTCATGCGCATCTCCTGGCGACTCCCCCGTCGCTGGAGGCAATGAAAGCCTATTTCATCGACCAAAGAAACATTCTGGAAATCGGCTCTGCCGCAGCGCAGATCCGGAAGCGACAAGGTGAAACGTCGTCGTAAGGTCCGTCAACATAAACGACAGCAGTTCAGGGCCGCGCGAGATACTCTCCTCACTCGCCAGCGCTGAAGAGTGCCTGCAAACGCTGCGGGAGCATTCTTTATTTCAGGCGGTATGCTGGCGGAAAGAAGGCCGATGCTCGGGAGGCGGCCAAGGCGCTGCACACAGGTGTCCTCGAATTTGAGGCAAGCCTTTTCGCACCCGAAAGGACGAGTTCCACGAGTGCTCATTTATTTCAGAGATTTTTTTCCATTGCTCTGCTTCGGAGCGAGCGGTGATGCCAGGACAGAATGGGCCGCTACTCTCACGCTCCGGGCGATGGCGCGCGTGATGTAGCCCTTGGCCCGTTGCACTGCTTCGGACAATGGACAACCCAACGCCAGAAAAGCGGCGATTGCGGCTGAATAAGCGCAGCCGGCGCCATGGAGTGAGAGTCCTTCGATGAAGGGGGCCGTGAGCAGTAATTCAATCTTCCCGTCGTAAAAAATATCTACGGCCTGGCGGGTGCCCTTAAGATGGCCGCCTTTAACCAAGGCCGGGCAACCGAAATTCCTCCAGATAAAGCGAGCGGCCTGCCGCATCTCTTCAGGCTCCCGGATGTCGCGGCCCGTTAATGCTTCAGCTTCCGGCAGGTTAGGCGTCACCAAGCTCGCGAGCGGTAATAATTCGTCACGCAAAACTTCCCCGGCCTTGGGCTGAAGCAACGAGCCTCCGCTGGTGGCGACGGCCACGGGATCAACAATCAGTGGGGGCTGGTTCTCGCAGGTCCCCAAAAACCTTGCCACCTGGCGAACGATCTCGGACGAGAAAAGCATTCCGGTTTTGACTGCCTGGGGGGGGAACTCCTCGAAGACTGCTAGAAGCTGCTGCAAGACCAGAGAGGGTTCACAAGACTGCATGGCCAGAATGCGTTTGGGGTTCTGCGCGGTCACGCAAGTAATCACAGTAACTCCATGGACTCCTACGGCAGCAAAAGTTTTCAAGTCCGCTTGTATTCCCGCTCCACCGCCGCTGTCCGAACCGGCAATGGTGAGCGCCACCGGGAGCACTCGTTTATGTTTCAACTCTGAAATCTGGGGCATTAACTTTTTGGCCATCATACGCGCGTGGAGAAGAGATTACCACTGCGCATCTTGACTTTGGTGTTTGGACTTTGGACTTTGAATGTGTGATCAGCGCCCTCATCGTCGCCGCCGGCCAGGGAACCCGCATGGGACCTCAGGTTGACAAACTATTTCTTGAGGTGGCTGGCCGTCCAGTCATTGCGCATACCTGGGATCGCTTCGAACGGACGGCGTGTATTGATGAAATCGTTCTCGTGGTTCGAGAAGGGCTGCAAGGCGCTTTCGCGGACTTGGCGGCGACCTTTCAGTTCAAAAAGCCGTTTCGACTCATTGCCGGCGGGAAGGCGAGACAGGATTCAGTTTGGAACGGGTTGGAGGCGCTTTCCCGTGCTTCAGAGTTGGTGGCCATCCAAGACGGCGCGAGGCCCTGCACCTCCGCTGAATTGATTACGGCGACACTCCAGGCCGCCCGGGACAGCGGCGCCGCCGTTGCCTCCCAGCGTTTGACCGATACGATCAAGGAGTCAGAAGATGGCAGGGCGATCGCGCGGCATCTGGATCGGTCCCGCCTTTGGTCGGTGCAAACTCCGCAGTCGTTCAGGGTCGAGGTGATTCGCCGGGCCTTGCGGGCCGTCCGGGAGAAAGGTTTGCTTGTGACCGATGACACGGCTGCCTGCGAATTGATCGGGCAAACGGTGCGATTGGTGGAAGGCGCCAAACCAAATCCGAAAGTGACCGTGCCTGGTGATTTAGGGTATATTGAATTGCTCCTGGGGAGGGAAGTGGCCTGAGGCAGGGGTTTCTTTGTTGGGTTAGCCGCATCGAGCGACCGCGCCCTTGGTTAAAATCTTGATAATCTTCATACCGTGACTTGCTAATGTGTGGCGGGCAAATTATGGTGCGCTCGATTGAAATAGTATCTTTATGAAGCGACGTATCATGTATGGCGCGCTGCTGGCCCTCCTCGGCGCGAATGTTTTCGTAGGCGCTCAAATCTACTTCTCTTCGGTGCAGGGCGCTGAAAAGGACGACGCCTATCCTCAGTTGAAGCTTTTCTCGGTGGTCCTGGACCGGGTGCGCAATGATTACGTCGATGGCGGAAAGCTGACCTACCAGGAACTCATCCATGGCGCGCTCAAAGGCATGCTCAGCACGCTGGATCCACACAGTGAATTTATGGAGCCGGTCAAGTACGACGAGCTGAAAAAGGACACCCAGGGGGAGTTCGGAGGGGTTGGGATCGTCATTTCAATGAAGGACAATTTTATCACCGTGGTGTCCCCAATGGATGACACCCCGGGATTCCGAGCGGGTGTGCTATCGGGCGACCGAATTGTCAAAATCAACGGCAAGAGCACGGAAAAGATAGGTCTTCAGGATGCGGTTCAAACGTTGCGTGGGGAGCCAGGAACGGAGGTTTCACTCACCATCCTGCGCCCCTCCAACGGTTTGGTGAAAGATTACAAGCTGGTCCGGGCCAGCATCAAAGTGGACACTGTCAAAGATGTGAATGGCAGGCGGGAATTTCCGCTCAGCGCCAACAATGTGGGTTATGTCCGGCTGGTGCAGTTCGGCGAGCCAACAGCCTCCGAACTGGAAGACGCCTTGCGCAAGTTGGAGGCCAAGGGAATGGAGTCTTTAATTATCGATTTACGGGGCAATCCCGGTGGACTTCTCGATCAAGCAGTGAAGGTTTGTGAAAAGTTCCTGCCCCGAAACCAATTGGTGGTCTCGACGGAAGGCCGCGATGCCAAACATAAGATGGAATATTCAGCGAGCGGCCATGACCGGCATCCGAGCATTCCCATGGTGCTGCTGGTGAATTACGGCAGCGCCAGCGCGTCGGAAATTGTCGCTGGTTGTTTGCAAGATGCCACCGGCCTGGGAGTGTGCAAAGCCATCGTCCTTGGAGAACAGACCTTCGGCAAGGGATCGGTCCAAAGCATTTTGCCGTTGCAGGATGGCTCGGCGCTGCGTCTGACCACCGCCAAATATTACACCCCCAGCCACAAAGTCATTCATGAAAAAGGCATCACCCCGGACATCATCGTCCCGATGAGCGATGAGGAGGAGCGTGATGTTTTTCTCAAACGCACCCCTGGCGGGATCGAGACTCTGGAGTTGAAAGATCAGGAACGGGTGCGGAATGCCCACGATGCGCAAATGGATCGCGCCATGGACCTGCTCAAGGGCATCTCTCTTTATTCCAAACACGCCCCGCCGCTGGAGAGGCGCGCCGCCAAAGGCGACAAAGTGGCCGCCAAGTAATCGCCAGCTCGAATCTGAAGCCTGACTGGGCCGGCGAGCGCGCGCAGGTCTGAAGCTTTGCACATCCCGCCATGACCCTCCTGGCAATCGAAACTTCGTGTGACGAGACAAGCGCGGCTGTCATTAGAAACGGCCACGTCCTTTCGAATATCGTCTCCTCCCAGGTCCGGCTTCATGCCGAGTACGGCGGCGTGGTCCCCGAACTGGCCACGCGGGAGCATCTTCGAAACTTTTTGCCTGTCGCTCAAGAGGCGTTGCGGATGGCGCAAATTCCCATCGGCCATTTGGAGGCGGTGGCAGCAACGAGAGGCCCCGGGCTGCCAAACGCATTGATGGTCGGCTTGAAAGCTGCTCAAGCCTTGGCGTTCGTTTTGCGCATACCTTTTCTTGGAGTGCATCATCATGAGGCCCATCTCTATTCTCCGTGGATCTCTGGCCAGCCACCCGTCGCAGATTTCGCGGGCTTTCAGCCGAATATCTCCCTCATCGTCAGCGGCGGACACACACTGCTGGTCCAGGTGGAATCCGAATTGAACCATCGCGTGCTGGGTTCGACGCTTGATGACGCGGCGGGCGAATGTTTCGATAAAGTCGCCAAATTAATCGGCCTTCCCTATCCCGGCGGGCCGGAGTTGGATCATTTGGCCGCCCAGGGGAATCCCGAGGCTTATGACTTTCCCCGCCCGCTCCTGCGTGAGCAAAATGACGACTTCAGCTTTGCGGGTTTAAAAACTTCCGTCCGCTATTTTTTACAAAAGAACCCCCTGCTCCTGGACGAACCCGGGAGAGTGCGGGACGTTTGCGCCAGCGTGCAGGCCGCCATCGTCGAAGTTCTCGCGGCCAAAACGATCAGAGCGGCGCGGCGAGTGGGCGTAAAATGCGTCACTGCTTCCGGGGGCGTCACCTGCAATAGTGGCCTGCGCAAAGAGTTGGCCGCAGCCTGTCAACGGGAGGGATTCACTTTGCGGCTGGCAGACAAAAGTCTCTGCACGGACAATGCGGCCATCATCGGTGTGTTAGCGGAGCGAAAGCTCATGCAGCGTCAGGAACCGACCAGCGTGGATGCGGAGATTTCGCCGAATTGGGCGCTTTAACGGCCTACTGGCTCTGTCGGACTAATTGCATCGAACCCAAATCGAACCACGCTTCGCCTTGGGTAGCTCGAAGTTCACAAACCAACTCTACTTCCGCGGCGTCGGTGGGGATGGTGAAATCATATCCCACCTTCTGCCAGGGCGAATCGCCTGAGGCCTGATCCTGGCGAGGGATGCGCGAGCCGGAAATGCGGAGGCCCGCGCCTTCGCCTTTGAGATCCTTCAGCGGCATGACCCCGGCCGTGCGAAGCTGACCTTCAAAACGGTATCGGCCCGCTTCGAGCAGGACCCGGGTCCGCCAAGAGGCAGTGCAATGCCCATCCGAGCCGGCCCGGATGTGCAACGTTTGTAGTTTGGAAGCCTCCGCGACCTTGTCCAGGGCGGCATTCCCCAATGGATTCTGCGCTCGCCAGCCTGCCAGATTTGCTCGGCCCGAGTTGTCAAAGCGCACGGGAACCGGCTCCGGCGTGTTGATCTGCATTGCAAGGCTGGCGGCGCGCTGCACGATCTGGTTGCGCAAGTTATTGACCATTCCATCATGCTCTCTGGCGGCATCCGGACTGATGGCGGCGAGGACGGGACGAATCCGCGCCTGCACTTCGGCGATGCGGTTGGTCAGCACGTCTATTTTAAAGACATTGGTGAGGAGGATTCCCATTCGCTCGCGATACCGGCGCCGCCCAGCCGTGGTCTGCAAAAGGGACCGGGCCACGAGGCCATCCAGGTTATGCGGCAGGATTGGTCCGTTTGGTTCCCAGAACATCTGGTCCATGCCATGAGCGAAAAACACAATCTTATCCGCCTCGGGATCGTGATAAATCCGATAGTTATTTCGTTTCATGGCGTAACCATCCCAATGCCACGTCATCACCTCCAGCGCGATAAATGAGAGGAACCGTTCCACATCCAGCACTTGTTCCAACCGTCCCATTCGCTTCGCCAAATCGGGCTCCTCCGCCGCCGCCACCAATGCTTTCAAGGCCCCATAATCATTTGGTTCCGTGCCGGACATCTTCTGGAGGGGTTCGGAGATCTCGCGGAGGAACCCGCCATCGAAGAGGTTCCCGTTCACGTTTTTGAAATACTGCCGCAGAAAAGTTTTATTGAATCCCTCTTTGAGCACGAAGAGCCCGAGGTCCCGCCCATTCAACTCGACTCGGGCGTGCGTCGTGCGGGCCGCCGGGACCCCCGCGGCCCGGAACAGTTCCCCGCAAAGCAATTCGGTCATGTAGCTCGGATCCTGGACGGAGTTATTGAGATGAATCTTGTCCAGCCCATGAAACTTTTGGTGATCCTGAAACTTATCGAAGCTGAGCGTCAAGGCAGGCTTATCGTTGAGATCGCGAAGGCTCCCCGCTGCTCCCTTGATATGAATGCCAATATCCGCATAGATTGTATCTCCCTCGCGGACGCTGGCGCGCACATAACCCCGATTGTTGCGCTGCAGGGCGGCCAGGTTGGTCCCTTTGATTTGGATTTTGAGTTGAGGGATGGTCGCGTTATTGAAAAATCTCTCAGCGGCGGCCCCGTTAGCGTTGGGTTGCGCCTTAAATGCCGCACCAGTGCTGGCCAAGGGCAACAAAAAGACCGCTATGAGAAAAGTTGTCCGAAGCGAATGCTCCGCGAAGTTGTGCTCTCGCCCGCGTCTCATATCGAACGAAGCTAGCCAAAATGCTCCAAAGATAAAAGCACTTTCCAAAGTGTCAGGCTGGGTCGGGACAGCGGATGTGAAGGTGCGCCCCTGTCCATGGCCATCGGGAAAAAGTGTTGCTTTATCACAGCCAATCTGATAGCCTCTTTTCTTCAAGACAATTCAGAAGGATCAACGAAAAGGCTTTTGTTATGAACTTCAAATTTTTTAAACTTTTATTCCTGGGTTTGGTGGTGGCCGTTGCTGGTCCAACCTGCCCCGCCGCCATTCTTACTGTGACCACGGTGGAGAATTATCTTTCCGATAACACCACCGTCGCTCCTGGCAGTTTCCTCCAAGCCCTCCAAAGCGCTGGCGACGGAGACTCCATTTATTTCAACATCCCCGGAGCCGGTTCCCATGTGATCGCGACTCCGCAAAGTGGTTATCCCCTGATTACCGTGAGCAATCTCAATATCGACGGCTACAGTCAGCCAGGGTCCTCACCGAATACGAATTCGATTCTGGGCGGGAACAATGCCCAGATCAGAATTGTTCTGGATTCCACTGCCGGGCCGGGGCAGCGAACTCTTCTCGGACCCCTCAATAATCCGGGGTTTGACAATAGTGAAAGCGCGATTCTTGGCTTGGTCGGCGCGAAGAACGCCCGCATCAGGGGCCTCAGCTTTCTTTCCCGCTACACTGCCGAATCTGACGCCGATCCCGATATTTATTGCGTGGCCCTCATCAACGACTCGACCGGCGCGCGTTTGCAGGGGTGCTGGTTCGGATTGGCGCCGGATGGGACGACCGTGGCTGGCGGCAGCAGCGCCGTCGCCTCGTTCAAAGGCGATGGCGGCAGTACCTCGTCCGGCTTGATTTTTGGCACAGATGGCGATGGCGTAAGAGATGTCGCCGAATTCAACGTTTGCATTGGAATGCAGTTAGCCCTCAATCTGGAAACGCCCAACGTGAAAGTCTCCGGTAACTACATAAACGTTTTCCCGAACGGAGTTACGTTTTTCAATGTCGGCGCCCTCGCCGACAGCCTCGGAACCACCGTTGAATCCATTGAAAATGGCGATGGGGACAACATGGTCATTGGCACCGACGGGGACGGATTCTCCGATGCTAACGAACGAAACATTATTGGCCATTCCGCTTATCCCCGGATAATAGAATTCTGGGGCAACGCAACGAATGTAGTCGTTGCTGGAAATTATTTTGGCGTCGGCGTGGATGGCCATACTCAGGCCCCTGTCCCGACTAACGCTTCGCCCGACTTTGTGCAGATCGAAAGCGGGGGCAGCATCCGTATTGGCTCCAATGGGGACGGCCGGAGCGACACTCTCGAAGGCAATCTGTTCTACAATCTGCCGGGCGCCAAGTTTGTGGATGCGACTGGCACCCAGTCGGGAGACGCCATTACTAAAATTGTGGTCCGGCGCAATCAGTTCAGTCACTGCAACTTTGCGGGAATTCCCTTCGCCGATTCCGCGGTCAGCTACGCCTCGTATTATTCAAGCGTCGTTACAGATGCCACGGCGGCCGTCCCCGTCCTTCAACAAATTAAGGGCGGCATTTTGAATGGCTCGTTCGTGCCTCCCGATGGCATCAACTACTCCAATGCTCTTATTGATCTTTATACGGTCGATGGGCCTGGTCTTGTCACGCGCCTTTCCTGGCCTCGGCCCTTGGTCCATCCCTCGCGATGGCTAGGGGGGTACAAGGACAATGGCCCGTTCGACTTCGATCCGACTCCTAACCAATTCTCCATAAATATCACCGGGTTGGGTTTAGCGGAGAGCACTTACGTGGCGGTGGCGGTGACCTACTCCAAAGAGGACCGTTTGTTTAATGCTGATTCCGCAGTGACGGGGCCCCTGTCATTGCCTGTAGCCAGCCGGCCCACTCTTCTGATGAGCTATCCGCCAGGAAGTTCGCAGTTGGAATTATCATGGATTGCGCCTGCCGGCGTGTTCACGGCACAATCCAATGAGGTTGTCGATTATGTCAATTGGATTGAAATTTTGGGCGAAAGCTACTCGGATGGTCGAAACGTTCTTCCGGTCCAGATCGATCTATTTTCGCCCAACCAGTTCTACCGCCTCATCTCGCGGTGAATTATGTTGGCGTGACGCGGCTGGCACGTTCCTTTCATGCGTTTCTTGAATCTGTTGGAGCGGGTCCCGCTGGCCCTTTGGTTCTTCCTCCTGGCCTCTCCGGTCTCGGCGTGGCAACCTGTCGAGCTAACGGCGTCCCCCCAAAAGTTCCGCACATTTTTCAGCCTGCAAGACTCCAGCGTGCCCGCTGGTTTGCGCGCCCCCTCTGTTCCACTGCCAGCCGGGGGCATCACTGCCGAAGCCAGGTCATCCGACGGCGCCATTTGGCTCGGCACCACTCAGGGCGTCATTCGGTTGGACGCCCGGCTGCCGGACCGGGATCGCCGGCAATATTTTGCGGGCCTTCGCTATCTGCCGGATGATGAGATCGCGCAACTCCTTGCCGACGAACATGGCGGGGTGTGGGCGCGCACTCGTACCGGTATTTCGCATCTCGAGCTGCGTCCCATGACTCTGGCGCAAAAAGCCGCCTTTTTTGAACAGCGTATCCGCTTGCGGCATGACCGCTACGGACTCGTGGCCAGCTCCTATCTGCCAGTGGCGGGCGAATTATCGAGCAACCGCCTGAGGGACGACGATAATGACGGCCTATGGACCGCCATCTATGCAGCGGCGGAATGCTTTCGCTATGCCGTGACGAGGTCGCCAGAAGCGCTCGCGAATGCCCGCAAGTCCATCGAAGCTGTGCTGTTCCTTGAGCAGGTCGCAGGCGGAAGGGGATTTCCCGCCCGGTCCTTCATTCGCAAAGGAGACCCAATGCCGGGGGACGGCCAATGGCATTGGACCTCTGATGGCCAATTCTATTGGAAGGGAGATACTAGTTCGGACGAGATCGTGGGCCACTTCTTTATCTTCGGCATCGCCTTTGACTTGTTGCCGGACGCGGATTTGAAGAAGCGAATCGTTCAGACGGCCAAGCGCATTATGGACCACATTCTGGATCATGGTTACAACCTCATAGATCTGAACGGCCACCCCACGACTTGGGGGTGGTGGTCGCCAGAAAAGTTGCTGGCGCAACCCGACGAGCGCGCCCTCAACAGCCTCCAATTGCTCAGTTTCCTTAAGACCACTGCTCACATCACCGGCTTGGCGCGGTATGAAACCGAATACCAGAAGGTGGCCCGGGAATTAGGATATGCCGATTGGATCGGCCGCCTCAACGAGTTTCGCCAGGAATTGAATTACTCCGATGAAGAACTCGCGATGCTTCCGTTCTATTCTATCTTCCAATATGAAAAAGATCCGGCGCTGCTGAAGGCTTATGGGCGGGCCGACGACGAATGGTGGAAGAACATTCAACGCGAAGCCAATCCCTTATGGACCTTCATCCATCTCACCGGCCAATCTGGAGCGCAAATGGATCTATCCTCAGCCGTCTGGACTCTTTATCGAATGCCAATGGATACCATCGAGTGGTCCGTCAGGAACTCCCATCGGCCGGATGTGGCGCTCGCCTCTGCCACGGATCGCTTTCATCATCGGGAATCTCTCACCTTACTTCCGCCCGACGAACGCCCCGCGGGGAAGTGGAACTCAAATCCGTTCCAGATCGACGGCGGCAACGGGGGCCATGGAGAAGACGATGGAGCGGCCTTTCTCCTGCCCTATTGGATGGGGCGCTACCACAAATTCCTGCTCAACGAATAATCGAAAGGCAAGCCATCACTCCAGGCCCTCGGGAGTAGAACCGGCCCATTTCAAAAGAGAGCATTTCGTTGCAAAGTCCGTCTAATTCCTGAATTTTGGAACCAATGGAGAGCGGCGATTTGCTAACATTCCAATTGGACGACCATCGCTGCCGTAAGAGCCTGTTTTAAAATTGCGTGGGGTCCTGCGGCGAGGGATTTTGGCTGTGGCCAAGGCGGCGAGGCCGGAGCATCCCCGCAGCGGGCTGTGATGGCCGAGTCAACGCAGGCCGCAGACAAAAGACCCGCCGCCCGGA
>JBBRPK010000134.1:0-15704 GCA_038228235.1 Verrucomicrobiota bacterium
TGCGACGTTGCGCCGCCTTGCGCTAAATCTGCTCCGACGCGAGAAAACTAAAAAGCGAGGCATCAAGGGCAAGCAGCTCAACGCAGGCTGGGATAATGCTTATTTACGGAAATTGCTGGGGATTTAAATGCGTCTGCCCTGTGTTCTTCTTCATAGGCTATTGACTTTCCATCCGGTGGTTCGGCTTAACAACGCTGCTCAGTGGCGCGCCGCCACGGATGCACAATTGCAGACAGACGCGCATTCGGCGCGTCCACTGGAGCAGACTCGTTAATCGACATTCGACTCCTGGGCTAGGCGGCAGAAACGGTTCAGGCTCGGCGTGTGTAGCACGACTATCCAGGTCGTAGGAATAAGAATCGTCCAGACAGGTCGCCAGGGGCTGACTGTCAGATACGGATTCCCAAAATTGGGCCGATCTGCCTGGCAAAGCTGAAAAATACCATAGGCGATCTGAACGACCAACAGGATGGTGATGCTCAATGTCATCTGCCGGCGCCGCCGGTGCTGGAAAATGAGGGCAACAGCAAAGACGATCGAGAATGCGTAGAACGTGCTGGCGTTCCAGCCAGTGAAAGGGACTGCGGATGCGTGCCACTCCTGCGTTAGATGAAGCAAGAGCGCGCAATCCCAAAATGTCACAACAACGGCAAATGCGACGTAAGCCAAGAGGGCAGCGGGCGCCGCAGTCACGTTTCCGGCGATCGAACGGAAAAGCGGCACTTTGCTGTTGATCCTCATATCGCTTAACGATGCTGCTCAGGCACGGCGCCCCGAGCGCCTTCGGCATGGAACTGAGACCTGATGCCGCGGTTGCCTGGAGGAGTCAAGTTAGAAAGCCCGGTACTCATGTCAGAAATGCCACTCCATGTGGCTAAACGTGGGAATGTTCTGAACCTGCCAAGTGAGCAAGGAGAATCCAGCAACCGCCAGGGAAAGCACCCACACCACCGCTACGAGAACCTCGAATGTTATGACGCACTGCGGACGACTCCTAAGCAGCCATACGCCAATCACCAACACAACTACAGGAAAAAGGAACAACCAAACGACCATGAGCAGTGAGCCCCGCGTTGACAGCCGTGAGCCTGGCGCCCTGGTGGTCGAACTCAAAGCGAATACGAGAGAAGTGGGTGTAGAACACGGTGAACCAACACGCGCCGGCCGAACCAAGCACTACCGCGAGCAATCTGACCAACTGTGGTTTTAGAATCGCCATTCGCTCTAATCGGTTAGCTCGGTTCAACCCTCTTGCCAAACGCCGGGACTTCCTGTGAAATGCACCTCTATTTAAAATGACAAAGGCATTTGTGACCGGAGCGGCCGGATTTATCGGAAGCACGTTGACGGAGCGATTATTGGCTGAGGGCGGTCAAGTGGTGGGCTGGGATAATTTGTCCACAGGCCACTTGGAGTTTCTCGCGACCGCTGGTCAGGAACCCAATTTCCGGTTAATAAAAGGGGACAATCTCGACCTTTCTGCGCTCACCCAGGCGATGGCGGGTTGTGATCGGGTCTTTCATCTCGCCGCCAATGCCGATGTCCGTTTTGGGTTGCAGCAGCCTGACAGAGATTTACAGCAGAACACGCTGGCCACTTTCAACGTTCTGGAAGCCATGCGCGCCAACGGGATCAAAAAGATTGCCTTTGCCTCGACTGGCTCGGTTTATGGCGAGGCCACGGTGATTCCCACCCCAGAGGACGCTCCATTTCCCATCCAGACCTCCCTTTACGCCGCTTCCAAACTTGCCGGGGAAGCGTTGATCAACGCTTATTGCGAGGGGTACGGCTTCGAGGGTTATATTTTCCGATTTGTTTCGATTCTCGGCGAGCGATACACGCATGGGCATGTGCTGGATTTTTACAAGCAGTTGCTGGCCCATCCGGATCATCTCGACATCCTCGGCAACGGCACGCAAAAAAAATCTTACCTTTATGTCGGGGATTGCATGGACGCTATGTTGCACGTTACCCGGCTTGAAATGGCTAAGTCCGCGAGGCATCGCGTGGCGCTTCATAATCTTGGCACAAACGAATACTGCCAGGTCAAGGATTCCATCCACTGGATTTCCGAGCACCTGGGACTTAAGCCTCGCCTGGATTATGGGGGAGGCGACCGGGGCTGGATTGGCGATAATCCCTTTATTTTCCTCGACACGAAAAAAATTCAAGCCAGTGGCTGGAAACCCAAATTGACCATTCGGGAAAGCATCCTTCGCACCTTGCAGTGGTTGGAGGCCAATCCGTGGATTCTGGAGAAAAAGTGAGGCCGCGCGATGAGAGTGCGCCGATGAAGGTCACGGTTCTGGGACTCTGGCACCTTGGTTGCGTTACAGCAGCTTGTTGCGCGGAGCATTTCAAAGTGCAGGGATTGGACATGGACGCCGAGCTTGTGGGGAAGCTGAATGAGGGCCAGCCTCCGATCAGCGAGCCAGGGCTGGCTGAACTCATTCGGGCTGGCCTTGGAAACGGCGCCCTCTCATTTACCACGGACTCGCAACGCGCCTGCGGGGAAACCGATCTCCTCTGGGTTTGTTTCGACACTCCCGTCGATGAGCAGGACCGGGCGGACGTGGATTTTGTGCTGAACAGGTTGCGCCCTTGTCTCGCGCTCCTGCCTCCTGGCGCCATCGTTTTGATTTCTTCGCAGATGCCAGCCGGCACCTGTAAAAGTTTAGGCGGCGAATTTCCAGCACTTTCCTTCGCTTGCGCCCCGGAGAATCTGCAACTGGGACGGGCGCTGGACGCGTTTCGCAAACCGGAACGAATTATTGTTGGCGCGCGCGATGAGCAAACTAATAAGAAGCTGCAATGGCTCCTGGGCCGCTTCTCCAGCAACCTGCTCATGATGACTCCGGAATCAGCCGAGATGGTCAAGCATGCCTTAAACAGTTTCCTCGCAATGTCAGTTTCCTTCGCCAATGAGATCGCCCGCGTCTGTGAATTAGCCGGGGCGGATGCCCGGCAGGTGGAAGCCGGTTTGAAATCCGACATCCGGATCGGACAGCGCGCGTATTTGTCGCCCGGGGCAGCCTTTGCCGGCGGAACACTGGCCCGCGATGTGGCGATGTTAAGCCTGCTCGGCAAAAAATTTGGCGAAAAGCTGGTGTTGATCCCGGCTATAAAAAAAAGCAACGACCAGCATAAAGACTGGGCGATTTTGAAATTGCAACGCGTCCTCCAGGGGGTGAAGGGAAAGACCGTGGCTGTCCTTGGTTTGACGTATAAGCCCCTCACCGACACCTTGCGCCGCAGCAGTTCGATCGAACTCTGCCGACGCCTGGGGGAGGAATCCTGCCGGGTAAAGGCGTTTGATCCCGCCGTTAAACAACTGGAGATGGCGGGAGTAATGCTTTGTTCTTCGGCGGCGGAAGCCCTGTCAGGGGCGGATGCAGCGGTGCTCGCCACGCCCTGGCCTGAATTCCGCAACCTTGACTGGACTGCCTGCGCTGACAAAATGCGGCGGGCACTGATCCTCGACCCGCATGGTTTTGTGAAAGATCAGTTGCGGGGGTTGAAGAACATTGAGTTTCACACAGTGGGCTCAAGCCCTTAGCCCGGTCGCTCGTGGTCATTCGGATCGGTCGCATGATGAAATTAAAAAATCGCAACGCGCTTATAACCGGAGGCAGCCAGGGCCTCGGCAAAGCCATCGCCGAACAATTTGTTCGCGAAGGGGCAAACGTCGTTATCTGCGCGCGTGACGAGAAGATTTTGTCCGCCACACGGCTGGAGCTGGAAAAATTGGCGGCGCCGGGACAGAGGGTTTTTTCCCGGCCATGCGACGTCTCTTCGGAGGAGGAGACAGGCCAGTTGGCCGCCTTCGCTCTAAGAGAGCTTGGATCCATAGAAGTGTTAGTGAATAACGCCGGCATTTACGGCCCGATGGGTTTCACGGAAAGCGTGGCCTGGAAGGAGTGGACGCGTTCCATTGAGATAAATCTCTATGGGGTGCTGCTGCCAAGCCGGGCTTTGATGCCCCATTTCAAAAAGGCCCGTGCTGGTAAAATCATCATCCTTTCCGGCGGCGGCGCGACTAATCCGCTGCCCAACCTCAGTTCCTACGCCGCGGCCAAAGCAGCGGTGGTCCGATTGATGGAAACCCTGGCCGAAGAATTAAAGCCGTTTAGCGTGGATGTAAATGCGATTGCTCCGGGGGCCCTTAACACCCGTTTCCTCGATCAGGCGCTGGCCGGGGGAGAGGAGCAGGTCGGCGCAGCCTTTTACGCCAAGGCGCTGAAGCAAAAAGCCACTGGCGGCGTTCCCCTGGAAAAGGGAGCCCAGCTTTGCGTCTACCTCGCCTCGGCTCAAAGCGACGGCATCACCGGCAAACTGATCAGCGCCCAATGGGATGCCTGGGAAAAGCTCCATGAACACAAAGACGAACTGGCCAACTCAGACATTTACGCCCTGCGCCGCATCGTGCCCGAAGATCGAGGCCGCAAATGGAGCGACATCGGAAAATGACCAAACCCTCTGATTGCCCGCGCGTCGCTCTCATCGGCTGCGGCCTGGTCGGCCAGAAACGGTTTAACAATCTGCCGCCGGGAACCATTACAATGGCTTGCGATGTGAATTTGGAACGCGCTGCCAAACTGGCCAGTCAGAGCAGAGGTTGTGAGTTCACCGATTCTGTGGAGAAAGCTGTTCGCGCGCCCAATGTGGATGCGGTCATGATTGCCACGCTCAACGCCTCCCTGGCCCCGATTGCCTGCCAGGCGGCGCAAGCAGGCAAACATGTGTTAGTCGAGAAGCCGGGCGCCATCCGCGTAAAAGAATTGGAGATGCTGGAGCGGTTGGCCAATGAGCGCCATATTCTGGTGCGGGTAGGTTACAATCATCGCTATCATCCGGCCTTCCTGAAAGCGCGAGAAATCTTCGATTCCGGAGCGCTGGGCCCGATCCTCTTCGTGCGCGCCCGCTATGGGCAGGGAGGGCGCATCGGCTATGACCGTGAGTGGCGCGCCGACCCGAAACTTTCCGGGGGCGGGGAGCTCATTGACCAAGGGGTGCATCTGATTGATCTGGCCGGGATTTTCCTGGGCGAATTCACCATCGTGGAGGGGCACGCCGCGACTTATTTCTGGGACATGGCCGTGGATGACAACGCGTTCCTCAGCTTGCGCAACGCGCAGGGCCAGACGGCTTGGCTTCACGCCAGTTGCACGGAGTGGAAGAACCTGTTCTCGTTTGAAATTTATGGACGCAACGGCAAGTTGCACATGGAAGGCCTGGGCGGCAGCTATGGGATGGAGCGGCTCTCATATTACGAAATGCTGCCAGAAATGGGCCCGCCGGAAACGGTCGTGTATGAGTATCCTCGCGGCGACGAATCATGGAAGATCGAGATGGCAGAATTCTTCGAGGACATCCGGTTGAAACGTGCGCCGGTGCCTGGGTTGAAAGAAGCAAAAGCAGCGCTGGAAGTTGTGGAAAAGATTTATGCCCAGAGTGGCTGCTCCTGGCTGAAAATTGAATGATTATCGCTCGTTCACCTTTGCGGATCAGCCTGGGCGGCGGCGGCACAGATTTGCCTTCATATTCTGAGGACCACGGCGGCTTCCTGATTGCGGCGGCCATCGACAAATACGTTTATATCACGCTTCACGAGACGTTCGTGCCCGATTTGATTGTGAAGTATTCCAAGCTTGAACGTGTGGCCAAGGCTGCCGATCTGGAACATCCCATCATCCGTGAGGCTTTCGGCCTGCTTGGATTAGATGGCAAGTCTCTGGAGTTGACCTCGATGGCGGACATTCCGGCGGGGACGGGGCTGGGTTCTTCGGGCAGTTTTACCACGGCTCTGCTCAAGGCGCTGAACAGTTATAAGAAAAACCTGGTGCATCCGGCCGAGTTGGCCGCCCAAGCCTGTGACATCGAGATCAATCGGCTGCACGAACCCATCGGCAAGCAGGACCAATACATCGCTGCTTATGGTGGCATCACTTGCTTCAAATTTCTTCCTGGGGGCCGGGTAGAAGCGTGGCCGCTTAAAATCACGGAAGAAACCCGCTATCTTCTGGAAGACAACCTGCTGCTCTTTTTCACCGGTTATGCCCGCTCCGCCTCAAGCATCCTCAAGGAGCAGGATGACAGAAGTAAAAACGCCGATAAGCCGATGATCCAAAATCTCCATTTCGTCAAGGAATTGGGACTCAAGAGCCAGAGCGCATTGGAACGGGGCGATTTGCGCGAATTCGCCGGTTATATGGACCTTCATTGGCAGCGCAAGAAAGAGCGTTCCGGCGGCATGAGCAACCCCCAGATCAACGCCTGGTATGACACTGCCATGGCGCACGGCGCCCTCGGGGGCAAATTAATCGGCGCCGGGGGCGGCGGCTTTTTGATGTTCTATGCGGAAGACAAAGCGAGACTGCGTCACGCGATGAGGGAAAAAGGACTGAAGGAAGTGCGGTTCAAGTTCGATTTTGAGGGAACCAAGATCGTGATCAGCGGTTAATCCTGTTCAAGACAGCTCTCTCACCTCAATCCGGTCCTGCTATCAGGCGGGCTCGCTGCGCTTTGTATTCTGCGTCCTGAATTTTCCCATCAATGTAACGTTTCAGCAAATCATCCAGACGCTGCCGTTTGCTTTTTGGCGGGAGGGGACCGGTAACATTGGTGCTGGTGGTGGAAACCAAATTAGTGGCGCTAGCGCTTTCACGAGCGGCTTTCAAGCGGACCAACTCATCCATCTTCCTCTCAAGCTCAGCGAGTGTGGATTGGTCCGGGGGCACGGGAGCATTGATTCCCGGCTCGGGCAGCGTTGGGGTTTCCGCCTTCGTATTCGGGGGGGCGGCCTTGAAGTTGCCGGCTTCGGCCTCGCGTAGAACTTCGAGAGCCCGGGTCTGGGCGTCGGCCGCCCTGCCCGTTGCCACATCCGGCTTGTGCTCGTCCAGATATTTCTGAAATTCCTTGGCGGTGATTTTACCTTGAAGATAGAGCTTTTCGATCTCAGGGAAGGTTTGCTCATGGCTAAGGCCAGGCTTAGGAGAAATGTTACCCCGCGGCTCAAGGCCCTCCATGGTTTTTCTCAAAACTTCCAGCGCTTGTTGATGAACCTGGTTCGTCTGGATGGCCGCGTCAGTCGGGACCGCGCTGCCAGCAAAACCCAAAGCCAGAAGAAACACGGCTGGCCATGGTGTATTCGGCGTTCCCATTTTTCAGATGTGCTGAGATTTTTTTGGGGATCTCACATCCCACCGCACCGTTAGCCGAGCGAGTGGGGTTGAGGTCTCCGCTCGGTTAATGTTTACTCCCTTGCTCCCGCGGCGGGCAACATTAAACTGGTACAACCTTCGGCCCCCACTCCACGGCCATCAGCAGCTCAGTAACGGCGGTAGCCCTGGTAGCGCCCGTAGCGCTCCCATCCGCCTCGATGAACGATATATCCGTGCCGCGGGGGATAATAATATGGGTACGGATAACATGCGGGTGGGGCCACTACGACTGGCCCGCCCCATTCGCAGACCGGCGGGAAAGCGGATTCCACGACTACCGATCGGGTGCGGCCAATAATGATAGGCGGCAGAAAAGGAAGCGGCAGGCCGATTCCGATGCCGAAATGAACTCCGGCTTGAGATGCCGGGATCGCTCCCAGCAACAGCGACGAAAGCAACAATAATTTTTTCATACAATAAAATAGACGCAACGACTCTTTGAAAATCACATGAAAAGTGTCATTTTCATTATTTTTTCTTTGAATAAAGCTGCCGGAATACAGTCTTTGCGGAATTCTGCTCCGGTTGGGTTTTGGGCCGGCAAATTTGAGGCTGCCCGGGGTAAACAACCCAGTTGCCTTCGCGCGGCCTCGTGGAAAACTCAGTCTATGCCGTTGTTGTTGCTGCTGCTCGGTTTGTTTGTGCCTCGGATCACGGTGTTGGTCCTTTTGTTCATGTCCAACTGGTTTCAGGGCATGTTTAACACAATGCTCTGGCCGTTCTTAGGTTTCCTGTTCCTGCCGTTGTCGCTCCTCTGGTACTCCGCGGTTCACCATTGGTTTGGAGGCGAGTGGACTGCCATTCCCATAATCGGAATGGTCGTCGCTGTACTGCTCGACATCTCCCCTGTGAGACCGCGCCGTCGAAAAATAGCGCAGGCGTGATTCCAATGAGCGTTCAAGATGATGCTCCCGAAGTCTTGCTCGAACTCGAAAGAAGGCGAGCGCAGGTTGAACGATAGCTCCGCCCGCCGCGATATCTTACAACATTTCCTGGCGGAGTGTTTGCGCAGCACCCATTGTGGACCGACCGGAACTACAGGCTCAACCCGCTGAGCCTGACTGTAGAATTACCTCGAGGACGCACCGTGGTGATGGATTTTCGTTTAGCTATTAAAACCTCGCGCTGGAGCAAAGACCTGCCAGCGGCACTTTCCGCGCTCATTTTTGGGTTTTGCGCCCAGGCTCGTCACGTGAATAAAACGGACGCATAGGGGTCTAATTCAAATTGTTCCAATGTGGCTATAGCCATTTAAGCGCGACGCAATATCCCATGGAATCCTCGTCATGACCCAGCGAAGTTCCCATTTCTTGCGAACGTCCCTGGCAAGGGGCGCCTCGCCCAAAATTGGTCGCATCGGCCGATGGGTCGGCGTTCTTCTGCCGTTGACGGCCTTCCTATTTGCTGCTTGGGCTGAGAGTGCGGCGGCCGAGGAAGGCGCGCCTAAAGAACGAGCGGCGCCATTCGCGCCCTCTGGGGACAAAGCAAAAAGTTCGCGGGCCAAAAGGGGGGCGTTCGCGATCACGGACGAGGAACGCGCTTACTGGGCCTTTCGACCGGTTGGCCTCCCCGCTCCGCCCATCGTAAAACAGAAATCGTGGGCAGCCAATCCGATCGATGCTTTTGTTCTGGCTGAACTTGAAGCCAAGGGCCTTACTCCAAACTCAACGGCCACCCCCCGCGAGTTGGCTCGACGCGTCTATTTCGACCTTATTGGTTTGCCGCCCACACCGGAGGAAGTGGCGGCTTTCGAGAAAGATAAGTCCCCTGCCGCTTACGAGAAGCTCATTGATCACCTCCTCTCCCTCCCGCAATACGGGGAGCGCTGGGCGCGGCATTGGCTGGATGTCGTTCGTTTCGCCCAGAGCAATGGTTACGAAGTCGATGGCGAAAAGCCGTTAGCCTGGCGTTACCGCGATTACGTCATCAAGGCGCTCAATGAAGACAAGCCTTATGACCGTTTTATTCTCGAACAAATCGCTGGGGACGAACTGCCGGATGCGACCGCCGATTCCATCGCCGCCACGGGATTTCAGCGACTCTGCGTTTTTGATATCGAGCCGGACGACAAGCGAATGGCGGAGTTCGATGAGCTCGACGACATTCTTTCGACCACCAGCACAGCTTTCCTTGGACTAACGATGGGGTGCGCGCGTTGTCACGATCACAAATTCGATCCCATTTCGCAGGCGGACTACTATCAATTCCTCTCCTTCTTCCGAAATGTCCGCCCTTATGAAAGCGGGAAAACCAACCTGGGGGCGTCCAGCTTCGCGCCGCTGGCCGCGCCGGGGCAAGTGAATCAGTGGCGGCAACAATGGCAAGGGCGCATCAAAAGCCTGGAGGGAGAACCAACTCCCGCTTCCGAGAGCGAGAAAAAGCAACGTCAAGAACACATCAGCCGCGTAAAAGAGGAAGCGCCGCCCTATGAATGGACGCTTGCCGTGCGCGAGTGCGGAGGCTCGCCACTGCCGACGCACATTCTCGCGCGCGGAAACGCCGGTTCACCCGGCGCGGAGGTGGAACCTGCCTTTCTGAGCGTGCTCGGCGGGCAGAAGCCCGTTCTGCCGCCGTGTGGAAAGGAGACGCCCTCGACTGGCCGCCGCCTCGCCCTGGCACGATGGATCGCCAGCCCGCAAAATCCGCTGACGGCGCGGGTGATGGTTAACCGGCTTTGGCAGCATCATTTTGGAAAAGGCATCGTCAAGACAACCACCGATTTTGGTCGCGCGGGTCTGCCGCCCACCCATCCTCAGTTGCTGGATTGGCTGGCCGCTGAGTTTATCGAACGAAAATGGTCGTTGAAAGAGATGCATAAGCTGATTCTCCTGTCGAAGGCCTATCGCATGTCCTCGCGCAGCCAGAACCACCAGGCGGAAAAAACCGACCCGGGAAACGATCTGCTTTGGCGGCAAAATCTGCGCCGGCTCGAAGCCGAATCCATCCGGGATTCCATCCTCACAATAAGCGGCCAGCTCAATCCAAAGATGGGCGGGCGGGGATTCTTTCCACATTTGGGCGGGGAATTGTTAGCTGGAGCCTCCCGCCCGGGGTTGGGCTGGCAGAAATCCACGATGGAAGAGCAATCGCGCCGCAGCGTTTATACCTACATCCGCCGGACTATGTTAGTTCCCGCCCTCGACACGTTCGATTACAGCAACACAACCTCTCCGCTGGGAGAACGCTCCGTCACCACCGTCGCTCCCCAAGCTCTAATGATGTTGAACGACGACTTCATGCAACGTCAGGCCGCGGCCATGGCCGCGCGATTGCTCCGAGAGGCAGGGGGCAGCCGGCTGAGGGAAATTCGCCGTGGCTACCAATTAGCTTTAAATCGCAATCCAAACCACCGCGAAGCGCAAGTGGCTATCAATTTCCTGGAGCGCCAGAGCAAGGAGTTCAACGCGCTCCAGTCTCGCCTCACTTTTCGGCCGGACGTGCCCAATTCGTTGTCGGTGGAGTATCTGAACCAGCTCGAGCCGTCGGATCTTCTGCTGGGTCCTCAGGAAGGGTGGAGCTATCACCGTGGCCGATGGTCGGGCGCTTATGAAGGCATTCGCACCGTGGAACGGCAGCGCGCTCCCTTCGCCTTATGGGAAGGCGAAGCCTCCAGTAACAGCGTTGTCCGCGCCAAACTCATCCTCGATCGTGCCACTGAATTTGCCTCGCTCCTGCTGCGGTCGAACGTCGAAGGGGATGAGCAGCGTGGTTACGAGGTCGCTTTTGATCCCCGCCAACAACGCATCACGCTCATTCGTCATGCGAAGGATCTAACGATTTTGGCTGAAAGAAGCGCCCCTATTCCAACCGGCCAAGCGCTGGCCGTGGTGATCGAGTTAGCCGGGGCGCGCCTTCGCCTGCTGCTGAATGGGTCCCGCGAACCACTTCTCGATGTGACCGATCCTCAGCCGGTGGGCGGCAAAGGGCTGATTGGTATTCGGGCCTGGGGCGCTGCGCTCAGCGTGGACGATCTGCGATGGTTCACAGAAAACAAGAAACTGGAAGTAAACCCAGCCGCTGGGCAATTCAATGATGATCCTAGCAACCCTCCCGGCCTGAAGGCCGCGGAACAACAGGCGCTACGTTCCTTCTGCCTATTGTTGTTCAACCTGAATGAGTTAATCTATGTGGACTAGATCTTTGATGCGGACCTCCAGCCTGTGCAGCGGTTCGCGCCGCGAGTTTCTGTGGCAGATGGGCGCGGGTTTCGCGGGGCTGGCTCTCACCTCTTTATTGGACGGCGATGGCTTCTTCACCAGAAACGTGGGCGCGGCCCCGGCGGAGAATCCCTTATTGCCGCAGCCCGCCCATTTTCCTGCGAAAGCCAAGTCCTGCATCTTTCTCTTCATGTATGGCGGGCCATCCCAGATGGACTTGTTTGATTACAAACCGGAGTTGCAGAAAAGGGACGGCCAAACCGTGGACATGGAAATCCGCCGCCGGGACGTGCAACCCTCAAAGTTGCTCGCCAGCAAGCGCACTTTCAAGCAGCACGGCCAGTCGGGATTGTGGTGTTGCGATCTGTTGCCGCATTTGGCCCGGCACATGGACAAGCTGGCTGTCATCAAATCCCTCTATGCGGACTCCTTTGCCCACGGCTCCGCCATGCTCCAGATGAATAGCGGAAGGATTATCCAGGGCTACCCCTCCATGGGTTCCTGGCTGAGTTATGGCCTGGGCTCGGCGAGCCAGAACCTGCCCGGCTACGTAGTCATGCTGGACCCGCGCGGGGGTCCAATCAGCGGAGCGGCCAACTGGTCAAGCGGCTTCATGCCGGCGGCGTTTCAGGGCACCGTCTTCCGCTCCAGCGGGCAGCCCATTCTCAACCTCTCCTCCGCCTCCGGCATCACGCCTGGGATGCAGCGCGATTTGATTAGCACTGCCAACCAGCTCAATGCCCAGCACATGGCCAGCCGCCCGGGTTACTCGGAATTACAAGCACGGATTGCGAGCTATGAATTGGCGTTCCAACTTCAGACCACTGCTCCGGAGGCATTGGACTTATCGCGGGAACCAGCCGCGACTAAGGAAATGTATGGGTTGAACGATCCAAAGCCGGATCACCCTCTGGCGCTCGGCCCTGCGCCCTTTGGCCGCCAATGCCTCATCGCGCGCCGATTGGTGGAACGAGGTGTTCGCTTTGTGCAGATTTATCAGGGCGGTGGCCATCAGCAGCAGAATTGGGACGCCCACAACGGTGTCGAGGAGAATTTGAAAATTCATTGCCCCGAAATCGACAAACCCATCGCCGCTCTGCTCAGCGACCTGGAGCAGCGCGGCCTTCTTGACGAGACTCTCGTCGTCTGGGGTGGCGAGTTCGGCCGTCAACCCGTCAGTCAGGGGAGCAATGGCCGGGATCACAATCCCAAAGGGTTCACCTATTTCCTGGCGGGCGCCGGGGTCAAAGGCGGGACCGCCTTCGGCGAAACCGATGAACTGGGCCATGAAGCAGTCGCAGATCGCCATCACATCCGCGATTTGCACGCCACAATTCTGCACTTGTTAGGATTGGACTATCGAAAGCTGACCTACTTTTACGGCGGTCTGAACCAAAAGCTGACGGGCGTTCTCGAACCGGAAATCATCAAAGGACTTCTGGCCTAATCGTCCGAATCTACAAGCCGCGGGCGGCGGTTGGCAGGTGATAACGGCAGGGCCAGTGACAAAGTCCATCCCTGGCCGGAACGCCGGCGCTCCGCTGGTTTGTCACTGGCTCTGGTGATAATGGCAACCACTCTCCTTTCCTTTTGTGGGTCCAAGTAATTTGGCTTAAGGTGAAATGTGCTCAAATTCTTGACCAGAGCGCTCGACAAGGGGGCGATACGGATGGCCAGTTCCTTCCAAGCCGGCGGCCAGAGAGAACCGCATCACCGGCTTGAGGCCGAGAAATTGCTCAACGACCCCGACTTATTTTCCGACAAGGACACAATCGCGCCAGACCTGCATTTTAAGAATGCGACTGAATTTCAGTTCAAGTCTGCGGTTGCAACACGCTGGGCGGAAAACAATCAGGTTTCAGGGCGGCTGTTCCGGGCTGGCACGGAGTGGAAGAGCCGTCCTTCCGTGATTCTGCTGCACGGCTGGAGCGCAGAGATGCAATACCGCTGCCAGTTCCCCTTGCTGGCTAAACGGTTGGTTCGAGCGGGAGTGAACGCAGCTATGTTCGAGTTGCCCTACCATGGCCGGCGCCGGCCGCGAGAACCGGGCGCCATCCAGAATTTCATTTCTCATGACCTGTTGCACATGTTGGAGGCCACCCGGCAGTCATTGTCCGATGCTCGCGCCCTGCTGGCCTGGCTCCAGGCGGAGGGTTCGCCTAAGGTGGGCCTCTGGGGGATCTCCCTGGGCGCGTGGCTGGCTGGTCTGTTAGTTTGTTCCCCAAAACAAAGTAAAAGGGAGGCCGCCTCCTTTGCGGTCCTGCTGACGCCGATTGCAAAAGTCGATCAGGCCATCCAGGAATTGTCGTTTTGCAAGTCCATCCGCGGCAGCCTGGAAAACACCTCCTCGGTGCGGCTCGAACCGCTGAATCTGGCCAGCCATCTTCCTTGCCTGCCACGGGAAAACATTCTCATCGTGGAGTCGCGGTATGACCTCTTTGCTCCGGCCGAGACAGTCGAAAGCTTGTGGCGCGCCTGGCAACAGCCGGAGATTTGGCGCCTGCCCCATGGCCATATCAGTATCCTCCTTTCCCCGCTGCTCCTGCAACGCATCGTAGATTGGATTCAGAGGAAAGTCTTGTGAGTCGAGTCAATGTCGGGAAGACTTGCGCCACGCTATGCCATTGAATGACTCCAACCGTGCAGGCTGTTCGCAGGCGGCTCCGCAATGCGCGGCACGGAATTGCCTCCTGCTGCGCCGGATTGTCTGGCTCTCTTTTCTGGCCATGTACTGGGCCGGCTCCCCGTCGGTTCGCGCGGAGAATTGGCCTTGCTGGCGCGGTCCGCGACTCGACGGGACCAGTTTCGAGACCCAGATTCCAATTCACTGGAGCGCCACGAGCAATGTGCTGTGGAAAACCGCCCTGCCGGGGATCGGCCACGCTTCGCCGATTGTCTGGGATGAGCGCATCTTCACCGTCGCTGCGCTCAATACGCAGGAGCGGATTTTGCTTTGCTTAAATCGCAACACGGGGAATATCATTTGGCAAAGGACGGTAGTTCAATCGCCGCTCGAAACCAAACATCCTCTCAACAGCCATGCTTCCAGCACTCCGGCCACGGACGGCACGCTGGTTTATGTGGCATTCCTGGATCAAAAGGAGATGTTGGTGGCAGCGTATGATTTTAACGGGGAACAAAAATGGGTTGTTCGTCCCGGACCGTTCGCCAGCAAACATGGTTTCTGCAGCTCGCCCATTCTTTACAAGGACAAAGTGATTGTGAACGGCGATCATGATGGCGACTCCTACATGGTGGCCCTCAGCCGAAGTGAAGGGAAAACTCTCTGGAAAGTACCCCGCGCAAACCACACCAGAAGCTATTGCGTGCCTATCATCCGCGAGTTGGCCGGGCGCACCCAAATGGTGTTATCCGGAGATAAATGCGTGGCCAGCTACGATCCGAATAATGGCAAGCTGCACTGGCTCATCGACGGCCCTACCGAGCAATACGTCGCCTCCCTGGTCTATAGCGAGCGGGCAGGCCTCTTGTTTATGACGGGGGGTTTTCCCGATCATCATCTCCTCGCCATCAAACCCGATGGCCTTGGGAATGTGACTCACACAAAAATCGTCTGGCGCACGAACAAAGGCGTGGCTTATGTTCCCTCGCCCATTGTTGAGGGCGACTATCTTTTGATAGTTTCGGACTCAGGTGTGGCTCACTGCTTTGAAGCCGCCACGGGTAAACTTTTTTGGCAGGAACGCCTGGGAGAGCACCATTCCTCCCTCACCTCTGCCAATGGTCTGGTTTATTTTCTCAATGATGAAGGAGTGATGAACGTGGTCCGGCCCGGATCAGAATTCGACCGCCTTGCGCACAATAAGCTTGGTGAGAAAACTTTTGCATCGCCTGCCATTAGCCAAGGCCGATTATTTTTCCGCGGCGAGAAGCACCTTTTTTGCATCGGACAATAAGCCGCCGCACTCACCGACTCGGCCGGGTTTCATTTTTAGCTTGCAAGAGTCAATTCTGCCAACGACATTCAGTTGGACGGGAACCGAAGGTTTTCATGAGGAACTCTCCCATGTTTCAACTGCCTTCCGGCTTTCAGGGCGCGGTTAGCTCAGTGGTAGAGCACTACCTTGACACGGTAGGGGTCACAGGTTCGAAACCTGTATCGCGCACCATCCCATTCCCCTGGCCGCAGAATTACAGACAGGACAGAAAAAATCCCCTCATAAATTCAGACATCCTGATTCGGCGGAATTTGGGCAGATACCAATTCGTAGATCAGGCGCAGGTTGGTCCCGGGAAAACTCACTTCGGCGGCCGTTAACTCTTCGGCGAGTTTCCGCGCCCGTTCATCGGAAACCGGATTCGCCAA
>JBBRPK010000135.1:0-15701 GCA_038228235.1 Verrucomicrobiota bacterium
ATCCGCTAGCGATCTGCGACCGAGCAGCAACGAAGCCAGTCGGCCTTTTTCGCGAAAACCCTCCGGTCGGCGGATCTTTTGTCTGCGGCCTGCGTTGACTCGGCCGTCACAGCCCGCTGCGGGGATGCTCCGGCCTCGCCGCCTTGGCCACAGCCAAAATCCCTCGCCGCAGGACCCCACGCAATTTTAAAACAGGCTCTAAGGTTTTGCTGAGCAGCCCTGAAGAATGAAAAACCGACTTTCCTCTTTGCACTGAGAAGGGGTTTGTTAGTTTCGGTAGCAACGATGAAGTTCTTCAAGTACCATGCGCTGGGCAACGATTATCTAGTCATCCCGCCGCAAGACCTTCCCGAACCGCTGATACACGAGAAGATGAAGGTGATTTGTCACCGCCATTTCGGAGTCGGTTCAGATGGTATTTTGTTGGGGCCATTGCCATCCCGGAAAGCGGCTTTTGCGCTCCGCATCTTCAATCCGGATGGCAGCGAAGCCGAGAAGAGCGGCAATGGGCTGAGGATTTTCTCGCGCTTTCTCTGGGACAGCGGGTTGGTGAAAGAGGAGGCATTCACTATCGAAACACTCGGGGGGATTGTTAAATCGGTCGTGATGGATGGAGGAAGGACCGTCCGGGTAGAAATGGGCCAAGTTAGCTTTTGGAGCGACGAAATTCCCGTGATTGGGAAACGGCGCGAGGTGCTTGGTGAGTCGATCCAGGCCGGAGACAGGACGTTTTCTTTTTGCGCCGCTACGATTGGGAATCCGCACTGCGTGGTGCCGCTGCCCGAAGTGAGCTCCGGGTTGGCCGGGCAGTACGGACCCCTCCTGGAAGTCCATCCCGCTTTTCCAAAGCGCACGAATGTGCAATTTATGAAGGTGCTGGATCGAAACAATATTCAAATCGAAATTTGGGAAAGAGGCGCTGGCTACACACTGGCTTCCGGCAGCAGCAGCAGCGCCGCAGCGGCGGTGGCCCACCGTTTGGGGTTGTGCGACGCTTCGCTGACCGTCCACATGCCCGGCGGCGCCATTGCCATTGCCATTGGGAGGGACTTTTCGATTTTAATGACGGGGCCGGTCGCCAAAGTTTGTGAAGGAGTCGTGTCAGAGGAAATCTTCGTAAGGGCTTTCTGAGCGGCGCAAGAATTTGAAGCTGGTCAAATCGGCCTAATTTCTGGAAATATCGGCAACGTGAAACAACGGATGTTTACCGGGACCTATACTGCCATCGTCACCCCTTTTGCGGGCGGCAAACTGGATGAGGAAGCGCTCGACAATTTGATCAAAGCCCAGATCAAGGGTGGCGTGGACGGAATCGTGCCGGTGGGAACGACCGGGGAGTCCCCAACCCTGGATTATGAGGAACATATCCGCGTGATCGAAGCGGCCACCGATTTTGCGGGGGGTAACATCAAGGTGCTGGCGGGAACGGGTGGGAATTCCACGACGGAAGCGGTGTATCTGACCAAAGCGGCTGCCGACGCTGGCGCCGACGGCTCCTTGCAAGTAGCGCCTTATTACAACAAGCCCACTCAGGAGGGCCTATTCCAGCATTTCAAGGCCATCGCCGACTCCACAAAACTGCCCCTCGTCCTCTACAGCATTCCGGCTCGCTGTGGAGTTGAGATCGGCATTGAAACAGTCAAACGCCTGGCGGCCGCTTGCAAAACGGTGGTCGGAATCAAAGAGTCGAGTGGCAACCCGGATCGGGTGAGCCAACTGCGCGCGACGTTGGGTGAAGATTTTACAATTCTATGCGGTGATGATTCCCTCACCCTTCCCTTCATGGCCGTAGGAGCAGACGGCGTTGTCAGCGTGGCCTCGAATATTATTCCGCGGGAAATTGTTCAAATGGTCAAAGCCTTTGCGGCGGGCAAAGTTGGGCCAGCCCAGAAGCTCCATCAAAAGTTTTTCCCGCTCTTCAAAGCTCTCTTCACGGAAACTAATCCCATCCCCATCAAGGCGGCTCTGGCGATGTTGGGAGAAATTGAAGAGGAATACCGTTTGCCACTGGCGCCAATGGCCTCGAAAAATCGGGAAATGCTCAAGCGAACTTTGCAGGAGTGCGGGGTGCTGAAGTGATCAGAATGATCATCAGTGGAGCCAAAGGGCGGATGGGCCAGACTCTGCTCGCGTGCGCCGGCCGGATTCCTGATCTTCAGATCGTGGCGGGGATTGACCTCGGGGATGACCTGCGCGCGGTAATTGAAAAAACTGACGTCGTCATCGATTTCAGCTTCCATGATGCTACGCTGCCCATGGCTAAGCTGTGCGCCGCACACAAAAAGGCCCTCGTGATTGGGACCACTGGACATTCGCCGATTGAAGAGTCCGGCATCCGTTCCCTGCAGTCTGCCATCCCCATGGTATGGGCATCCAATTATTCTACCGGTGTAAACGCACTTTTTTGGCTCGCCCGCAGGTCCGCGGAAATTCTTGGCCCTGGTTTCGATCTGGAAGTCGTCGAAATGCACCATCGCCTGAAGAAAGATGCTCCCAGCGGGACGGCCGCAACGCTCGCCAAAATCCTGGCGGAGGTTCGCCAGCAGCAGCTCGGCGAGGCCATTCAGCAAAAGCATGGGCGCGAGGGGATTGAGGGCGAGCGCACGAACACAGAAATCGGCCTTCATTCCCTGCGCGGCGGCGACGTCGTTGGGGACCATACCGTAGTGCTGGCCGGTTTAGGGGAGCGGTTGGAATTAACCCATAGAGCCTCCAGTCGTGAAACCTTCGCCAAAGGCGCGCTTCGCGCGGCGCAATGGGTGACCGAGCAAAAACCCGGCCTTTACAATATGCAAGATGTACTGGGCCTGAGGTAAGTGAGCGTTCGGAACAAAAGCCAAATAGCAAAATTAAATTTAGAAGCGCTGGCTTTTGTGGCGCTCGGATCCAATCAGGGGGATTCCCGCCAAATCATCTTGCAAGCCATGGAACGGTTGCAGGCTTTCTCGGTGCAGCCATTGCTCCGTTCATCCCTCTGGAGAACGTCCCCGGTGGATTGTCCCCCAAACTCGCCAGCCTTCATTAACGCGGTTGCCGGTTTGACCCCGCCTGCTTCAGAAACCCCTGAAAGCCTGCTGGCTAAACTTCACGAGCTGGAGCGCCAATTCGGCAGGCACCGCAAAAACGTGGTGAACGCACCGCGCCCCCTTGATTTGGATTTGATCGCCTTCTGCGCCCAGACGCGAAACACGAGGAACATGAGACTCCCCCATCCACGAGCGCATCAGCGCCGTTTTGTCCTGGCGCCGCTGTGTGAGATTGCGCCCGGCCTGGTCCTCCCCTTCCAGACGAAAACAATTCGACAATTGTTGGCGGGAAATAAGAGGGTTGCTGACAAGGCTTCAAGAATATAGCTTTCCGCAGTTTCGGAACAATGAAACCAAAACGGCAAAATCCAAAATCGGGCCGCCCCACGCCCGCAAAACGGTCCGGGGGCGGCGTGGCCTTGCTAGTGGGCCTTTTCGCCCTGGCGGCGGTTGTGGTCTATTTGATGGCTCGGCCTTCTTCGCATCCCGGCACTGGGAGCGGCTCGGCGACTATCTCCGCAAACTCCTTGGGGGCTGGTTCTACTTCGCCTTCCAATCCACAGCCGGCGAGTCCGGAACCAGTGAAGGATGTACGGCAATTGGTGGCCAGTCTTTCGGAGCTGGATGTGAGCACGGCCTCGATTACTGCCAGTCAGGCTGCGCAATGGAGGCAAGCTTTTCAAAAACTGGTGCAGCAAGGCGCAGCAGCGACGCCGGCAATTGGCGAGTTCCTCTCCAGGAATGTGGACGTGGATCTGGATCAGATCCAAGGCGGCGAGGCGTTGGGATATGGAACCGTTCGATTAGCGCTGCTCGAGGCGCTTCGCCAAATAGGGGGTGCCGAAAGCATCACGACCGCTCTCCAAGTCCTCAAGGCCACGGCGGACCCAAAGGAGATTGCCATGCTGGCCAGGAATTTGGAGCAACAGGCCCCGGGTCAGCACCGCGCAGTCTTCCTGGCCGCCGCTCGTGAGGCGCTCGGCCAAGCCAACCGAGGCCAATTGGAAGGCCATGACATGGGCCCGTTGTTTGAAGTGTTACAACGATACGGCGGAGTCAACGTTGCCTCGGATTTAGAACAGGTGGCCTCCAAATGGAATTTTTATTCGATGATTGCCTTGGGCGGCCTTGCGGACGGCGCCGGAATCCCGGCCCTGACCCGAGTGGCTCAGGATTCCTCGATTCCCAATGTAATGGCGTTGCGGGTGCTGGCGCAATTAGCTGGCGCATATCCGCAAGCCAAATCTGCCCTTCTCGATCAAGTCCGCTCCAACAAAATGCCTTTTTCGGCATGGTCAGGCATCCAGTCAGCCCTTTCTGGTGAATTGATTGACTACGCGACTCCAATTTTGGGGCCCGTAATAGGCCCCGTCAATGGGCCAAACTCCAGAACCTACCACATTAATTATGGAAATCAGAATTATCGGACAACCACCGTTTCCGCTGAATGGTCCGAAGCGCAGATTAAGCAACAACTCGCCATCATCGACGAAGTGATCGCCGCGGATGCGAACTTAGAGACCCTCCAATTCCTGCAGGACGCGCGCCTTTCCCTGGCGGGAAGATTAAGCAAGTAGTTGGCAAGCGCCGTCACCCTCGATTGGAAGCCCCTCCGCCTCGGAAGGACGCGCTCCCGCAAGTCCCACTCCTTCCGTAACGCGCGTTGGGAGATCAAGGACTCGTGGAACTCGTCCTTCCCAGGTTTCGGAGCGACGCTCCTGCAAGTCCCACTCTTCCTGCCTCAGTAATTAACACGCAACAATTTAGAGCTTGAAAACCGCTCCAGATTTCTCACACTTAAGGAGAGATGGGCATCGCTGCCGGGATTAAGCCGAAGTTTTCCAGTATAAACCCTTTCTCAATTCCGAAGTCACGCCAGGAACTATCGCCGTTTGCGCATTTCAAGAGAGGGACCTCCATTTCCGTGCCCTTGAAAATCTATTGCGCCGACTTTTAGCCTCACGGCGAACGGTGACCGCAGCATGACTGAACTATTGCTCAAACTTCTCGGCGCGAAGGTCGATGATGCGGTTCGTATCGCGAAGACATCGCTGGCTTTTCGCGGCGGCATCGGGGTGGGCTGGTCTATTTTTTGGGGTGTTTTGTTGGGGACCGTCATTTTTTGGCTGTATCGGCATAGTCCGGCCAGCCTTTCGGCGCGGCGAAGATATATTCTGACTAGCTTGCGCTTCATTTTTATCGGCCTCCTGCTGGTTTTGCTGATGCGCCCCATCCTCAGTTTGACCGTGGAGGGCAGCGTGCGCCGGTTGCTCGTGGTGCTGGTCGATGCGAGCGCCAGCATGCAAATCAAGGACCCGCGCGTCGGGCCGGAAGATCAAAAACGGGCGGCCATTGGGATGGACTTGCTTGATCCAACCAAAGGTCTGTCTCAAGCTTTCGAAAAGAATCTGGCCGTTGAGCAGGTCGCCCGGGTCGATTTGCTGAAAAGTGTCCTGAAGAACGAGAGGCTAAATCTTCTCCCACGCCTGGACAGAGAGTTCGATCTCGACACTTTCACTTTCGGCCAGGGCGTTGCTCCGATCGCCGCTAGGAAACAAGCCGAGACGAATGCTTCCCCAAAGGAGACAGCCGCCAAAAGCGCTCTTGAGCAATTCACCTGGGTAGATCGTTTCGAGGCTACCAATGCCGGGACTGCTATCGGCGACGCTTTGCGCGAGGTCACGAGCCGAAAACGCGGGCAACCACTGGCGGGAATTCTACTCGTAACGGACGGCGCCAACAACAGCGGCAGCCCCCCGAGGGAAGTGGCCGATCTTTTGCGCCAGGAGGGCGTCCCGCTTTACGTCTATGGGGTCGGCATTACTTCGCCCCGCGATATTATCGTGGGGAACATTTTCGCTCCGGATGTCACCTTCGTGAAGGATGAGGTCCCCATCACGGTGCGCGTGCGGGCGCAGGGATTGCGAGGAGAGACGGCAGAACTGGTCCTGAAGCTGGACAATCATCCAGTGGCCAGGCGCGCGATTACTTTTTCTGGTGATGGCGAGCAAGTGGTGCCGATGAGATTTACTCCCGAGGCGCAAGGCGATTTTGATCTGGAGGCCGCCATCGAGCCGCGCTCTGATGAAGCGGTGAAGGACAACAACTCCCGCACCCAGCGCCTGCGGGTCATCGACGCCAAAATTAAAGTGCTTCTGATGGACCAATCGTCGCGTTGGGAGTTCCGCTATTTGCAAGCGATGCTGTTGCGGGATCGTCGAATCGCATTGAAATGCTGGCTGGTGGAAGGGGACCCGGCGATTGCGCGTGGGGAAAACACGCCCTACCTGCCGCAGTTCCCAGCGAAAAAGGAGGAGCTTTTCAAATACGATCTTGTAATTTTCGGCGACGTTGATCCCAAGGGCCTCGCCCCATCGCAGCTCGATAATTTAAATGAATTGATCTCGAAATTCGGCGGGGCCCTGGTGATGGTGGCGGGAAAACGTTTTGCGCCCACGGCCTACCGCCGCACCGTCATGGAAAAAATGTTGCCGGTCGAGTTCGACAGCCCCACTGTGGAATCGCCGTCGGACGTTTCCGACAAGCCGATCCGGTTGGAATTGACAGGGGCGGGCCGCGCCAATCCGATGTTACGGTTGTCGGACAAGGAGGACGAGAACAACACGCTTTGGAGACAATTGCCGCCGGTGTATTGGGTGGCCAAAGTTTCGCGTCCCAAACCGGCTGCCGAGGTCTTGTTAGTGGATCCGAATCCGGCCCGAGAATCGCGCTTCGGAAAGATGCCGGTCATCGCCTCGCAGCAGTACGGTTTGGGCCAGGTGATGTTTGTAGGAACGGACAATACATGGCGCTGGCGCAAAAATGCCGGAGATATTTACTACACCACGCTCTGGGGGCAAATTGCCCAGAGGGTCTCTTTGCAGCGGTTGCTGGGTGGGTCCAAACGCACTCAGTTAACCACAGATCGGCAAAATTACATTACCGGGGACCGCATCAGCATTTACGCGCGATTGTATGGGGTAGGTTTTGAGCCGGTGCAAGAGCCCTCCGTGAAAGGATTCCACGCTTTGAAAAACGGCCAGGGGCCAAGGCCGGAAGTGACCTTGCGCCCCATTCCCGAACAACCCGGCCTCTATCGCGCGGAGTTTGTTGCCCCTGCTCCGGGCAATTACCAGTTTTGGGTGGAGCAGGACCCCAATGCGCTGCTTGATTTCAACATCACTGAACCGAAGTTTGAACTGGGCGAAACGGCAATGAACGAACCGCTCCTGCAGGAAATCGCCTTGGCCACGGGGGGAGCCTTTTTCCGTGAAGAAAATTTATATCAGTTGCCGGAAACAATCAGTGTCAAAACGGAACGGGTTCGTTCGCCACTGGAGGTGGAGCTTTGGTCCTCCCCGTTTTACTACCTGCTGCTGCTGGGCGTGGTGACGGCTGAATGGATTCTGCGAAAGATGTCGTATCTCAAATGAAAGCCAAGGGTCTCACTTGTTCCGCAATTTCCCCAATAGCAAAAAGGAACTGATTTAATGCCTGACCTGCTGGAAACGCTTCCGGAAAAACGCCCCGCCCGGGCCAGCGGTTTCCTCGACGCCAAGCTCGCGGCGCTGCGCCGAAAGGGGGTCGCCACCGCGGCCCTGTCAGGCGCCGCCATGGCAGTGGCCGCCGTCGTGGAATTACTCGCCCTGGCCATGTTCATCGATTGGTGTTTCGATCTGGCCTGGGGAGTGCGATTGTTGTTGCTCATGGCGCAAGCCGCTCTGGCGGGTTACATTCTCATCCGCTATGTCGCCGCGCCTCTAATTCATCCACCCGACGAAGATGAACTGGCCTTGATGGTGGAAAGGTCTCGATCGGTTTTTCGCAGCCGATTAATCGCAGCCGTTCAGTTAACCCGCTCTGGCGCTATCCCGTCTGGCGCTTCGGTTGGCTTGGTGAAGGCGCTGGTAGAGGAAACCGAAGCAATTGCTGCTCCCATGGATTTTAACGCCGTGGTCCCGACGGAAAAACTGAAACGGCTTGGGATGGTGGCGGGCTTGGTGACTCTTCTGGGGACGGTGGGATTTATTTATGGCGGAAAAGTCTCAACGGACCTATTGCAGCGCGTGTTCCTTTCCAGCACTCCGGTGCCTCGGAAGACCCGAGTGAGTGTGGTGGAGGGGAACAAGATCATTGGCCGCGGGGATAGCGTCCGATTGGAGGCGGCGGTGGCCGGAGTGATTCCTTCCAGCGGCAAGTTGGAAATCAAGTATCCTGGCCGGCGCCTTCAGGAATTCAGTCTGGAACAGGATATGACAAACCGAAGGCGGTTCGGACGCACCATCGAAAATGTGCAAGAGACGTTCTCGTATATCCTCTATTTGAACGATGCTCAGAGCCCAGCGTACACAGTGAGGACGATTCCGAGGCCGACCCTCTTGACGATGGAATGTGATCAACAGTTTCCCGCCTACACGCGGCTCAAACCGGTCCATCGTTCGCTTGGGGATCTCTCCTTGCTGTCCGGCAGCCAGCTCAATATCAAAGCCACTGCCACCAAAGCGCTGCGGACGGCGGCGCTCAAATTTGCAGGCGCGGCAGTAAATCCTCAAGAATCCGCGCCTGCCGGCATCCCTGTCACGCCCGCGCTCCAAAATAGCTCCGATGAAATGGGTCTCTTGAAAGTCTCGGGCCAAAACTCCAACGAACTTTCCGGCAGCTTTATCGTTCCGGCCAAGGGTATCGTGGGATTCTCCCTCCTCCTGCTGGATACGGAGGGAATGGAATCCAGGGACTCGGTCGTTTATCGCGTGGAGACCATTCCGGACAAACCGCCCATAATCCGCATCACTTATCCGGATCGCAGAGAAGAGCTCATCACGCGACAGGCCACCCTGCCCATCGCCTTTGAAGCCTCCGACGATTTTGAAATCGCCAAACTGCGCCTGCGCTACAAAGTGGATACGGTCGACGACAGCGCGGAGAAAACCGTCGAATTAGACCTGGAAGGAGGGCACGTCCAGCGGGTCAAGCGCCGGCACGAGTGGAAGATCGGCGAGTTGAGTCCGCTGTTGGCCGAGGGCAGCAAGATCGAGTATTGGATCGAAGCGGAAGACAATAACGACGCCACAGGACCCGGGATTGGGAGCAGCGAGCATCAATTTATCAGAGTGGTGAGTGAGAGTGAGAAGCGAGCCGATTTATTGAATCGCGCTGGCGATTACCTGGGCAGTATTAGTGATGTGGCGGGCGATCAGGAGAAACTTAACCAGAAACTGGGAACCATTATCCGCGAAAGGTTATCGAGCGAATCGAAATGAGTCCTTGGACAGCAACATTCCATCCCTCGCGAACTCCAGCCTGAGTGATCGAATTGCGTTGGAATTCAGAAGCGCCGCTACTCGACGGCTCCGCTGCTGACTTGCTCCACGGCGGCGGCGGTTAACACCTCTTTTACACGGCGGAGCAAGTCCTGGCTGGTAAAAGGCTTCTGAAGAAAATTAGCCATGTTCTCCTTGCCACTGGCGCGAATATATCCACTGGTGCAGATGATGGGCAGACCTGGAAACAGGATGTGGATCTGATCGATCAATTCCCGTCCGCTCATCTGAGGCATGACCAGGTCCGTGATGACGAGATCGACGGATGACTGGGCGGTTGAAAGGATTTCCAGCGCCTTCGGTCCATTGCTGGCGCCCAGAACCTGGTAACCAAAAGCGGAAAGGATGGTCCGGCCCATGTTCAAGACTAAATCTTCGTCGTCCACCAACAAAACAGTCTCTTCCCCTCGCAGGCCATCAAGCGAAATGGCCCCTTCGATGACGATTTTTTTGCTGGCTGGCAGATACAGGCGCACGGAGGCGCCGTGGCTGGGTTGGCTGGTAACCGTGACTCCGCCGCCATGATTGGTGACGATGCCATAAACCCACGCCAAGCCCAATCCGCGGTGCCCCTGTTTGGTGGTGAAAAAAGGTTCAAAAATGCGAGGCAGCACCTCGGGCTCAATCCCTCGGCCATTGTCTGTAATCTCCGAGCACACGTAAGCCCCCGGTTCCAACCGCACTGTGCCATCATGGGTCAACACAGGGACTTCCAGATTACGGGAGGTCACGCTGATCTGGCCTCGCTCCCTAATCGATTCGACGGCATTTTCCAGGATTTTAACCAGGGCCTGCTGGATCTTGGCTTCGTCGAATTTGGCGGAATAAATCCGGCTCTCCAAATCCACTAACCACGCGATTCCGGCAGTATCGGCTCGTTGAAAGACTTCCACCACCCGCCGTAACAACGCGTTCAAATTGCCGCTGGCCAGGCCCCGCAGATCTTTTTCGGCGCGGCTAAAGGCGCCCAATTGATTCGCGACTTCCGCGGCTTTTCCCGCCGCCTTCTCCACTTCCGCAAGGGAGGCGCGCCAGGGATGCCCGTTCTCCATTTTGGACAAGACCAGCGAGGTGTGGCCCAGGATGGTGGTCAAGGCATTGTTAAAGTCCAGGGCGACGGTGCGGGCAAGTTGCAGCGCGCAATCGAGTTTTTGTTTGTGAGCCAGGTTGGCTTCGAGGACGGGCCCTTTGTGTTCAACCGCTCTCCGCTCCAGGTCAGGGAGGAGTTGAAAAATGAAGCGCTTCTCTCCTTCCCAATGGAAGGCCGAAATGTAGGCGGCGAAAGTAGTGACCGCCGCGCCTTTGCCAAGCAGTTTGAGCGGCACAACCGTGGCGGCGGACCGTTCACAGCGAGCCAGGAACTGCTCGGGAGGCTCCCCCTCCTCTGCCCAAAGCGCGGACAACATGGTGGAATCAGTTTCCAGCTTCGAGCCGAACAAAGCGATGGCCGCCTGGTTGGCTTTTCGGATCGTGCCTCCGGCATCGACCAGAAAAGCCGGCCAAGCCGCGCTTTCCAGCAAAAACACAGAATCAGACTTCACTCGTTAACGTCCTCAAAAGCATTGCGTATATCTCACTCCTAATCGGTTCTTTAAGAGGTTTCCTCAATTGGAAATCGCGCAAAAGACCAGGCCAGAAGACCAAGCCGCAGCGGCCAAATACAGTTGACGCGCCCCAATGCCGTAGTAAGGTAGGCCGCTCTCTTAAATCCAGAGTAGCTCAATGGTAGAGCGTCCGGCTGTTAACCGGAATGTTGCAGGTTCGAGCCCTGCCTCTGGAGCCATTTCACAAGTCGTTGGATGACAATGACGGGGTCCACGGCAGAGGGCCAAAACGGCCTAGCTTCCAGGGAGACTGCTATGGTGGAGGAGCAAAGTTGGCAAAGTGGAAAGATTTCAACCGCGGATTCGTATGACAACAGGACATCGCCTTTCGGTAGGCGATTTTCGTCATCGACAGGGAAAAATCCTCCTGGAGATGACTGATTCTGACCTATTGCGAGCAAAACTCGCCGGAGGTGGGGTTTTCTGCGAAAAAAGAAAAATCCTGTAAGGCTCGGTTAGCCTCGGTTAGCCTCGGTTTACCTCGGTCACGATTCTTAAAATGTGCCGCTGACCCTCTTTCTCGGGCCCACTGCTCCGCGCCCATCCTGGCTTGCACTGTCTTGGGATCGTTGATCCAGCGGTTTTCGACCGGGAGTCATACGGTCCAAGGGCGAGCAGGTGCGGCAACCGGGCCCAAGACCGGCAGCACCGGCTCCCACTGGCGCTCCTTGTCCGGCCACAGGATCACCGCAGGCGCAACCTGGTCGTCCCGGTTGTGTTCACCGGCCCGGCTGAGCGATTGGATGATAGCGTCGAGAATGGTCATAAACAGAACCACGGCAGCGCCATGATTTTGGCGTGCAACCGCAAAGGGTGACGGCATCGACACACAATGAACCCTTGCTTCGCCGACGTGGGATGCTCCTCCAGAAAAGCCAGCGAGTGCCGCGCGTCCTGCATGGTCGGCTTCTCGCTCCACTTTACTTCCACAGGCGTCAGGACGTGGTCCCGCTCGATGATGAAGTCCACTTCCGCGCCGCCCTTGGTGCGGAAGTAGTGCAGCCGCCCCGCGCCGAGATACTTCAACCGTTTCCACAGTTCGATCCCCACCCATTGCTCGAACGCCGGGCCTGGATTGCTGAGAACAGTGGCCGTATTCAAAGGCAACTCCGCCGCCGCGTGCCGGACGCCCAGGTCGAAGAAAAAGAACCGGTCCGTGGACAGCAGGTTCTTGCGCCGACTGCCCGAAAACGCGGGCAGCCGGAAGGCGATGAACATGTCTTCCAGCAATTGGTAGTAATTCTTGACCGTGGGCTGCGATACGCCCGCGTCCTTGGAAATCTTCGCATAGTTGGTGATCTGGCCCGACTCGGCCGCCGCCAGTGCGAGGAACCGCGAAAACGCCGCCCAGTCCTTGATCAGGGACT
This sequence comes from Verrucomicrobiota bacterium, assembly GCA_038228235.1. Classification (GTDB taxonomy): domain Bacteria; phylum Verrucomicrobiota; class Verrucomicrobiia; order Limisphaerales; family JBBRPK01; genus JBBRPK01. The sequence continues at coordinate 12,318 of JBBRPK010000135.1, forward strand.
CCCGCCGCAATTCCTCTTCCAGATACACCAAGCCATAAGCTTTGAGCAGGTCGGCCCGGCGCTCTGGCGGGGCCGTCGCAACGCCGGGCAGTTCCCCGAACGTCATGCGCTCAATCAAATCGGTGGCTGGGAATAGCGGGAACTCCGGCGTGGACGCCACGGGCGGCAACGGTAGCGGCGACTCGACGGCGTAATTCAGGCTGCCGGATTCCGGCAAGGGCCGCTCCGGCAAAATCAATGGATATAAATGATGCAGCAGCGTTCTCCCCGGCAACAGGTTCGCGCCCGTCTTCCTTAGCTTTCGCGCCGAACTGCCGCACAGCACGAACCGCCAGCGCCGTTTGTCCGAGTCGTAAAGATGCTGCACGGCGTCGAAGATACCTGGCACCGCTTGCGCCTCGTCCACCACCACCGTGAGCGGCTCTTTTGAGACGGGCAAGCCCCGGCAACGAGCCACCAACGCGCCAGGGTCGCGCAGATACTCCGACCGTTGCCTCGGCTCCGAGAAATCCAGCCAGATCGCCGCTTTGGGAATTAGCTTTTGCAGCAGCGTAGATTTCCCGGTTTGCCGCGCCCCAAACATCATCTGCACGTAGGGCGACGACAACTTCCCGGCCAAGTCAGGTTCTATCCAACGACTAAACATATATGGCACCTTATATTCAGAAGCCAAATATAAAGTCAAGGTTGGCAATGGTGTGTACTGCAGTCATCTACTTTATCGTCAAGCACTTGCGCAGACTTGGCACCAGCGAAAACGCTCAAAAAGACGGGCTACTCGATGGACTTACTAGCCCCTTGGAGGTCCTAGTCCTCTTCGTCCGGCCACCGGATCACCGCAAGCGCAACCCGGTCCCGGTTGTATTCACCGGCTCGGCATGGGCGATTGGATGATGGCGTCGAGCATGGAAAAGTCGTTCGCAGGAAGGACTTGATGCCGACCTCGATTTCACGGCTGATGACGGTGGGGAGCATTAGGTTCGCCCCTCCACTTGGGCCTCTTGGGCCTCGACTTGCCCTGTGACTTGCGGGGTGACTTCCACGGTAATTTGTTCCTGCAGCATGGCCATTGCGAGCATCAGTTGGCCCCTTCTGGTTTGCGTTTCGACGCCAGCAAATCCGTCCCTTTCTTGGTCAGGCAATATTTTTGCAATCGACTGTTCGGCTTGTCGGGAATGGTACGCTCCACAAGACCAGCTTCTAGTGCGGGCAGCAGGTAGAGCTTGCGGAAGTTTTCGCGATCTTGCAGCCCAAGCCTGTCTTGCAGTTCTTCACGGCTGAGAGGCCGATCACAGACCGAAACCAGTTGCTCGACTTGCGGGGTGACTTGCGGGGTGACTTGCGGGGCGACTTGGGGTGTGACTTGTTCGGTGCGTTCGCCTGAACCGGTCCCGCGCGCCTGAGGATGGACCGGCAGCCGGGTCATGAAATAGCTGTGGTCCTCATCAAACTGAAATTCCGGCCGCGGCGAGCCATTCCGTTTCATCGCCTCCAGCAGATCGTTGAGGTTAATGGGCAGGGCCATGAAATATTTTAACCGCGAATGGACGCGAGTTCACGCGTATGGGAAGCAGAATCCTAATTTGGGTTTTCTGGATTAGCGTTCATTAGTGTTCATTCGCGGTTAAGAGTTTAGAATGTTCCTCCAGTTTCCGCCAGACCGTAGCATAGTCGGTCTCAGCGGTCGAAGGGGGCGTGCCAGACAATTTCGCGCTCGATGGGGCCGCCGGGGAGAAAGTCTTCGGTGACTTTGCGTTCGACGGTGCCGGACTTCATGTCCCGGATTTCGTTCCATTCGGGGCGGCCTTTGCTGCACGAGAAGACGATGCGGCCGCGGCGTTCATACCAGGTATCGCGCTCGTGCTGACGCAGGACGAGGAACTGGATGCGGTAGAGGGTAGAGAGTGCATCCAGCGTGAGGCCGAGGGCCTGGGCGACGAGGGCATCAATTTATGTCGAGACTATAGTTTGATTCCTTTTTGGCGCGCGAACGGCATGGACTTCTGCAACGGGGCAAATAAGGTGGTGGATATGGGCTTTCGATTCAGCCGCCGCCTGAGCATCCTGCCGATCCCTACGGCTAACCTTCAGCGGCTGCGGCGGGTCGCCGTCCGCCGTAGTGCCGGCCTGACGGAAGCCGATCTGGCCAGCGCAAAATTATGAACGAAGGGAAATTCACACCCAAATCGGCAGTGCTGTGGAGCACCATCCCGAAAGAGGCGCGCGAGCGAATTCTGGCGAATGGCTATTGCGGGAAATGTGGTGGCTCAGCGCAGATCACGAAGTTCACAGGCGAAGAGCAGAATGGCGACCTAATCCTGAAAGGTTCAGGTGCCAAGTGCGGCCATCAAGTTGTGCGCGTGGTGGAAACCTCGGAGCGGGATGCGTCTCTCAACTAGCGGCTAATATGCGAGGAACTGCCAAATGGGTGACGCCACGCTGAATTACTACGACAGTAATGCAGCCGAAGTGGCACCAAAATACCGCGCCGTCGCCTCAACTTCTAGGAATCAAACTATAGTCTGGCCTAATTCTTCAGGGTTTGGTGAGTCTTTCGCCAGCGATGTAACTTGGCATTGAGGCTCTTCCAGGTTCCCAAGTGCAGCCGAGCTGCGATCCAGCGCAGCGTCAAGGTAGTTTCCCGGCGCAGCCGCGCAGCCAAGGCCAGCTTCTGAGGGTCGCTTTTGGCGCATTCCTCCAGTTGACGCACGCTCCAGCGTCTGCGCCTCAGTTCTTCGGCAATAATCCGTTCGGGGGTCATCGTCGTAGCCCTCAATGCAGAAGACGAAAGAATTCATCATCTGCCGGAGGCGGCGGCCATTCGGAAGCTTGTCCGGTGCGTAGAGGCTCAGGAAATGGCCGAAGTCCCCGCGCTCCACATTGTCGCGGCTGAACTGGTAGAAAATCAAACCGCCGCCCATCACGGTTGAGCGACCGGAAAGGCGATTCGGCTCGCATGTCTGTCCGAGTCTGGGTACGGTCCATCGCAAATGGCTCATTTCGCGCGCGATTGGCCCTTCGCCTCCAAATCGGCGACCACCTTCGGCAGGAACTCCCGCCAATGTTTCCTGGCCATTAACCCGTATTGCGTCAGTTTTTTCATAAACAGGAAAATTTGGCCCCTTCAATCCAAACAGTTCAAGCTGTAGCTGCGTCGTCTGCTTTGCTCCTGACTACCGCCCGCATCACCCCCTCATCTCATGGAAGCTCCCTCAACAGCCTCCTTCAATCCCATCTTGATGCGGTGAGTCAATCGAAGCAGAACATCGTCTCAGGCGAGAGCGTGCGAGCGCGCAAATCCGAAGGGCAATCGCTGACGATGTCCTCAGAGAAAAAAAGAGAGAGAAAGAAAGACGGGTGGCCTGCGTCAACCATCAGCCGGCG
>JBBRPK010000136.1:0-15635 GCA_038228235.1 Verrucomicrobiota bacterium
ACAACAACTTTTCTTTTAGCTCTTGGCTCATGTTCATTTCCACCGATTGCCGGTGTCTTTTTCCCATGAGTCAACGACCCCTTTTGCCTCCCCTCAAATTCCCTCCCCCGGTGTCTTTTAATTTGAGTCAACGCGCTCCGCGGAGGGCAGCAACTTTTCAGTTGCCCTCGACCCCTGTGTTAACCCAAGTTTTCTGCGGCATGTTAATCGAATGACCGAATGAGCCACCAGGAAACTTACCGCCAAAACGAGGCCTACGCCGAGTTCCTCGCGAGTTGGGATGCCGGCTTTTACTCGAAGTACGCTGACACCTTAAAGCCGGAAAAATCGGGCGGACGGGTTTTGGATGTCGGCTGCGGCGTTGGCCAGGTGGTGGCCCGACTTACAGAGGCGGGATGTGAGGCGCATGGGGTGGATGTCTCGGAACCCAACATTGAGCGGGCGCGGACATTTTCCGAGCGCTGCCATCTTTACGATGGCAAAACATTGCCGTTCCCGGACCAGCATTTTGCGAGTGTCGGGGCGCTCAACGTGCTCGAGCATGTCGAAGAGCCGGAGGCCTTTATCGGTGAGCTGGTGCGGGTGGCGCAAACCGGGGGTCGAATCATCCTCTCCAGCCCGAACTTCTTCCGTGTCCTGGGCTTTCGGGATTATCATCCAAAAATGCGCGGCGCAGGCAACAAATTGCGGAATTGGAAACGGCTCCGAGAAAAGCGCCATCAGATCAAAACCGATCCCCTTGCAGTCCGTTTCGATCGCATGCCCCCCATCGTGAAGGAGCCTTTCACGCCGGATGACGACGCCATCATATCCACGAATGCGCTGGAAATGGAATTCTTCCTCAGTCGTGCCGGTTGCCATGTCGAAAGCGTCGCTTGCACGGATCGTTATGTGTCCGGCCCGGTCGATTTTCTGCTGAACCTGACGCCCCTTCGATACCTGATGTTTAACTCATTCCTGATAGCGCGACGGACGAGGGAGCATGAGTGATGCGGAGTTCTTTGCAGAGCTGACAGGCGGGCAAAATGACTTTGCTCGAGCCGTCGAGGCTTTGCGCGCGGCCCGTCGGCCCTTCTGCTTGATCGGGGCGGGGAGTTGGCCGTTAACCACTATGTCGAACCCGTCGTCACGCTCGATGCGGGTTTTGCGTTAGCCACCAGTGAAGGTGTGGCCGAGGAACTGCGGAAGGCGGGGGAAGTGATCGGAGATCCGAGATTCAGGATGCGGGGCCGATCGAGGGGAGGGCCAAGAGGCACTGCTGTCCTGGAGCTGGCTTCGCGCGGGCTAACGTCCGGTGAGGGTTTTGAGCATTTTGCGGGCGTAGGTAAGCCAGGCCAGCCCTAACACTCCAATGATCACAACTTGCCCGATGAGGGGAAAACTGTAAACCAGGAAGGCGATGCCCCCGCAAACTACCGTCGCTTTAATCAAATCGAATACACTCATCTGATTGCCTTTCAGTTTCAGGTTTTACTGAGAATGGACGCTGTCTTGCAGCCTTGGTGGACAACCCCCGGGCAAGATGCCGAACGAACACTAGATAATTTTGCACTTCCATCCGCCTCTGGCAAGCCAGGAACGAAAGATTGCCTCAGGAAATTTTTAGCAACGACCTGGCTTCGGCCATCCCGGCCGCCGGCCGGCCAAACTCACTGGCGGTCACCCGCGCCAAGGCTGTGACATGACGCCATCGGAAAGCAGGGCGGGCGGCGGCGAATTCCTCCGAAACCGTCCGGTAGAATTTTTCGGCATGCAAGGCCCCGTCTTCGCTGATCGCGTAACGCAACAACAAATCAAAGACTGGACGAGGCGCGTGGCCCAGTTCACCGTAATGCTGGATAATAGCGCTGGCTCTGGCTTGCAGATTTCCCCTAATCGCCTCATCCGCCTCGCGGAGAAGCGCATCGGGTTCATTCGATTTGATTTGGCCTCTGTGCGTGGCGAGCGGCAAGGGTTGCCAATTTAGAAAATCGCCACCTCGTGCGACGCGGTCCAGGGCCACTTGATAAGCGCCCAGGATAAGGCTGGCAAAACAGTTCCGTGTGTTGCTGACGCGCGCCATGTTGCGCCAGGCATTGGCAGAATCGCAGGCATGGACGCCGATGGAATCGCCATGCACGCTGCCGATGGGTTTGCCGGTAACTTCATCGCCGGGAGTTCGGCCCTGATCGCGCAAGAGCAATTGATTGGCGGCCAGCGTGATCGCTTCGCCGAGGGCCGAAGGCATCATCCCTTCAGCGAGCGCCGCGGCTACTGATGCCGCGGCCTGTTCGGGGCTGGACTTGAAAATGGTTTGACACATTTGCTCGACCCAGTTGTCTTCCGCCTGGCGCTCCCCCGGAGAACGGCCCAACAACTTGTGCTCTTCGAGCAGGCGGGGCAACAGGGTCCGCGGCTCATCAAAAGTCTTGGGGCGGTCCCAGGACTCGGCCTTGACACAATAGCGCACGGATTGACGGAGGAGGGTATGCGCCTGAACCTGGCCTATTAAACCGAGCAAATCCCAGGCCCGGTAGGGCAGGACAACCCGATGAACCTCGGTGTTGTCTTGCACGGCAAAGAGGAGATGATTGAACGCATCCTGCGGCAAACCTTGGGCCAGCGCGGCAAAAGTTTGCTCGGCGGCTTTCACGTCCTTCCGCCGCACCGCCTCGCGCAGCACCTCGCCGCCCAGGCGGCTTTCGGGCAACGTGATGGGTTTGACTGCATGGAGCACCTCAGCTTTCCGTCCGCCCTGCTCCTGGATGCGATTGGTGTTTCGATAAAGCACCTTAAAAACCGGCAAAGGCTGCCCGCGAGCGGGAAGTTCCTGCGCCATGTGATACGCGGGAGCCAAAGCCATCATGGTGTGAAAACCGACATAATCTTCCCCACCGAAAGTGCGGGCGTTGGCCAGGGCGGCAGCGGCCAATAATTGCCGCAACTCAGTGCCCGAACGCAACCGCTCTAGAAGGGCGGGCAATAGGTGGTCCACGGGGGTTTCTTGCATGAGACAGACAAGCGGCTCAAGCTCACCGAAGACCAAGGCGTCATTTGTTTCCTCGGCCAAAGCAGTTGCTAAACCCAGGCCTTGAGCCGCCTCATACCCGACGGTGGCAACCAGCATGCCGCGGCCGACATCCGCCAGGAATTCTCGGCGGGTACGTGTTGTTTTCATAAGCTTTTCCTCTCCAATAACTTGACAGCCATAACCTACTCATACTCTCATCGGGGCGATCGTCAAGGACGTTCCACCGTGACTCCCCAGTAATTCTTCATGATGGCGTGAGTTACAAAAGCACGAAGGGAGGCTCATAGGTTATTTGGGGGATTGAGGAATAATTTTCTTACCCTTATTTACCTTTATTTAGCTTTAATCACCTTTAGTTAGCTTTATAGGATTAAGGTGGTTTTAACCACGGATGGACGCGGATGAACACGGATTTGGATGAGCAGTTCTGAATTGCTGGCCTGCTGTAAGCCTCCCTGGCTACCCGGCTCTAAAAACTCGTCCGCTCTCGTGAAATTCGTGCCGGGATTGCTCTTCTGCTTAAAAATTTGCGCAGCGGGCCTTGCCAGCGAATCGATTCCGCGTAGCCTGTGCTCGATAGAATCAGACGAGCGCATGGCAAAAAACGAAACGGCAGATTTCCTAGCGGGAGTGATCGAAGGTTTCTACGGACACCCCTGGACGCAGGAGGAACGCTTCGAGTTGTTCGATTGGATGGCCCGTTGGGGACTGAACACATATCTCTATGCCCCCAAGGACGACTTGAAGCATCGATCTCTCTGGCGCGAACTTTACTCCGCCGCCGGGACAGAAGAACTCGGGCAGTTGATTCAAGCCTGCCAGCAACGCAATATTCGGTTCATCTATGCGCTCAGCCCCGGATTGGACATCCGCTACAGTAACGAGACTGAGTTGAATCATCTCAGGAAGCGCTTTGACCAAATGCTGGCATTAGGATGCCACCACTTCTCCTTGCTCTTCGATGACATTCCAGATCGCATGGAACGCGAGGACGTCCAGCGATGGGGTTCGCTTGCTTCGGCGCAGTGTTACGTAGCCAATGCCATCTCCAGGTGGATAGGCGAACGGTCCGCAGGGGGACGCCTGGCCTTCTGTCCAACGCCTTATTGCGGTCGAATGGCGGAGCGGAAACACGGCGGAGAAGGTTACCTGGCAACGATTGGCCGGGAACTGTTGCCGGAGATCGATGTTTTCTGGACCGGGCTCGAGATCATCTCACGAGAGATAACTGTGGCTCACATTCAGGCAGTGGAGACGGTGCTCCGCAGGAAGCCCCTGATCTGGGACAACTTGCACGCCAACGATTACGACGGAGGCCGGTTTTTCTGCGGTCCATACGCGGGACGACCGGCGGACTTGCGGAGGGCGGTGAGCGGATTGCTCATCAATCCGAACAACGAGTTGCCACTGAACTACGTGCCTATCCGGACCTTCGCGGAATTTGTGCGGGTCGACGGAGCATGGGACGCCCGCCAGGGTTACCTTTGTGCGATGAGAGAATGGTTGCCCCGGTTCGCGACCACTGGCCAGGCGATCACCCTCGAGGATTTGATCCTTTTCGGCGACTGCTACTACTTGCCGCATGAAGAAGGTCCGGAAGCGAAGGCGCTCTATGAACATGCGAGAGATTTGCTGACTGGAAATCCTCCGGAATGGAGCGGCCAGGCAGCCGTCTTCCTGGAACAAGCCACCCGATTGCGCGACTTGTGCGGCCGCATGAGCGGCCTGCAAAACCGTCCTTTGTTTCATGCGCTGAGCCGCCGCGTCTGGGAGCTTCGCGAGGAGTTGGATTTGGTGATTGGTTATGTTGGATTCAAGTTCGAGAAACAGGGCGCGAAGCGCACTTTCAGTTCCGACTTCCATCTGCCAGGCACGTATCGCGGCGGGATGGTGGCTCGGCTGCAGGGTTTGTTGAAGCAGCAACCGGATGGAACGTTCGTCCCAGGTTCGGGTTGAACCAAAGAGCAGTTCAACCACGGATGGGCACGGAGGAACACGGATTAGGAAGGCTTGCAGAAGTTTGCGTTTTCACGCAACGGGTGGACCATTTTCACGCCATTATTATCCGTGTGCATTCTTGGTTTTCGATTTCAAGAGCCTGAAGTGTGCGAATGGTTTTCCGAAAATCCACAACAAGTGCCTACTAATTGTCACTCTGCCATTCCGCCGGGAAGCAAGGTACCCTCCCCTTGAACCTCGTAGCAGCCGACGTGAGTTGGCTCACTATTTTCCCCGGAAAGATCAGAGCCGATTCACATCGGCTGCTACGAGGTTCAAGGGCTCAACGCGCGAGATTTCGTTTCGGGGTATTCTCACCCGGCGGCCTTCGACCACCAACAGTGAGTATTGCTGACAAGTTCCAACCAGCGGCTTGCTTTTTTGACGGGAAGGACGTTTATTATTCACCGCCTTGAACCACCGCCATTTGAAAGGGATTTTTGTGCCGTGAGCGATTGCACGATCCGTCCCGCCCGGCCTGGCGATCAACCTGGGACTTACTATGTTTGCCTCAAGACAGGAGATCATGGCCGCGACGGCGAACCGTTTTATCGGGAGGACCCAGACGCATTGGGCCGAATCTTTGTGGGGCCCTACCTCGCCTACGAGCCGGAACTGAGTCTCATCCTGGAAGACGAACAAGGCATCTGCGGTTACGCCCTGGGCGCGTTGGATTCGCGGGCTTTTTTCGCGCGCTACGAGGCGGAGTGGCGGCCGGATTTGTGCGCGCGGTTTCCCGCGCCGCCTGGGGATCCGAACCGATGGACACGAGTGCAACAAGTTCATTCCTGTTATCACCACCCTGATTATTTCTGCCCTGAGCCGTACGCCGCCTATCCATCTCAGCTGCACATTGACCTGCTGCCGCGAGCGCAAGGCCGAGGTTATGGCCGGCGAATGCTGGAGCAGGTGATGGACAACCTTCGCCAACGCCGTTCTCCGGGAGCGCATCTCGGCGTGAGCACGCTCAATCCGGCTGCGGTCGGATTCTATCAACGATTGGACTTCCGGGAGTTGATACGCGTCGGCTTGGGAAGCGACGGGGTGATTTATATGGGAGGGGCTTTGTAAAGGCTGGAGGCGAAAGGCGGAAGTCTGGAGAAACGAAATAAGCGAAATGAATGAACGACCACAGGATTTAAAAATCAGAACAAAATCGTATGCCTTGCGTCTCATCCGGATGTATTCCAGCCTTTAGCCTTTTCCTATGACTCTCGCGCTCCTCGGAGGCAAACCTGTCCGGACTCGACCGTTCACAGCCTGGCCGATTTTCGGCCAGACGGAAGAGAAACGATTGTTGCGCACGTTGCGCAGCGGGAAGTGGGGACGACTGGACGGCTGCGAGGTCGCCAATTTCGAGGACCGCTTCGCGGCGATGCATGGCTGCAAACACGGCATCGCCGTCGTTAACGGGACCGTTTCATTGCGCATCGCCCTGATGGCGGCCGGCATCCGCGCTGAAGACGAGGTCATCATCCCGCCCTATACCTTCTTCTCGACAGCCTCAGCGGTGGTGGAGGCCAACGCCATTCCCGTGTTTGCGGACATTGATCTGGACACGTTCAACCTCGATCCCAAAGCGGTGGAGGCTGCCATCACGCCGCGCACTCGGGCGATCATCCCCGTTCATTTTGCCGGTCAAACCGCGGAGATGGATGCCATCATGGCCATTGCCAAAAAGCATAAGTTGATCGTCGTGGAGGATGCCGCGCACGCGCACGGCGCAAGCTACAAGCAGCGTCCCGCCGGTTCTCTAGGACACATGGCGTCCTTCTCTTTTCAATCGAGCAAGAATATAACGGCGGGCGAGGGCGGCCTCATCACCACCAACGATGACGCCCTGGCGGCGGCGTGCCGTTCCATTCATAATTGTGGCCGCGTTCCGAACGGAGTGTGGTATGAGCACCATGTCATTTCGGGTAATTACCGGCTATGCGAATTCCAGGGCGCAGTGCTCAACGCGCAGCTCGAGCGGTTGGAAGGGCAAACCAAAACCCGCGATCGGAATGGTCAATACCTGGCGTCCAGGCTTGCACGGCTGCCTGGCGTTCACCCGCAAAAACGTCTCGCCACCTGCACGCGCCATAGCTACCACTTGTCCATGCTGCGGCTGGACGGCGCGGTCTTCGGCGTTCCGCGCGGCGCGGTGCTCAAGGCCTTGGAGGCCGAAGGGGTGCCGTGCTCGCCAGGGTACGGATTTTCGCTTCATCACCAGCCGATGTTCCGGAACAAATCCTTCGGGCCCTTCCTGTCGAAGGCATCAGCACGGCTCAATTACAGCAGAACGAACTGTCCGAACAGCGACCTCCTTTGCCATGAACAATGCATCTGGCTCGGGCAAAACATGTTCCTCGGATCGCGGGCAGACATGGGCGATATCGCCCATGCCTTTGAGAAGGTTTATGAAAATCGCGTAAGACTGTGCGATGGGTTCAAGAGGACGTTTTGAATGTCACCCCCATTTCAACGGGCAATGCGCGAGATTAATCAATCAACAGCGGTTTGAAACCAACCTCCTTGAAATGTTTGTCCTTCGTTGTCGCCAACTCTGTCAAGCTGTAGAATGGATCGCTCGCCGACGTTTTCGCCCTTCGGGACGGGATGGGCGCCAGCCGCGCGGCTGGCTTGCCATGATAGTTGAGGATAAGACTCTCGCCCCGGCCGACCTGCCGCATGATGGATCCCGCATTCCGCTTCAAATCCATCATCGCAATCTCTTTAATAGCGGCAAAATTGCTATACCTCCCCCACCGAGTTCAACTGCGGAATCGGTCTTGACCTGATTTGCCACGAACACGAGGCGGTCTTGAGTTTTGGCAACATTCACCGGGGGCGATGCTGTGCCGCATGCCTTTGCCCCGCACGCCGGTAAACAACTCCTCGGCTTCGGAAGCCTTTTCGATACGCCGGACCACCTCCGCTTTGGAAAGGACTTTTTTCATCGGAAGCAACCTTCCATAGTTGGCGGGCAAAATCAGTGCGAACACGTTGGCCTTGGTCAATTCGCTTGCACCGTGTGCGCCGTGCCTATTGACTGTCCCCATGAACTTTACCGCCACGTTGCGCCCCGACTGTTTCGCCATTCAATTGGATTGAAATACGGAATGTGAAACAGGCAACAGCAACCCTGAGTAAACACGTCGTGCCAGCGCTCACTGCTCTGAGTGAGAACATGTATCTCTCAGCTATACGCGCCGGGATGGTGTCGATTGTGCCACTGACGATCATTGGAGGACTCTTCATGATCATCTCTTACTTTCCGAGTGCCCGCTGGGAGAAGATTGTCCATCCCTATCTGCAGCTCCTGCAAATTCCGGTGACTGCAACCTTTGGATTGCTCGCGGTTTTTGTGTGTTTTGCCATCGGATATGACCTGGGAAAACGGCAAAAACAGGAAGCCATTGTGAGCGCTACCATCGCCACCGTGGTCTTTCTGATGCTCCAGATCCGATTGCAGGACCTGACGTTTTCCATGGAAGGGCTTGGTTCAAAGGGGTTATTCACCTCCATCATCGTTGCCCTGCTCTCCGTCCGCGCGCAGAAGTTTTTCACCGACCACGGTGTTGTCATCAAACTGCCTCCGAATGTGCCGCCGATCGTTCAGGAATCCTTTCTCTCCCTTAGTCCGTTGTTCTTTCTCGTTTTGAGCTTCTGGCTTATCCGTTTTGTATTAGGCGTGGATATTAACAATCTTGTGCAAGCCACTTTCCAGCCGATGGTGTTTGCGCTCAATACGCTGCCGGGAATCCTGGTCTATGCTTTTTTGGTCACCATGCTCTGGTCGGTGGGAATCAATGGCGATAACGCCATGGATGCCCTCGTTGCGCCCATCTTTCTTCAATATTTAGCTGCGAACGTCGAGGCGACGACAGCGGGGCTGCCTTTGCCGTATGTTACTGCCTACGGGTTCTTCACCACCTTCGTCAATGTCGGAGGGACGGGAGCGACGGTTGCTCTCGCTCTTATCATGTGGAACTCAAAGGAGCCTGGCTTCCGAAAGGTCAGCCGCATCTCCCTGCCGACCCAGATTTTCCAAATTAACGAACCCATTTTTTTTGGCTTTCCAATCGTGCTGAATCCCATCTTCATGATTCCGTACATTCTCAACGCACTGATCCTCACGGCCAGCACCTATCTGCTCATGCACTGGAACATCATCAGCAAACCTTTTGTAAACGTGCCTTGGACCACCCCGCCCATCATCGGGCACTACCTGGTTTCCGGCGGGGACTGGAGAGCCGCGGTCTGGGGAGGCCTCTCCATTCTGATTGCCATGATAATTTACTTCCCGTTTGCCAAGGCTGCGGAGCGCCAGCGTCTGGCTGAAACCGAGAAGCCGGAGAAAGCGGCACATCACGTTTAGGCGCAGCGGCTGACCACAGCGCCAGCAACTCTTTTGGAAGCGGAACGGCACAAGTCTCGGAGGGACGAGTTCCACGAGTCTTTGATCTCTTAGGCAAATGGGGACTCGTGGAACTCGTCCCTCCGACCCCACAGGGTTCCAAACTGCCATAATGAGAATTGCTGAGCGCAAACACGGCTGGATTTCCAACCGCAAACCAAATAGGCTAACCGGCATGAATTTCAAACTGCTGGCGTTTTTGGTTTGCGTGGCGGCGTCTATTTTTGAAGCGGCCGGTGATTTCCGAGCCGGCATCGCTCTCCGCAACGTCACTCCTGACCCCCTGTTGCCAGTCAGTGGCGGTGTGGGTCCATCGCATCCGGTCACACGCAAGGAGGGGGAGCTGACGGTGCGCGCGTTCGTCCTGGAGCAGGAGGGCAGGCGCGTTGCAATTGTGAGCGCGGATTTTCTTGGATTCCCGGCGGTGCTTGGGAATCGCGTCCGGGCGGCAGTGACGAATCTTGATCCGAAGAACATTTTGATTGGCGCCACGCATACCCATAGCGCGCCGGACTGCTATGGCTTCCCTGATGGCAAAGGTGGGACCGCCAGCGATCCGAAATATTTGGAAACAGTATGCGCGCGCATGGCAGAAGCGATTCGTGAGGCCGTAACTAACCTCCAGCCTGCGCGCATCAAGGTGGCTACAGGCGAGGCGAAAGGGAAAATCGCCTACAACTATTATGCGGAGCAGTTGTATGATCCGCGCTGTCATGTCATCCAGGCGCTGGATGCCTCCGGCCGCACCATCGCCACCCTGGTCAATTACGCGATCCATCCCGAGGTATTGGGGAGCGGGGCGGGCATTTGCAGCCCGGACCTCATCGGGCCGCTTTATGATCGCATCTTAGCGCGCGAGGGGGGGACGGGTATTTTTATGAACAGCGCCCAGGGCGGCATGGTGACCGCTGACAACCGCCGCAAGGAGGGCGGAGAAGCACGGAACTGGGAGGAATGCCAGCGCATCGGAACCTTGCTCGCTGACGAGGCTTTGCGAATTGTCAAAGATGCGCCCGAAGAAGCCGAACCCAAGCTTTTTTGTGCTGCCCGGCGGGTAACCTTTCCGGTGGATTCCCCGCTGATGCGCAATTTAATAAAGGAATTGCCGGGCTCTGCCGGCGAGACCGACGGAACGGTGACAACCCAAATGAACCTGATCAACCTGGGGGATGCCCAGATGCTGACCATTCCAGGCGAAGCCCTGCCAAATATAGGCTACTATCTAAAACGCAAAATGCACGGGAAGCACAACCTCTTATTTGGCCTGACGAACGACGCCTTCGGTTATATTTTGACCAAGGAGGATTTCGACAGTTTCAAACGCTATGCCTATGTCACGCGAACCAGCCTCGGCGAGCGCACCGGCGAAATATTGGCCGCGGAAGCTCTTGTGTTGGTAAACGATTGCCCTCCAGCCTCGCCATGACAGTTGGTTCCAGCATGGAAAATTCATTCAAGAGTATGAAACATTTCAGATTTCGACTTTTAACAGCTTTTCTCCTGCTGGCTGGACTAGAAGGCTTGGCGCAGGAAAAAACCGCCGCCATAGTCGGAAATTGTCGCTCCCTCAATATAGGGCCGACCAGCCACTCCGATCCGTTTTACGGAACACTGACGGCTTACTTCACCACTTACGATGGTAGAACCGACGTGTTTCCCCTCAATCAGGACCTGGGGAACGGATCGGTTCTGTTGAACGGAGAATTGCGTCCCCGGACGGGCCAGCCTGGGGTTTATGAAGCTGATTTCGCGACCTATAGTTCCGTGTATGGCTGGGTGCAGTACGGGAGCATCGTGGCCAATTTGCCGGTCACTGATTTAGATGCAAACGGTTTGCCGGATGTCGCGCAACTCGCTCAGAATGGAAGCGCCAGCATCAGCGGCACGACGCAAGTGGATTGGCCCTCCGCCGGAACGGGTACATTTACGGGCACCTTAAGTCGGGGTCCGAATCAAATTTTTGGGGCTTACAATTTTACGTATGCAACTGATGGATCAACCAGCGCCGGGACGCTGCAAGCGCAAAACGTTTCTGGAAGCGTGACTTACGTCCGGGGAACGGTGAACCAGGCAACCTTGAACCTGACCCAAACAGATCCTGTGGGGGCAACCAGAGGCTTCACCGGTGTCACCACGTTTACGGTCGCCACCACAGATCAAATTGTTTTTCCGCAGTTCTCGGTCAGGAGCGGCGATCATCTAACCAATACTTTTCTGGGCGGATTGATCCTGAACCGCACCGGCCCCAAATATGTCGGTAAAGCCACCCTGGCAGACGGCATCGCGGAGACCTATTGGGCCGACGCGGTAAACTGGGTCCTCGAAATCACGGACATTAACGATTCCAATACCAATGGAATTCCCGACTTGTCCGAGGCGATGACCGGTCCGCCCTCCATCGTGACACAGCCACAATCTCAGGCGGTCACTGCGGGCGCCAATGCCTCCTTCAGCGTCAATGCTGCGGGCGCAGCCATCCTGCACTATCAATGGCGGTTTAATGGAGCCAATCTCGCGGGCGCGACCGCCTCGACACTGACTGTCCCAAAAGTCCAAGCTTCCAACGCCGGACCCTATACAGTGGTGGTGACGAATCTGAACGGGAGGGTGACTAGTTCCGAGGCCATTCTTATGGTCAACCAAAGTCCCGCAATCACTTCTCAGCCACAAAGCCAAGCGGCGATGGCCGGGTCGAACGTCACCTTCAATCTCTCCGCCAGCGGCACCTCTCCCTTAAGTTATCGATGGCGTTTCAACGGCGCGAATATTCCTGGCGGGACCAACTCGTCACTGACTCTCATCCATGTGCAGACCGCCAATGCGGGCGCCTATTCCGTGATCGTGACCAATGTGGCGGGCATGGCGACCAGCACCAACGCCATGCTGACCGTAAACACTGCCCCATTGATTTCCATCCCCCCAAAAAGCCAATCAGTGAAAACCGGGGCCAACGTCGTTTTTACTGCTACAGCGACGGGAACCGCGCCTTTCAGCTACCAATGGCGCTTCAACGGTGCGAGAATCCCCGGAGCCATTGCCGCCAGTTACAGCGTCAACAACGTGCAAGTGACCAATGCTGGCAACTACACTGTTGGGGTCAGCAACGTGACTCGCATGGTAGCAAGCGCAACGGCCAGCTTGTACGTCAATGCGCCTTTGCAATTCATCAATCCGGGGCTCAGCAGCAACGGGTTGTTTCAGGGTCAACTGATTGGCTTCGCCACCAGCAATTACATCATCCAGGCGTCCAGCGACTTGACGAACTGGAGTTCATTAGCCACGAACAGCGCGCCCAGCGGAATTATCAGCTACAGAGACACCAATCATGTCAATGCAGGCCATCGCTTTTACCGGGCGAAGCCAAAGCCTTAGAATGTGTTTTAAAAATCCACGAAGCCGCCGCGTGAGGGCACGCGGCCTGCACGAAATGGCGGGAAACCGGCTCGTTTGCAGGCTGGTAAACACGCCGCCAGCGCAAGGGGCGCCGGGCGAGAGGAGCCTCCTTAAATGAGCCGTCTGTTGCGTGTTTTGATCGTGGAGGATTCCGAGGACGATGCGATTTGTCTGCTCCGGGATCTCCGCCATGGCGGCTATGAAGTCGTTTCCGAGCAGGTTGACTCGGCCAAAGCTATGAATTCCGCTCTGGATCATCAGCCTTGGGATCTCGTCATATCCGATCATGCCATGCCGGGATTCAGCGCCCTGGCTGCGCTGGCCATCTTGAAAGCTCGGAAGCTGGACCTTCCCTTCATCATTGTGTCAGGCAACATGAGCGAGGAGGTTGCGGTGACAGCCATGAAAGCCGGGGCGCATGATTTTTTCGTTAAAGGCAACATCGCGCGTCTCACTCCTGCCATCGAGAGGGAGTTGCACGAGGCGGAAGTGCGCCGGGCCCAAAGGCACTCGGACGAACAACTGCACCTGAGGCAAACCATTCTGGAATGTCAAAGCGAGGCGGCCCTGGACGGCATCTTTGTGGTATCCAAAGACAAACAATGGTTGTCCAACAACCAGCGCTTCATAGACATGTGGACCATACCTGATGCGGTGGTTCAAGGCCGCTCCAGTGAGGCAGCGTTTCGATGGATCAAAGATCAGCTGGTGAATCCGGAGCAATTTCTAGCCAAGATTGAAGATTTGAACACTGGCCTCCATCAACAAAGCCGGGATGAGATAACTTTAAAAGGGGGCAGCATTTTTGAGAGCTACAGCGCTCCGGTGAAAAGCAATGACGGGATTTATTACGGGCGTGTCTGGTATTACCGTGACATTACCCAACGCAAGCGCGCGGAAAGCGGGTTGCGCGAGAGCGAGGCGCGCAATCGGGCCATTCTTGAATCCTTTCCTGACATCGTTTTTGTCGTGGATTTAAAACGTGAAGTGCTCTTCTCCAATCCGGCGGCCGCCCAATTCCTCCAGAGCCTGAATCTTCATCGTCAGTTGCCTGGCGAGGTAGATCAAATCGTGGCGCAAGTCATGGAGCATGGGGTGGATCATCTCCCGACGGGCTTCGATCAAACTTATCGCGTTCGAGTCCAGAATGAGGACCGATTCTTTTTGCCTCGAGTGGTGGCTATGCATACCAAAAGCAAGCCCATTTTCGGCGTGGTCGTTCTTTTGCAAGACGTCACAGCGCTTCGACTCCTTGATCAAATCAAGAGCAATTTGATTGCGACCGTCAGCCATGAACTCAAGACCCCTGTCACCAGTTTGCAGATGGCGTTGCAAGTGTTGATTGAAGAAACTGTCGGGGCTCTTAACCCGCAGCAGAAAGAAATGGTGGCCATCGCGGGGAGCGAATCCGAACGTTTGCTCAAGACGCTGAATGCTTTGCTGGACCTGGCGCGCTTTGAGCAAGGCCTGCCGAGCATCTACCTTGAAAGCGCTTCACCCCTCCAACTCGTGGAAGCGGCCATTGAAGAAACGCGGGTGGCCGCTCTGAGCAAGAGGCTTATCATCAAGACGGAAGCCAGCGACCCCTTGCCACTTCTGCGGGTGGATCGGGTCCGGATCATTCACGTGTTCACCAATTTGCTGACCAATGCCATCAAACATTCGCCCAAGGGAGAAACCATCCTCTTCAAGATCTCTACAAAAGATGGTCAGTCGGTCCGCTTCAGCATCGTGGATCAGGGGCCAGGAATCCCCCACGAATACCAATCCCGCATCTTCGATAAATTCTTCCGCGTGCCAGGTTACGCCAAGACCGGCACTGGGTTAGGCCTGACCATCGCCAAAGAATTTGTCAAAGCGCACGAAGGGGTGCTCGGGATTATAAGCGAACCGGGTCAGGGCTGCACGTTTTACGTCGAGTTGAAGATCCCGACGTGAGCCAGCGGAGGCAAATCATCTCAATGAAAGCGGCCAAGGCGCCGAAGTCCGATGGTTTCAACTGGTAAACGGCATCCAACTCGCGGACTCGTTGGATATCGGTGGAATTCTCCGACCCGGTCAGGACCACCACACGGATGGGCTTGAGATCCGGTTGCTCCCAAATCCAAGCCAGCACCTCCAGACCTGATTTGCGCGGAATCTGAAGGTCCAGAAATATTATATCCGGCATGGGGTGTTGCTGCCGATCGGCATAGCCGCCTTTGCCGAGCAAATAAGCAATCGCCTCCTCGCCGTTACCCAAAACTTTCAGCTTGACGGTGGGGAGGACCTTGCGGAAAGCGCGCTCAATCAAGGCCGCATCGTCTGAATTATCTTCAATGAGTAGAATCCTGGGGGTCATTCTGGCAAATTGCCGACGATTTGTGGCGAACGATGGCGGACTGGCTGTGAGTAATGGGCTTTTTGGAGTCATAACTTTTCCCCTTTCCTGCAAGGACCGTGCCAGCGGCGCGCATTTTGAACAGAAAGTCCGAAAGAGACCGGAATTGTCGCGCTGTCATCGTTCGGTTCGATCGTATCCATACAACTCTCGTTCCAAAGATGTCCTGTCTCGTGCCAAAAAGCAAGACAACTTCCCTCGAAGAGCCGAGATTCAAATTATGGCGGCGTCAAAGGGAGCCGAGTGAGGGCACCCGGCCTACATTCGGCACAAGTCTCGGAAGGACGAGTTCCACGAGTCCCTGATCTCTTAGCCGTAACTATGCAGTAGAGGCGCTAAAAATACTTGAGGCCATCAACACAACGATTGGATTGAGAAGCACTTACAGCACAAAATCCTACTGCATTGCAGTCGGGTTTCCCCCCCGATTGGTTCCTGCAAATCGTGTTCGG
>JBBRPK010000137.1:0-15525 GCA_038228235.1 Verrucomicrobiota bacterium
CAGAGCCGATTCACATCGGCTGCTACGATTCAGGGTGCTGATGCACCTCCAAAGTTGGAGGTCGAGGCTTTCCATGAACCGACGCGGGCGCAACGACTCCTCACCCCAGCCCTCTCCTCGGTCGAGGACGAGAGGGAGCGGGCAAGGCGCGCGGCGGTTCAGGGGCTCAACCCGAGGGATTTGGTTTCGGGGCATTTTCTCCCCGGAACGCCCCGTGGATCTGTTGGTAGCAGCCGACGTGAGTCGGCTCACTATTCTCAGGCGAAGGATCAGAGCCGATTCACACCGGCTCCTACGATTCAGGGTGCTGATGCGCGTCCAAACTTGGAGGTCGAGGCTTTCCATGAACCGACACGGGCGCAACGACTCCTCACCCCAGCCCTCTCCTCGGTCGAGGACGAGAGGGAGCGGGCAAGGCGCGCGGCAGTTTAGGGGCTCAAGCCGAGGGATTTGGTTTCGGGGCATTCCCTCCCCGGAGCGACCCGTGGATCTGTTATTTATGGAATGGCTCACCATGGCGAGAGTGTTTGTTTGGAATGAGAGCTAATCCTCCCGCAAGTAAGGAAAGAGCAGTTGGCCACCCAGTTTCCAGAGTTGATCGCAAGCCACTGCTATCCCAACAATGACAATGATGACGGCAAAAATTGCGGCGGTGTGGCCGCGCCGCTCGGAAATGGAGATCAAATAACCCAGCCCTCGCTCGGCGTTGACCACTTCCGCCAGGATGATCCACCCCCATCCCACCCCGTAAACACTGCGCAAGTGCTGCCAGATGTTGGCTTGGGCCACTGGAAACAGTACATACCTCACCAATTGCCATTGGGAAGCGCCCTTTGTCATGGCCACGTCCAGGTAAGCGGGCGCGACATTCGAAATCTCTTTAATGACCAATGGCAGCAGGGCGACAAAGCAGCCGATGAAGAGGAACCCGACTTTTTGGGTTTCACTCAAACCAAACCAGGCCAAAGTGAGCGGCACAAACACCACAATGGGCACGTAGGATCCGATCAAGGAGAGCGGTCGAAAAAAAGCCGCGACAGGGGGAAAGGTGGCCATGTAAACGCCCAAGGGCAAAGCCACAATCGCGGCAAGGCTGAACCCCAGAGTGACCCTCACGAAGGAGGTCAAAGCACTGCGCACGAGGCCCTGATCGAAATGGAGTGCGGGAAAAGCTTGCACCACCTCGAGCGGACTGGGCAAAATGAGCGGAGGAAGGATTCTGTCTTCGATAGTTGCGCCTCGAGTGACGAACCACCAGCTCAACAGCAGCAAACCGATAAAAAGAAAAGTCAACCCCAGCGCCGCCGCATTGGACAACTCTAGGCGGACACGAAAACGGCCCAGGCGGACAACGAGCGTCAAGACGCCCACGAAAGCGAACGCGAAAACAAAGAAGCCAAGCATTACTCCTTCTCCAGCGGGAAGACTTTGACTTCGACGCGGCGATTTTTCTTGTTGTGCTCGGGATTGCTAGAATCGGTCATGCTCGGGACCGGATTGTCCCAGCCATTGCCCAGGACTTTGAACTTGTTAGGGTCGAATTTATATTTGTCGATGATGGATTTCCGGACGGAATCGGCGCGGTCATAGGAAAGCTGCCGGACGAGGTCGGGTGGCACAACGCCTTTGCGGCTCCCGTCCGTGTTGCCCTCGATGACAACATAAGCATTGCCAAAAGTGCCCGCCAGTTTGCCGATCTCATCGAGCACAGTTGGGATAGTGGTGTCATATTCCGGGTTGAGCACCGACTTGTTAGGCTCGAAGGTTATAATCACCGACTTGGTCAGGATCTGACCGGCTTCCGCCTCAGCATTTTTGAATAACGCTCCTGGTTTGAAGGTGGGCTGAGAAAGATCGCGAACCTCCTTATATTCTTCCGACATCTTGGCCAGCACGGAAGCCGCTTTGACCTTTGCTGATGCCACCGGAACCGCAATGGCTCCCAGGGATTTATAAATGGTGGAAGCCCGGTTCCAGACGATTTCAAAGTTGGAGGGGTTAAAGGGATCGAGGAAAAAATTTCCATTCTCGCGATAATTAGTCAGGTGCGCGTCTCCTTCGACGATTCCGCCATCCTTGCCAATCATGGTGGCACAATCCTCGACCGGCAATTTATAAGCAGCGGAGAGTAACCGCGCGGCGTTGGTCGTGTCTTTGCGCACCATGTCCATGCCTTCGAATATCCCGCGCACGAGGTTCGCAACAATGTCCGGATGATCGCGGAAGAAATCGTTGCGCACGGCCCAAACGTCCGCGATTAAATGATTGGCACCGCCGGTGCTAACCACCAGGCGCGCCCCAGTTCCTTGCTCCGTTACGGTGTAAATATCGGGCGACCAGCCCACAAAAGCATCAAAAGATTTGTCCTGCACAAAAATTTTGGCAGCAGCCGGGGCGTCCCCTGCCCATTTGAAGTCCACTTCGGCGGGATCAATCCCCGCATCAATGAGCAAAGACATGATCAGATAATGGCTGGGGGAGTTCTGAGCCAGCACGACTTTTCTCCGTTTGCCGGCCTTGATGCGAAAATCGTTTATGGAGCGTATATCTCCCCGGGCAACAATCCCATCCCCTCCGTTTGACCAATCGACTTGCTGGCAGACCACCGGCACGGTGCGTGAGTCCTTGGCCAATTCCGGGGCGAAGAGGCTCATCATGTCCAGCGTGCCCCAAAGAACGTGGCTGTGACCGCTGGCAAAAAGGTCGCGCGCTTTGACCGGATCATCCACCAACGCGAGTTGAACATAAAAACCATACTTGCCGTAAAAGACACTCGACTCATTGGCGGCCATTCCGCCGTTGGCCACGATGATAGGCGCCCAACCCGGCCAGACGTTGATCGGGAACTGGACGATCAGTTTGCCATCCTTCATGGGCTTGTCATAGTCGCTGACCCCAGTGACAGGTGGGATGGCTGACTCGCCGATTAAGGACACGGCGTTCGTGCCAGCGAGCAGCTTACTCATGACGCTGGCGTCATCAGGTTTAGGCTTGGCGGCCTCCAGCGCCTGCTTGACCGCCTTCGTATCCAGGGAGGGAGTCTGCGGCCTTCCGGTAGGGGCAATCTTATCCCACCACCGGTACATGCCAAAGCCGACCACGGCCAAAATCAGAATTGTAACGATAAACTTACCGCGACCTGTCATACGTGATGCCTTTCATTTACGAACGGGAGGTTCACTCGGCGATTTTCTGCCGCTCCTGCTTTTCGGGGGCGGACTGGGCGGTGGCCGCTTCGCTTTGCACCATGCCCATTTTCTTTTTGTATTCCTGGAAAAGCATGGCGCCGCGGGTCTTGCGCATTTCCTGCTGGCGCGAAATATCCGAGCCCATTGCTTTGGCCAAATCGAGCGTGGCGCGCATCTGGCCTTCTCCGGAGGCGGCGGACTGACGGAGTTGCTGCATCGATTGGCCCATTTCGCCACCCATCATTCCTTGCAGTTCATTGATGGAGCTTTTCATCATGCCCGATAAATTTTCGAGCGAGCGCCCGATGGCCACCTTGGCCTTGACCGCCTCGAATTCGCGCTGAAACTTTTGAATCTCGCGCAGGCTTTGAGCGATGATTTCGGTGTTCTGTTGATAGAGCTGTTCCAGGTTCTGGAGCTGGGCGTTATTTTCATTTAAATCTGCTTCGAGAGTGGCCAGTTCTTCAGCGTAATGGGCGCCATTGGCCTCGTCATTGGCGGCGGCGGCGGCCTGAAGCATCCCTTGCAAGTCTGCTCGCTGCCGGTCCTGTCGTTTAATCTGGTCCTTGAGCAGGGAGATCTGTCCGGCTAATTGCCCGTTGGCATAATGAGCCTTGTCCGCTTTGGCTTTGGCGTCGCGAATGCCCCGTTCAACCACCGCCTGGTTGATGGCATCGTTCTCGGTGGCCTTCTCGGCCATGAGACCCATCCAGATAAACAGTCGTTTAATGGCTCTGAACATACGTTCTTGTCCTTTCGTTACTTTTTCTTGACCGGCACTTCTTCTTCCTCCAGCAGGATTTTTCGTTGGAGAATGAATTCCAATTGACTGTTGAGCTGTTTTTCGTCAGCCGCGCCTGCCACCGTGGCGCCGAGTTTTTTTAACGGATTAAACACCGCTGCATCCACATCAAAGGCGACAAAATGGACGGAGAGACCCGTCTGTTTTTCGGCTGCTTGCGCTTTAAGTTTCGGCATCGTCACAGAAGGATCCGGTCCCACGGTGTTAATGCCATCAGTAATCACCAGCACATGCTTGTGCGCAAGCTTGGAGTTCAGGACTGTGCGGCCGGCTTGAGCCAACGCATTGCCCAAAGGGGTCCCGGTACTGGGCAGCGGCAAGTTGTTCGTCCAGTCCTGGATGGCGTTGGAATCGAAGGGGCCGAACTTGACCAACTCCCGGGCCCCGTTGCCACTGAATACAAAAAGGCCGGCTTCGATCTTGCGGGGCCGGCCCGTGGTCGCATTGGTGGCAAAGGTCTGAAGATTTTTTACGATCGCCACTAAAGCGCGGCGCGCGATGATATACTTTGGGGACAACCTTCCCTGCTCATCCCGAACCGGCTGTTTCATGCTGCCGGAATTATCGTAGATAATGGCGAGGGCGATACCCTCCTCCTGGGCGGCAGCCTCCGCCGGACCTCGCCCGGCCATTGCTGCTAACACCAGGAGAATCGTGAATGACCGAAACTTTATTGCATTCATATTTCAATCCGGCGCCAGTTCCCGTTCCCATCATCTGTTGGTGCGCATCTAACAGTCCGGCAGCCAGCGCGTCAATTCATTCCTCATTTTTGGGATTCGCGCAGCTATAAAATGGAGGTTCATTTGTAACTTGGGGCCGGTGTTGCTTGGGGGGCTGGTTTCCGAGGCGTCCCGAGGAGCATGAAAAGGGGACGCGCCGGTTTGGAACGCGGCGCTCCACAATCAGATGCGGTTCTGTAGAAGGGACCATCTGGACTATGGCGATCGGCTGGCCTGTCATGGCGGCGGCCTCCGCCATCGCCTCCGCACAAGTGTAAAAAGGAGGGCCGAGACTTTCGATAATCTGGCAAGCCCAAACATGAGGAATGCAAGACAGGAAGGCCGGCGCGACACAATCTGATGACATCAATTTGATCGACGAAGCCATTGACAATTGTTTAGATAAACCCATGAAACTGCTCGCGCCCCTGCTCCTTTCCCTTTTTGCGGCACACGCTGCCACTGCTGATCCTATCAAGGTCGTAGTCTGGGATGAACAACAGCCTGCCCAAAAAACGGCTTATCCCAACTTCCTGGGCAACCAGATCGCCTCCTATCTGGAAACGTTGCCCAACCTCTCAGTCAAATCGGTGAAATTCGACGACCCTGAACAAGGGCTGTCCGACGAAGTCTTGGACCACTGCCAGGTGTTGATTTGGTGGGGCCACGTGCGCCACGGCGAGGTCAAGCTGGAAAAAGCGAAGCAGATTGTCCTGCGCATTAAGCAAGGAAAAATGGCTTTGATTGCCTTGCATTCCGCTCATTGGTCTTTGCCCTTTGTCGAAGCCATGAACGAACGCACCAAAGAGGATGCTCTCAAAACTGTAGGCACCGAGAAGGTCGTCTTCAATTATATCACGCCGGAGCACAAAGCCCCCAAAGCCGGCGACCCACTCACCCCCAATATCAGTTTTGGAACGAACTCTGCCGGCTTGAAAGTAGCCAATGTGGCCCTGCCTCTTTGCGTGTTCCCTGGTTGGCGGGCGGATGGGGCGCCCAGTCATGTCACGACCTTGCTGCCGAATCATCCCATTGCCAAAGGCGTTCCGCTTCATTTCGATGTCTCACAGACCGAGATGTACAACGAGCCGTTTCACGTCCCCACTCCCGACGCGGTGGCGTTCGAGGAGAAGTGGGATCGCGGAGAACATTTCCGCAGCGGCTGTGTTTGGAATGTTGGGAAAGGCAAAGTGTTTTACTTCCGTCCAGGCCACGAAATTTACAAGGTCTATTTCGAGGCGGTTCCGCTCAAAATCCTGGCTAATGCCGCAACCTGGCTGGGCGCTGAGCTGGGCGCGAACTAACTCGGGCCGGACTTCCCGCCTGCCATCCGCAAGACTTGTGAGTGCCGGAAGCAATCGAGATTATGGTCGTTCACCATCCCGACCGCTTGCATGAGGGCGTAACAAATAGTGGAAGTAACGACCCCTCCTACCATTGGTGTGGCGATGCGTTTCATCACGTCCGCGCCAGCGCCGTGGCTCCACATGATCGGCGTCAGGCCGGCAATGATGACACAGGCAGTCATGGCTTTCGGGCGGACGCGCTTGACAGCGCCGTGGTAAATGGCGTCGCGCAGGTCGGTGACGTTCCGCATTTTGCCGCCCTTGATCCACTGTTCGTAAGCAAGGTCGAGGTAGAGCAACATGACGACGCCGGTTTCGGCGTCGAGACCGGCCAGGGCAATGATGCCGACCCACACAGCCACGCTCATGTTGTAGCCCAGCCAATGGATAATCGCGAACGCTCCGACCAAGGAGAACGGCACAGCGAGCATGACAATGGCAGTTTTGATGGCCGAACGAGTGTTTAGATAGATAATGAGAATGATGATGAGCAGCGTGAGTGGCACGACGATCATCAACCGCTGCTGGGCGCGCAGCATGTATTCATACTGCCCGCTCCAGAAAATATTGTAGCCGTTCGGCAGTTTGATCGTTTCGTTGGCTACTGCTTCATTAACGGCACGCCTGGCCATCTGGACATAAGTGCCGAGATCGATGCCTTTCACATCCACGTAAATCCAGGCGTTGGGCACCGCTCCTTCGCTCTTGATGCCCATTGGCGCGCGGACGGTTTCAATTTTCGCCAGTTGACCGAGCGGCACCTGCGCGCCGGTGGGCGTCGGCACGATGATTTCGCGCAAGGCTTCAAGGTTCTCCCGAAAATCCCGGCTGTAGCGAAGCGTAACGGAATAGCGTTCCAATCCCTCAACCGTGGTCGTGAGGGGCATCCCGCCGAGGGCCACTTCCAACACCTCCTGCACATCGCCGACGCGCAATCCGTATCGGGCGATGGCTTTGCGGTCGATGTTGAACTCGATGTAGTTTCCACCCATTACGCGCTCGGCAAATACACTCGTGGTCCCCGGAACCTGCTTGACGACCACCTCGATCTCAGAGGCGATGCGCTCCAATTCGGGGAGGCTGGCCCCGGCGACCTTGATGCCGACAGGGGTCTTGATGCCGGTGGCGAGCATGTCGATGCGCGTCTTGATGGGCATGGTCCAGGCATTATTAAGGCCGGGGATCTGAATGGCAGCGTTCATGGCGTCCGAAAGCTCGTCCGACGTGCGGCGGCGATGGGCGATAACTTTGCCCGCATCATCTTTGATGTCCACTTTGGGCCAGTCCTTTTCGTCCTTCAGCATGATGGTGGTCTCGACCATGTCAAACGGCGCCGGGTCGGTTGCTGTTTCGGCGCGGCCAATCTTGCCGAACACATGATGAACTTCCGGGAAGCTTTTGATGATTTTATCGGTGACCTGAATGATCTCGCGCGCCTTCGTGGGCGAAATGCCGGGGAAGGTGGTCGGCATGTAGAGCAAGTCGCCCTCATAGAGCGGCGGCATAAACTCCGAGCCGATGTTTTGGTAAGGAAAAATCCTCCCGACGCCCGCAGAAAGCGTTTTGAGTTTTCCGTTTGGCAGGCGGTCCGTCACGGCCCAGTTCCAGGGCATGAAGACCCACGCAATGATGGCGGCCGCACTGAAGATGACCGCCCAGCGCCATTTAATGACAAAATCAATGAGCGGGTGATACAGCCAGACGAGGAGCCGGTTGATGGGGTTTTTCTCCTCGGCCGGGATTTTACCGCGAATGAAGAAGCCCATCAAAATCGGCGCGAGCGTGATCGAGAGCAACGCCGCCGCGCCCATGGAGTAGGTCTTCGTGAACGCAAGCGGCTTGAACAGACGGCCTTCCTGCGCTTGGAGCGTGAACACGGGAATGAACGACACTGTAATGACCAGCAGCGAGTAGAACAGTGTCGGGCCAACTTCGATAGACGCATCGCGGATGATTTCGCAATGCGGCTTTTTGCCGCCGTCGCGCTCCATGTGTTTATGGGCGTTCTCGATCATGATGATAACCGCGTCCACCATCGCGCCCACGGCGATGGCGATGCCGCCCAGTGACATGATGTTCGAGCTGATGCCCTGGCCGTACATGAGGCTGAACGCCATCAGCACTGCGATGGGCAGGATGAGGATGGCCACAAACGCGCTGCGGAGATGCATCAAGAAGAGAAGGCAGACAAGAGCCACGACAATGCTTTCCTCGATCAGCTTTTCTTCCAGCGTCTCGACGGCCCGGTTGATCAACGCGGTCCGATCGTAGGCCACGGTGTACTTAACGTCGGGCGGGAGACCCTTCATCGCCTCGTCGAGACGTTTCTTAACGTCATTGATGACCTGCCGGGCATTTGCGCCATAACGGACAACGACAATGCCCCCGACGACTTCGCCCTCTCCATTTAACTCCGCGATTCCCCGCCGCATGTCCGGGCCAAGTTGGACATCGGCAACTTCGCCCAAGAGAATGGGCACGCCCTTGCCGCCCACGCCAACGGCAACGTCCTTCAGATCCTGGATGTCCTGAATGTAACCGCGCACCCGCAGGATGAATTCCTTCTCCGCCATTTCAATGGAACGCCCGCCGACTTCGCCGTTGCTTTTCCGGACCGCCATCGCGATCTCGGAGATGGAGAGGCCGTAAGCGCGCAACTTGGTCGGGTCCACGGTCACTTGATATTGCTTCACGAAACCGCCGACGGATGCGACTTCTGACACGCCTTCGACGGAGGTGAGCTGGTATTTGAGATACCAATCCTGCATCGAGCGGAGTTCAGCCAGGCTGCGATTTGTGGAGGTGATGGAATACATGAACGCCCAGCCGACGCCGGTGGCATCCGGGCCAAGGCTGGGCGAAACGCCTTGCGGCAGCCGCCCGCTCAAACCGCTCAGATATTCGAGCACGCGGGTGCGCGCCCAATACGGATCAGTGCCGTCCTCGAAAATCACATACACGAACGAGAAACCATAAAAGGAATAACCGCGCACCACTTTGGCCTTCGGAACGGACAGCATCTTGGTGGTGAGAGGATAGGTAACCTGGTCCTGGACAATCTGCGGCGCCTGGCCCGGCCATTCCGTGTAGATGATGACCTGCACATCCGAGAGGTCCGGGATGGCGTCGAGCGGAATATTGCGCACGGAAAACAGGCCGCTCAGCACGAGCACAATGGTCGCGAGCAGAACTATGAATTTGTTCTTCAGCGAAAAATCTATGATGCCTTTGAGCATAACGCGGCTTTGTACTCAGTGTTGATGCTCCGGCATGGGCGTGGTGGGGGCAGGAACCCCGGACGCATGCTGCTTTCGCCAATTCTCTTCCGCCACTTTGCCGTGGGCGACCGTGCCGGTGGGGACGAGAACCATTCGCATTTCGGACATTTGCCCGGCTTGTCGGAGACGACATCGGCGTGCGGCGCCATCGGACAGGTGTAAACCACTGAAGAAAACGTTGCGGGGGCGGCGGCGGCTGGCGGAGGAGGAGGCTGCATCACGGGAATGAGTGTCATGCTGCACTTCGGGCACTTCCCCGGTTTGTCTTCGCGCACGTCGCTGTGTTCGGGCATGGGGCAGGTATAGTAAAGCAGTTTCCCGCCGGGTTGCAGTTTGTGCAGCATCGCTTGAGACACGGGCACGAGCATCATGCCGCAAAGTGGGCATTTGCCCGGATGATCGTATTGGATGGCAAGGTGATCCGGCATCGGGCAGACGAAGGCGGCGATCTGGGTCTCGACCGACTTGGCCTGACTCTGCTGTTCCGGGGTCGCGGATGGTTGGTTGGGGTCCGGGCCCTTAGCCGTATGTTCGACGGTGTCAGCGCCCGGTTTCAACATCTTCTGGATCGCCTCGCGGAGCTGGCTCTCGGAGTCGAACATGAATTGCCCCGACGTAACCACACGCTCGCCTTCGTTCACGCCGCTCAAGACTTGGTACATGTTGTTCTCCGAACGCGGGCCGAGCGTCACCACGCGCGGATCAAACTTCCCGCCTTCCAGCGCGACGAAGACCGTGTTCCTTTCGCCGCTGCGCAGCACGGCCATGTCAGGCACGAGCAGGGTTGAAGGCTCCAACTCCGCTGTCAGTTCCACCGTGGCGAACATGCCGGGCTTGAGGAAATAACCGGGATTGTGAAACTCCATGCGCACGCGCGCGGTCCGGGTTTTCTCGTCGAGCGTCGGATAGACGTAAGTGACCCGCCCGCGAAACTTGCGATCCGGCAGGTAGGACAAGCTGACGGTAGCCTCCTGTCCAAGCTCAACGTAAGGCAAGTCCTGTTCATAGACTTGCGCCTGTACCCAAACGATGGCGAGGTCGGCCAGCCGGTAAAGTTTCATCCCGGCGTCCACCATCTGGCCTTCGATCGCCATCTTCTCGAGGACGATGCCATCACGCGGCGCATTGACGCGCAGTGTCTTCGTCGCCCGCCGGGTTTTCTCCAACTCCGCGATTTGCTCGTCGGAGATGTCGAAGAATTTCAACTTGGTGAGCGAGCTGGCCTTAAGCGCCTCCGCGCCAACCGAGCCGGGGGTTTGATTGAGTTCGATCAGGAATTCGGTCTGTGCGCTGTAGAGGTCGGGGGAGTAAATCTCAAAGAGCGGCTCGCCTTTATGCACCTGCTTGCCGGTGGAATCAACATACAGCTTCTCAATCCAGCCCTTGAACTTGGTGGTGACATCGGAGAGCGCCGTCTCGTCGAAGTCCACCGATCCCACCGTGCGAATGGTGCGACGCAACGCCCCCCTGGTGACCGTTCCAAGGCGGATGCCCATGTTCTGCACCGTCACCGGGTCCACGGAAATAGTGGACGAATCTGAAGCTTCATCTTCATAGACGGGCGCCATGCCCATGCCCATGCTGTCCTTGCGCGGCGACTGGCTAATTTCGCCCAGCATCATGGTGGATTTGTAGTATTTGATCTTGCGTTCGCTGCCCGCACCAGCAGCGGTAGCTGCATTGGTCGAAGTTCCCGAGGCAGCGGACGATTGTCTGCGGATTGGGGTAAGCCTCATCCCGCAGATCGGGCAGTTGCCTGGCTGCTTTTGAATCACCTGGGGGTGCATTCCGCACGTGTAAAGTTGGTCCTCACGCGAAGCGCGCTGACCGTCGCCGTGACGCGAGGAGAGGAAGAAAACGGCTGCGCTGGCGGCGAGTGCGATCACCGCTAACAGCATGAAGAGCTTTGGGCGTTTAAGTGTCATAACGGGTCATTTCGGCTTCGAGCGGCGAGCGTTCGGCTTAAATTCGGTCCGAGCCGGATCGAGCAAAGGTGCGCCGACTGGAGGTTGTCCAAGGATGAGCAGCGACAGTTCGGCCAGCGCCAATTCTCGCTGGGTTCGCGCCTCGACTTCCGCCAACTGAAATTCCAGGAGTGTTCGCTGGGAGCTAATCAGGTTGAGAAAATCGAGCTGGCTGGAGAGGTAAGCCGCGCGGCCCACTTCGAGCGACTGCGCAGCCCTGGGCAGAAGCCGTCCTTGCAGCAGCTCCAAATTGCGGCTGCTTTCGCGGAACATGAACGTCTTCTGGGCGAACTCCACCGCCAGCGCGATCTGCTCCGCGGTCAGACGAGCTTCGCTGGCCCGCTTGCCGGCCTGGGCCTCGGCGATTTGCGCTGCGATTTTGTCGCGCCAGATAGGCAGCGTGACGCCAAATTGCGGCGTGAAAACCACCGGCGACGCTTTCACGTCGACGTCCACTCCCAGGCTGAAATCGGGCACGCGGGCTTTGTATGCCAGGCGAATCGAGGCATCAGCGCGGCGCACCTCAGCTTCCATCGCTTTCAAGCGCGGATTCCGCGCCAGGGCCGTGGCGAACAGTTTGTCGGAAGTCAAATCCAGCGCTGTGGATTCAAATTTCTGCGGCATCGGCGGCGCAGACTCCTCCGCTTTCATTCCGAGTGCGGCTTTGAACTCCGCCAGCAACGGGTTGCGCGAGTCTTCCAGGTTGTCGATTTCGGTGGTGAGGCGCTCCTGTTCGATCTGTGCCCGCAGCACGTCCTGCAGCGTAACCTTGCCCACTTCGTTCTGCGTGCGCGCGAGTTTCTCCAAATCGCCCAGCAGGCGGAGGGTCTGCTGATTGACGGTGACTTTGGCGTTGAGGAAATAGAGTTGATAATAGGACTTCTTTAGCGCGAAGGCGGTTTGCAGCACGCTCGACTCGAATGCGAAGTACTTTGTCTCGCTCTCGGCGGTGGCAACGTTCGCCGCTGCCTTGAGTTTGCCGGGGCCGGGAAAGTCCATCATCAGCCCTGGCATCAGCGTCATGACCACGTCAGCAATGTCGCTGGAAAAGGTGAGCTTCGGATCGGGCAAGGACCGCTCCCGCGTGATCCGCTCGATCGAGGCCGCCCAATCGAAGTAGGCCGCCTCGATTTGCGGCTGATTCAGCATCGCAAATGCGAGGAAGTTGCTCAGACCGCTGTTGGTTTCCAACGCGGGCAAGGCGG
The DNA here is from genome assembly GCA_038228235.1 of Verrucomicrobiota bacterium. Lineage (GTDB taxonomy): Bacteria > Verrucomicrobiota > Verrucomicrobiia > Limisphaerales > JBBRPK01 > JBBRPK01. The sequence continues at coordinate 12,506 of JBBRPK010000137.1, forward strand.
GGCGTCGCGCCTGTGGCCGGTAAACCTTTTCCACCGTCTTCAAATCCTGCCGCGCCTGTCGCTCGCCTCGCGTCGAGATTCCCTTGCAGCCACTCAGCGCCACCCCTGCAAGAAGCAAACTTGCGCACATCAGGCGAACGACGGGGCTTCTTCCACGCGCTCGTGGACTATCGCCCTTGGTTCTCATTTGCCGGACTTTTCTTCGGTCTTCTTTTGCGAGTTTCTCGCCACACTCTTTGATACGGCCGACTCAGGAAAAGCACTCCATTTCTTTTGCCAAACGCTTGCCATTATTTGCTCTGCGCGAGGCGATTAAAGCCAAGCCCTTTAGTCCATTGCAGACGAGAGCACGAACATTCAGAGCACCTTGACCGCTGGCACCAGTAGTGGATCCACGTTGACCAACTGAATGGCCGGCAGACTGCCTGCGGCGGGAAGATCCACTTGCACGTAAACATTGAAGAAGCTTTTGGCGGGGAAATCGGTGTTCGGGCTGCCGGCTTCGACCTGGCCCGCGCTGACAGGGCGGGTCGGCGCCTGCATTCCGGCCTTCACGGAGAACCCAACCCGAGTCGTGAATGAATCCGTAAGGTGCAGTGATTTGATAAACGTGTGGATTTCGTGAACACCGTTGTTCGTCTCGGCCCAGACTGGCCGCACCGTCAACTGACTGTCCTTAATAAAGGTGCGGCCTGGTGATCTGCCCGCCAGCGCGCCGAGGGTCTCTTGAGGCGCGCCTGAGAGGAATGAATCGCTCCGGCCAATGGTCGTGGCGGGGTCATAAAGGGTCGGGCTGGTAAAAACCCCACGATGGTAAAGTCTGAGATGTTTTGTGGAAAAGGTGTTGCCGAGCGGGCTGTTAGTCATGATGATGTCAAAGGTCTTCACCCAAGACGGATCGAGTACAATTTGGAACTGGCCCAGAGAGCTGGTCGCATCATCGCCGATGGGGAACGATGCGAAAGATTGGGCGTGGAGAGGAAGCGGTGCGCCAGCTAACGCCCAGCAGAGGGTGAGCATCCGCAACAGCCCGGGGTAGTTTCCCACCTTGAGATGTACTGTCTGAGCAGCCCTACGAAACGCGGCGGCGCGGGTGCCGGATTTTTTGATGGCGCTGCGGCCATGCCTGGTAAACCGAATCTGACTGGTATAGGTAGTCATCTTGTGATCATCTGCGGGTCGCGCCATTCTGTCCAATCGGGGAAATCCCCCCAAAAAGCTCAACATTTATTTCTCTCCTTTTCGCCTCACGCGCGTGCGACTATTGAGGATCGCGTGGGGCCCATAGCTGAAAAGCACCGCCGCCCAAGAAAGAAAGTGTTCGTTCATTTACGATTTCTGTGAGAGAGTACTTTGTAATGCATGGAGCCGCGTTAACGGTGGTTGAACCCGAACCGGGCAGTTCCCATTGGGCTCATGCTGTGCGGGCACGCCCGGCTGAAATTGGAAGAAACTTATGAAATGGACATCGACGATAATGCTCGGTGGGGCTTGGCTGGCGATAGGAGTGGCAATGGCGTCCGGGCAACCCCGGGTGCCCCAAGGGACGAAGGAATTCATGCGCGAGAAGCTGGAGCATGCCCAGAAAATTCTGGAGGGCATCGCGATGGAGGATTATGACTTAATCATCGCGAAATCAAAGAAGTTGACTGCCATGAGTCAGGCTGCGAGTTGGCAGGTGTTTGAAAACCCCGATTACGTCCAGCAGAGCGCTAACTTTCGCCGAAACGTCGAGGCGCTCCGCAAGGCGGCCAAAGAGAAGAACCTGGATGGCGTCACCCTGGCTTATTTTCGCGTCACGATGAGTTGCGTGGATTGTCACCAGGTCGTCCGAGGGAAGAAGATCGCTCAACTGAACTGGGCATATGGAGCAGGATTTCAGATGAGTTCGCGGTGATTCACCCGAGGATGCCATCGAAAAAGCTGTGGATGAAACTGAAGCTGAACAAGATAATGGTCCCGACGGATTTTTCGGAGGCGTCGAAGCAATCGTTGCCTTATGCCGTAGCCTTTGCCAAGAAGTTCGGTGCCCGCATTACCCTGGTCTATGTGGCGGCGGCGCGAGCGGCGGCCGAGTTTAGCCGGGTTGGAATTGTTTTGGAGGAAAAACTCGCATTGGAAAGGGCGGAGGAATCCTTGAGAGAATTCCGCGCAAAAGAATTTGCGCAGAGTTTGCCAGTCCAGACGCAGCTCCTGACAGGCGCTCCCTTTGCCGAGATCAATAATGCAGCGAAAAACCTCAGCATTGATTTAATCATCTTATCTACACAAGGGCGCACTGGGCTGAAGCACTTTTTCCTTGGGAGCACGACCGAACGGGTCGTGCGCCATGCACCGTGCCCGGTGCTGACGATCCGGGAACAGCCTTTGCAAGTTAAATTCCCAGGCGACTCCCCTTGCGGATTTAAGAGAATATTGGTGCCGATAGATTTTTCCGAAGCCAGCCACAAGGCGCTGTTTTATGCCACTGCTTTTGCTGAAGGATGTGGTGCGGAAATAACACTCCTGCACGTTGTCGAACTGCCGGCGTATCCCGAGTTAGGCTATGCTCACGTGCCGATGAAGGAAGCGGAACAGAAAAAGGCCGCGCTTGAGACCTTGGAATTGGCAGATTTAGAGTTGGGGAAGAGTGCGCGCTTGATAAAGTCAAGGCTGGTCCGAGTGGGAAATCCTTCTCAGGAAATCATCGAAGAGGCCAGAACGCAAAATTCCGACCTCATCGTCATTTCAACCCATGGACATGGCGGATTGAGGCATCTGCTTTTAGGCAGCACGACTGAAAAGGTTGTGCGCCACGCCTCGTGCCCCGTGCTTGTGGTGCGTGAGCATGAGCATGACTTTCTGACGAGCGAATCGTAGCTGTCCTGCTAAGCAGGGATTCGGTCGTGGATTGTGCGGCGCTGCTCCGCGCAGAACTTATGGCCGGCCAAGGATAGCGCTGAACTCCTTCGCATCGAAGACTTGCATGGTTTCGGTTTTGACGTTTCCCAGCGCGGCAAGTTCGGTGAGGCACCGCAAGG
>JBBRPK010000138.1:0-15391 GCA_038228235.1 Verrucomicrobiota bacterium
AGCAGAAAACATTCTGGCGTTGCGCTGTATTCATGCCAGCCGTCGGCTGGATCAGTTCTGGAAGGAGCGGCTCAACTCCCACGCCGCCCGCAACGATTGCCTGGCGCTGGCGGCGTAACCGAAGAATTCTGTCGTGCGCCCTCTCTACCAACCGCGTCCAGGCGGAACAAATTGTCGAGCGCCTGAAAGCGGCCAACTTCTCCAACAACGATATTTCGGCCCTGTTTCCGGACAAGGAAACGAGCCGGGACTTTGCGCATGAGAAAAACACCAAGGCGCCGGAGGGCGCGGCCACGGGCGCTGGCACTGGGGGGCTGCTCGCCGGCACGCTGGGCTGGCTCGCTGGCATCGGCGCGCTGGCTATTCCGGGGGTTGGGCCGTTCATCGCGGCGGGGCCCATCATGGCGGCGTTGAGCGGGGCGGCCATCGGCGCTGCTGCGGGCGGCGTTGCAGGCGGGCTGATCGGGATGGGCATCCCTGAGCTGGAAGCGAAGCGCTATGAGGGCAAGATCAAGCAAGGCAACATCCTGATCTCCGTTCATACCGATGACTCCCAGGAGATTGATCGGGCCAAAACGATCTTTAAGGAGGCGGGCGGCCAGGACATCTGCACCACGGGTGAAGCTTCCGTACCCAAGCCGGCCAACCAGGCATCGCGCACAGGGGCGTCCGGGCCAGTGCCCCGTCATTAATCCTCGCCGAAACAAAAATAACTGAAACAGGTATGAAAACACTTAAAATTCTATTCCTGGACGAACTGGCCGACATATATGACGCCGAACAGCGCCTCGTGAGGGCCCTCCCCAAGATGGCCAAAGCCGCCACCTGCCCTGACTTGCAAGCGGCGATTCGTTCCCATCTAAAGGAAACGGAGGGACACGTCACGAAACTGGGAAGAGTATTCGCGGCCTATGGGCAAAAAGCCAAAGGGAAGAAATGCGAAGCCACCGTGGGGTTGCTGGAAGAAGGCGACGAAATTGCGGCTGAGTTCAAAGGGTCGCCTGCCATCAACGCCGCGCTGATTTGCGCCGCCCAGAAGGTGGAACATTACGAGATCGCCTCGTATGGCTGCCTGCACGAATGGGCTGGGGTGCTGGGAAACAAAGAGGCCGCCGATCTCTTGGAGAGCATCCTCGACGAGGAGAAGGCTGCCGATGAAGCGCTCACCGAGCTGGCGCGCTCCAGCAACAACGTAGAGGCTCTGGGCGAGTCCGAGCAAACCGACTCTGACTCCACAGGCACGAACGCAAAAGCGGTGAACCTGCGGCGGGGTGTCCGTCCAGCCGGGTTTGGCCGGAATCGGGCTGGCTCAGTGGCGCGGTAATGCAACCGGTGCTGCCTGCGCCTTTGGGCGGAGGCAGCATCGCGATGTCCGGACGGCCTCGCTCCAGGCGGGTTGGCTCGGGGACGAAGAATTCAACGAAAAAAGCATTATGATCCTGCTAACACTCACATTTACTCCAATTTTTGCAGCCGCCGGTTATTCCCTTGTCTATCTCCTCGCCGGAGGAGGATTAGGAGGGGCCATCCTCATTTTCATCGGAGCAAAAATGCTCGGCAAATGATTTGAGGCTTCGCCTGGTTGGGAAGAGTGGGTGGGTGGCCGGGAAGCCGTGTGTCTCCGGCACGAGCCGTGGCACGTAACCGCGACGGGTTTATCAGCAGAAACTGACACTGACCGCTGCCCAGAAATTTCAAGCTTTTTAGAAATCCCAACCGCCCGCCTCGGCGGTTTTTGTGAATAAGTTTTTTGACTTTTAAGCTTTGCATTCAACCTCGGACGCTAAGAGACAGGCTGGTTGAGCGTCCCAGAGTCATGGTCAAAGTTCTCATCGCAGATGACCATTCACTGGTCCGGGAGGGGGTGCGGATTTTGTTGGAGGGCGCAGGCGACATTGCGGTGGTCGCCGAAGCTGCGGATGGGCTCATCGCTGTAAAAAAGGCCGGACATCTCCAGCCGGCCGCGGTGCTGATGGATTTATCGATGCCGAATCTCGATGGAATGGAAGCCAGGCGCCGAATCCACTCTAAAAGTCGCAGCCCCGTTTATTTGCCCGGTGCGGCACTCTCCGGCCGGGGACAAATCGCCCTAAGAGCGTGTTTTAAAAATCGCCCGATCAGGGGACCGGGCCTACAAAGGAGCCGATTTCCGGCAGTTTCGTGTAGGCCGCGTGCCCTCACGCGGCGCGTTCGTGGGCTTTTAAAACACGCTCTTAACGGGGTTCCTCGAGAATATGGCCCGGTATTGAACAAACCGGGAGAGTTTCCACGACGTTTGGGGCATAGTACCCGCCCGCCAACTGGGCAGTGGTCCAAGTGGTTGCTTTTGTAATAGGACTGGAGGATGCTGGGCTGGGGCGTATCATCCCAGCGCATGTGGAGATCTCGCGCCCACAGATCTTTGGCAAATCGGAGTTCTTTCAAATACAAATTGCAGAGTTCGTTGGAGCTCGCATAGCGCCAAGCCCGGATAAACTTTGCGTTTAAGATGGCGGGGACAGAAAGGGATGCCAGACCCTCCGCCGTACGAATGACACTGGTGGAATTGGACAAGTTCCAGGGAAGCATCGGAAAAATTTTCTCCTCTGCCCAGGCGAAAAGGTTGCTTGAAGCCTCAATACGGTAATAGCGTCCGGTTTGCCCTGTGACCGAAAAGCCGAAAGTCGCGGAGGCTGAAACTGCCAGAGGCGCCAACCTCGGCCTCAATTCCTCAGAGTCCACATAGATTTGGGCGACCTCGCTGGTCGCCGCGCCGGTGCTGTTGCTGACGATAACAGAGTAGCCACCAGCTTGCGCTACGCTGACATTGGTCAGGGCCAACATCGGGCTGGTTTCACCCGTTAAGTCTGCTCCATTGAAACGCCATTGATAGCCAAACGGTCGAAGACCATCCGCCACTACTGTGAGGAGGGCCTTGCCACCGGGTGACGCAGTCTGCGTTGCGGGCTGTTGCGCGAGGATCGGCGAGTTGGTGGCGATGAGGGCAAATTTAGCCGTCACATCAGGAGTGCCACCCAGTTGGATCCAGTAGGTGGCTCCTGGAACGGAGGTGAAGGTTATGCTGGGCACCACGAATTGAGTGGCTAATTGGATGGATGCCACTCTCTGCCATGGCGAATTCTTATAGGATGGATAACCCAGATTGGGATCTCTGCCTGGGAAAATATTGATGATGGGAGTATATTGGTTGTGAGGAAGAAACGGGGAGAATTCCCGAATCTGAAAAATCACCGGGCCGGAGTCTGACGCTGTCCATGACCACCAAACACTTGCCCAGGGACCCGTACCACCGAATGGAAAGTCCAATGGCAGTTCGTCCGGTTCCATAGTTGCTTCGGCGAGCGTGGCGCTGAAACTATTGGAGTGGCCGATGAGCACAATTCGGTTGGTAAAGTTGTCGTTGGGAGGTGGGCTCGCGCAAAGTGTGACTATCGATCCAACCAGCACTAAACCAAAGACTAACGGGGCAAAAAGACGTTTCAACCCCAAATTGGGAGCAAATCCAGTGCCAAAGGTATTAGCCTGCATCCCATCGGGCGTTTAATCGCGATGCAGTCTTCACTCCCTTCAGTCCCTTCAGTCTTTTCCCCCGTGAGGCGACGCGCCTCGCACAAATCTCCATTTCATCCTGTTAGCAGCCTTAATCAGCTTTTGCACAACGCCTTTCTAACGCTCCCACGCTCCCACGCTTCTCCGGCCGGGGACAAATCCCCGTAAGTGTTTAGTGCTAGATGGTGGACACCACTCGAACGACGATCAAAACGTCGTTTTGTTTCCAAAGTCGCTTCAGTTCCTGCTTCAGTCTTGCCCAGTAAAGCCGCATGGGGCGGCTCCCATCACCGAGCACCCGCAAAATAACGATGTCGTCCCTGAACGTGACCGCCCCAATTTTCCAAAACCCTTCGGTCTTCTGGGGAAAATAGGTCAACCCACCGAATTTCTTGATCAGCCGTTTTTTAAGCCGCGCCATTTGCGCGGCAGGCAAGGGCGAGCCTTTGTTAGAATAGAGCGGGACATACAAATCGTATTCTTTCATTTGTTACCCTCGCGCTGGACGCTGATCGCGCCATTTCTTTCGAGTTGAGCCAACTTTACTCCTTTGAGGTCGGCGACGCCGTCTTTGAGGCGAAGGTCTTCGCGCAAATCATTTTCGCTGATGTGATGCCGAACGAAGAACGCCCATTCAATTCCCCTCTCAGTGCGTGTTTTCCCGGGGATTGACCACATTCCAGGCGTCCTCGTTCTCGTCGTCGTCCTCGAATTTTTTCCCGTTTTTGAAAACGAGGACGCGGACGAGAACCGGATTGTTAAACCAATCTCTCGATGGTTCTCGAATCCGTGAACTGGAATTATTTGCGGCGCGCGAGGAACAGGGCAGTCACCGCGCCCACGGCAAGGGCGATCCCCATCGCCTTATAAGGGTATTGCAGCACGAGGCGGTCAGTCGCTTTTGCGCTCTTGATTGCCTGCTGTCGTACTTGTCCATAAACCTGCTTGCCACGGTCCATAGCGGCCTCAAAGCCCGTGCCCACTCTCTCGCGAACAGCTTCGACTGTCCCAGAGACCAGGACGCGCGCATCGTCGGCGAGCCCTCCAAGGTCGTTGGGAGTTGTCTGTTTTGCGTCGGCGATACCATCATGCTTCACATGTCGGGTCGTTGTCATAATTTTGTTTGATTTGTTCAGTTAGTTAACTACAAAGAGCTCATTATGCATCACGCGTGCCATTGTTCCCAGAAGGCCCGTTCCCTCAAAAAGCGGAGCAAAAAAGCGGTTTTTTGCCACGACGGTCTGGTAGGCTAGTTGCAATTTGCCAGTGGCAGGGTGGCTGCCTCATTGCACTCTGCAAGGTGACGTGAGAATGAAACGCGCATCGGCTTCCGCGTTTTTTCGACCTCAATTCAAAGAACCGGGGAGACGTGTAGCGTCGGCGTCATTTTTGCAATTCGCATGACTGTTTCCGTTCTTTCTTCAAGCGGACGATCAGGTAAACAAAAATTGTGGCGTTGAGCAGCAGGACGAGCCCTTTTGTGACCGTCTGATGTTTGGCGATCTCGTAGATCTCGAACGGAATGAACGAGCCAGTCACGACCACTGTGAGCCACTCCGCCCAGCGTTTTCGACGCAGCAACCCCACTCCTTCGACCGCAAAGATCGCGCCATAACAAAAGGTGCCAATGGCCACCAGCGGAAGCCTCGGCTGGATCTCGCTTAGTTTGCCTGTCAGCGCTTGAAAGTATTTATTGCCCGGATCGATCTTAAACTGTTCTGCAAAGCGGCCTAAAACGTCCCCCAGCTCGTGGTTAAAAAGCGTCAAAGCCCCGAATGCAATCGCGATCAGCAGCATCCCTTTCGCGAGCTTGAATATCGCTATCAGCCGCAAAACCCCATCTTTGCCATGAGACCTCCTCACGCGAATATCATAATTCAAGTGGAACAGAAACGCCAACCGCGAGGCCACGACACTATTCTTTTGATAGAAAATCGGCCATGGGATGACTGTAAGCACCTTGGTGGAATCAGGGAATGTGCATAGCGGTTGTCCGGAATGCCGACCAGCAAGCCACGTCTCGGTTTGCGGCGCTCGATCAATCGCGGCCGAATCTGGCTTGCAGCGGACGCTCGGCTCGCTTGCTAGTAAGCTAGTCGATATTGGTATAAAAGAGTTGCCAAAAGAGAATGCGAGGCGGGAGCCGGCTCTCTCAGGCAGGTCAGCCAGCAGGCTTAGATTTATCGCTTGCCAATGCTACGGGGAGAGGGTTAAATATAATGTCCGTTGCGAAAATGTGGAATTTCCGGGTCTTGGTGCATTTCCGCAACAATCAGGACGAATGGCATCTTCAAACGGAAAATTGAAGTCGCGAAAAGGCGCGGGCATTAAAGGAGTCAAGGCGGCTTCCGGAGAATCTTTAGCATGCACCGCCGCTGCTACCGGACAAAAGCGCGTGCGCGAGTCTGCGCCAACCGAATCGCATGAAGCCAGAGGATCCGAAGCCGCGACTCCAAACCGATTCCCTATCGTCGGCATCGGCGCGTCGGCTGGCGGGTTGGAGGCGATCACGCACCTTCTGAAACAACTGCCGAAGGACACGGGAATGGGCTTCGTGGTGGTTCAGCATCTCGACCCGGCCCATGAAAGCGCGCTCACTCAGATTCTCAGCCGCACCGCTTCCATGCCCGTTTCCGAAGTCACGCCAAACGTGCGGGTCGAGAAGGACCACATTTACGTCATTCCGCCCAACAAGAACCTCTCGATTGAGCAGGGAGTTTTGAAGCTTCACCCCCGCTCCAAGGCGGGGGGGGCGCAACGTGCGATTGATTTCTTTTTTGAGGCGCTTGCTCATGACCAAAAGGAATGCGCTATTGGAGTCATTCTTTCGGGCACGGCATCCGATGGGACCGTCGGGCTGGAGGCGATCAAGGCTGAGGACGGGCTCACCTTTGCCCAGGATGAATCGGCCGCTTATGACTCGATGCCGCGCAGCGCCATCGCCGCGGGTTGTGTCGATCTTGTCTTGCCGCCTCAGAAGATTGCCAATGAACTTGCGCGGATTGCGAAGCATCCTTCCGTTGCGGAAAAGGACGAACGCGGAGAGCGGGCTTCGGACAAAGCAGAACGCTTCGGCGAGGACAAGGCGCCTCAGTCCGCCGAACGGAACGACCTCATACAAATTCTCCGCCTGTTGCGCAACCATTCCGGGGTGGATTTCTCCCTCTATAAATTCAACACCATCGACCGGCGTATCACCCGACGCATGGTGCTGAACAAAAAGGATACACGCGAGGAGTATGCGAGTTTTCTTCAGGGGAACCGGAAGGAGCTTGAAGCGCTTTACTCGGATGTGCTCATCGGCGTGACGGCTTTTTTCCGGGACCCGGAAGCGTTCGAAGCGCTAAAGCGCAAAGCGTTTTCTAAACTTCTCCCTCGCTCGGACGAAGAACCGGTTCGCGTTTGGGTGTTGGGCTGTTCTACGGGCCAGGAGGCCTATTCGATTGCGATGCTTTTCGTGGAATGCGCAGACCAAGGCGCTGGCGGGCCGAAGCTCCAGATTTTTGCCTCTGACCTTAACGATGCCAATTTGGAGAAAGCGCGCGCTGGCCTTTATCCCAAAAGCGCGATGCAGCATGTCTCGCCTCAGCGGTTACGACGGTTTTTCGTCGAGGAGAAAGGAGGTTACCGGGTCATCAAACCGCTTCGTGAGATGTGTGTTTTCGCCCGCCAAAATCTTGCAAGTGATCCGCCCTTCTCGCGTATGGATCTCGTCAGTTGCCGGAATGTGCTTATTTATTTGGAAAGCGACCTGCAGAAGAAGATGTTTCCCGCATTCCATTACGCGCTTAAGCCGGACGGATTTCTGTTCCTGGGCGCGTCCGAGACAATTGGCTCATTTGTCAATCTCTTTGAGGTTGCTGAGAAGAAGCACAAGATTTTTTCCAAAAAATCTGTGCCGACTCCTGCGCTCCGGATGCCCTTTGCGCAGCACCATCCGGCGCCGAAAAGAGAAATAGCGGCCGATGAGCCAATCGCCCGTCTGCCGCACGTTGAACTCAACGCGCAGCGCGAAGCCGACCGCGTCCTCCTGAGCCGGTGTGCCCCGCCCGCCGTGCTTATAGATGCGGAACTGCAAATCTTGCAATTTCGTGGCGACACGAGCCCCTATTTGAAAGTGCCTGTCGGCGCAGCCACTCTGAATGTGGTGAAAATGGCCCAGGGAGGTTTAATGCCGGCTTTGCTTGCGGCTATCAACGAAGCGAAGAAGGGAAATAGGGTCACGCGCAAAGAGAACGTTCGCATCACTAAGAACACCCATCGCCGGACGGTGAATGTTGAAATCATTCCGCTCAAGAATTTGAAGGAGCAGTCTTACTTAATTTTGTTTGAAGACGGGCGGGAAGCCCCTCACCAACGCGCTCGCCGATTAGATGAGAGCAATGCCGGCCGTCGCGACCGAGGTCGTGGAGCGACCGCATTGTTGAGCGCGGGCGAAGCTCCTCCCTTTCCTGCAAGCCGGGGTGAGGGCGAGCATTTAGCCGATCTAAAGGGTCGCGCGGCATCCCATCGCATCGCCGATCTGGAGAGCGAACTGGCGGAGGCGCGCGACTTCGCCCAAGCCCACCAAGAGGAGAACGAAGCCGCCAATGAGGAGCTTCAGGCCCAAAGTGAAGAACTCCAATCCGCTAACGAGGAATTGCAGAGCATCAATGAAGAACTAGAAACGTCGAAGGAAGAGCTCGAGTCCACCAACGAAGAGTTGATCACCGTCAACGATGAGATGGCGAATCGGAACGTGGAATTGAACCGCCTTAATAGTGACCTGAATAATCTCCATGTCACGCTCAACACAGCCATTGTGCTTCTGGGACGTGACTTGACAGTCCGCAGCTTCACTCCACTCGCCGAAAAAACATTTAAGCTGGTCACTGCGGATGTAGGCCGTCCGTTGGGCCACATCCGGCACAACCTCGATTTTCCAGACCTGGAGAAGTTCTTCACCGAAGTCATCGACAGCGTGAGCGTCCGCCAGCGAGAGGTGCAGGACAAGCAAGGCGGCTGGTATTCGCTACAGGGCCGCCCCTACATGACGCTGGACAACAAGATTGACGGCGCAGTGCTCATGCTGGTGGACATTGACGCACTCAAGCGGAGCGAGCAGGAAATCATCGTAGCGCGCGATTACGCCGAAGGCATTCTCCGCACGACCCCCCAGCCGCTGGTCGTTCTCACCGAGGAGCTGCGGGTTCACACCGCAAACGCAGCCTTTTACAACACGTTCAAGGTTTCGCCCAGGGAAACGGAGGGGCGCTCGATTTTTGAATTAGGCAACCGGCAGTGGCAGATTCCCAAGTTGCGGCAGTTCCTGGAAGGCATTTTGCCTCGGAACAGTTTCTTCGACGATTTCGAAGTCACGCACGACTTTGAAAACATTGGGCAGCGGACCCTGCTGCTCAATGCCCGGCGACTGCTCACTGACGAGAAGCACACGTTCAAAAGAATCCTTCTCAGCATCCATGACATCACCGAAGGCAAGCAGATGGAGGCCGTCCGCCTTTCAGAGACGCGGTATCGTCGTCTTTTTGAGGCGGCCAAAGATGGAGTGCTCATTCTTGAGCCCGACACGAACCGGATTACGGACGCCAATCCATTCATGACTCAACTGCTTGGTTACACCCAGGCGGAACTTCTCGGCAGTCAGCTTTGCGACATCGGGCTCTTTGCCAACCGGACAGCGTGCGCCGCTGCGTTCCGGGAATTGCACGAGAAAGGTGTATATCGCGATGACAATTTTCTCTGCCAGCCGAAAACCGGTGAACGCCGAGCACTGGAGATGGTCGCCAACCTTTACGAAGAAGCAGGGCGGCAGGTCATTCAATGCAACATCAGAGACATTACCGATCGCAAGCAGGCGGAAGAAACTTTGCGCCGCGCGATGGAGTTCGGCGAAGCGGTGATGACGAACATGGGCGAGGGACTTTACACGGTGGATGACAAAGGGCTGGTCACATCCATGAATCCGGCGGCGGAGGAACTGTTTGGCTGGAGGCTCGATGAATTGCGCGGGAAAAAGATGCATGATGTGACGCATTACAAACATCCTGATGGCACGGCCTTCCCCGCCGAGGAAGGCGCGGGGTTTCAGGTCCTGCGTCAGGGGAAAACGTTGGCGAATCACGAGGACGTTTTCATTCGCAAGGACGGCACGTTTTTCGACGTCGTGTCTAGCTCATCCCCAATCCGGACCGGAAATAGGATTACAGGATTGGTTGTTGTGTTTCGGGATGTCACCGAGCGCAAACGAGTCGACCGAAACCTTACTTTTCTCGTCGAACTCAGCAACACTTTTGCGCCCCTTGCCACCGCCGACGAAATCATGCGGGTGGCCGCCGAGAAAATTTGCCGGCACTTCAGCGCTTCGCGCGTGAGCTTCGGTGCGGTCAATGAAGCGGGAGACCAACTGACCATCTTTGCCGGCCGGCGTGAATCCGGCCTCAAAGACGACGGCGGCACACATCGGCTGGCGGAATATGTGAGCGATGCTCTCCTGAGCGAACTTAAAGTTGGAACGACCGTGGCCGTCAATGACGTGGGTAGCGATCCCCGCACCGCGCCGTACGCCGCGGTCTACGAACAGTGGGGCATCGGCTCGCTCGCGCTCGCGCCGTATCTGAGCGACGGACGCTGGAAGTTTCTGCTCGCGGCGCACAAAGAGGTCCCCTACGCGTGGCGCGCGGACGAAATCAAGTTATTGCAGGAATTAACCGTGCGCGTTCATATCCGGCTTGAACGCGCCCGCGCCGAGGAAGGCTTGCGCGAAAACCGCGCCCGACTGGAGTTCGCCCTGGAATCGGCGCAGGTGGGCGATTGGGATTTGGATTTAAGCACCGACAAAGCCCGCCGTTCGCTGCGCCATGACCGATGCTTCGGTTACAACGAATTCGTCGCAGATTGGGGCTTTGAAAAATTCATTGAGCACGTCCATCCCGAAGACCGCGCAGAAATTGAGCGGCAGTTTCGGGGCGCGGTGAGCGAAGTAAAAGATTGGCATTTCGAGTGCCGCGTGGTGTGGCCGGACGGCAGCGTGCATTGGATTGCAGCGCACGGAAGCATCTATCGCGCGGACGGCAAACCGACGCGAATGCTCGGCACCGTGGCGAACATTACCGTGCAAAAGCAGGCGGAGGATGTTTTGCGCCGCCACCGTGATTCGTTTTTCCATTTAATTGAGCAAGCCCCATTCGGCGTTTACGTGATCGATTCGCAGTTCCGTATTCACCAGGTGAATTCCGGTGCCCAGCGGGCTTTCGTTAACGTGCGCCCGCTGATCGGCCGCGATTTCGCCGAGGCCATCCGCATCATCTGGCCCGAGCCGGTTGCCAGCGAGATCATCGCCATCTTCAGGCACACGCTGAACACCGGCGAGCCGTATTTCGCGCCGAGCCTGACGGAGCAGCGCAACGACGTGGACGTCGTCGAATCGTACGAATGGCAGACCCACCGCATCACGCTGCCCAACGGGGAATTCAGCGTGGTCTGCTATTTCTTTGACAGCACACGGCTGCGGAGGACCGAAGCCGAGTTGCGCGAAAGCGCCGAGCGGTTTCGATTCATGGCCGAAACCATGCCGCAAAAAATCTTCACCGCCCAACCCAGCGGCGAGGTGGATTACTTCAACGCACAATGGATGGAGTTCACCGGACTGACCTTCGAGCAGATTCGCGATTCGGGTTGGACGCAATTCATCCATCCCGACGATGTGGAGGAGAACATCCGCCGCTGGAAACACTCCATCGAGACGGGCGATTACTTTGAATTGGAGCACCGCTTCCGCCGCAAGGACGGCGCGTATCGCTGGCATTTGAGCCGCGCTCATGCCAGGCGTGGCGCGGAGGGGAAGGTACTGATGTGGATCGGCTCGAGCACGGACATTAATGACCAGAAACGAGAGGAGGAGAAACTCGAGAGGACCGTCATCGAGCGCACCGCTAAGCTCCTCGAAACGGTGGGGGAACTAGAGGCGTTTTCATACAGGATCGCCCATGACATGCGCGCTCCGCTCCGCTCCTTGCAGGGGTTTGGGCAATTCCTAAACGACGAATATGCCGGGAAAATTGATGCCAAAGGCCAGGATTACCTCCACCGAATCGTAACCTCGGCAAGAAGGATGGATCGGCTGATACAGGATGTGCTCAATTACAGCCAGGTAGTCCGGGCTGATCTGCCATTGGAACCGATTGACCTGGAGAAGCTTCTCAAAGGCATCCTTGAATCGTATCCAGCGCTCCAAGAGGAGGGCACGACCATTCGATTGGAAGGCCCGTTCCTCAACATCATGGGCAATGAGGCATTCCTCACTCAGTGCTTCTCAAATTTGCTCAGTAATGCCGTAAAGTTTGTTGCGCCCGGAACAAGGCCAGCCGTCCGAGTTTGGGCCGAAATGCGCGCGAACCGTATCAGGGTTTTTGTGCAGGACAATGGGATCGGCATTGCGCCAGACCAGCATGAGAAGATTTTTACGATTTTCCAGCGAGTGAGCAAAAGCTACGACGGCACGGGCATTGGCCTCGCCATCGTGAAAAAGGCGGCTGAACGCATGGGCGGAGGAGTGAGGCTTGAGTCTCTGCCAGGTACAGGCAGCACTTTCTGGATAGAACTAAATTCCGCCAACAACGAGAACTGATCATGACCATAAACCCAATCCTCTATGCCGAAGATGAAGAAGATGACGTGTTCTTCGTCCAACGAGCCTTCAAAGATGCGGGCATCCTAAACCCGCTCGTCGTCGTGCCCGATGGCAGTCTGGCCGTGGATTACCTCTCTGGAACCGGCCCGTATCTAAACCGCGCGGAGCATCGACTTCCCTGTCTCGTACTCCTGGACCTGAACCTGCCAAACCAGTCCGGTCTTGAAATATTAAAGTGGATTCGCAAGAATCCGGCAATCTGCGGGTTGCCGGTGGTCATGCTCACCTCCTCAGCCCAGGAGGCAGACATCCATCGGGCCTACATTCAGGGAGCGAACGGCTTTCTTGTTAAGCCTGGAACACCTGCTGAGCTCCTCACGATGATTAAAGCCATCAAGGATTATTGGTTGATTCACAACAGGGCGGTCCTAAATGGGTCGTAAAAGGGGTCGGGCCGGGTATTCGTGGAAAGCAGTGGACACCGATCTGGAAGATGAAGAGCGAGTGTCAGTCCTCACTATTTACGCTTTCTAGATTGACGCGCTCCTGATTGCCGGACAATCTGCGCCATGCCTCTGAAATTGCGCATTGAATATCCTGGAGGAACCTGCCATGTGATGAATCGTGGCGATCACCGCGAGGATATTTCCTGGGCGATGAAGACCGCCAGCGCTTTTGGCCACTCTGGGTTAGGCCTGCCAAAAGACGGGGTGACAGTTGGACCGACGTCTCAATCTGTTGAATGAACAACCACAAACCGCCGATTTGGCTAAAAAGTGAGGACTCAGACTTGCCCTCGCACGACATCGAAGAGGCTTATCGGCTCAGCGCGAATTCGTATCTCGTCAAACCGGCGAGTCTCCACGGGCTGCCAGGCATCATCAAACTCATCAAAGAATACTGGCTTGAACTCAATCATTGGGCGCTGGAGTGCGACTCCAAGGAGAAACTGTCATGAAAAAATACTTCTCAACCATCATGGTCGTGGACGATGATTCCAATGATCTGTTCCTTATTGAAAGAGCTTTCAGGGCCATCGGTGTGACCGAGCCCATTCACACGATTAACGGTGGCCGGGAGGCGATTGCCTATATGATGGGGGAGGGAAAGTATGCCGACCGCACGGCGTATGCCTATCCCACGTTCATTACGACCGATTTGAAAATGCCTGAAGCGGATGGGTTTGCGGTGCTGGAACATCTTAAGAAACATCCCGAATGGGCCGTCATTCCGACCGTCGTCTTAACTTCCTCGCGCGATCTGGACGACATCAAGAAGGCCTACATGCTGGGAGCCAGTTCGTATCACTTGAAGCCAGGGTCTACCGAGGCGCTGCGCCTCCAGTTGAAAGTGCTGCACGATTATTGGATGACTTGCGAGGTCCCGGAGGTGGATAGCAGCGGGCGACAGTTGGCCACGGACAGCAAAGGCAAGTTGGGAGAAAGATTCCCGCAATTGTGAAGTGGAGAATACTGGCTGGAACTCAACAATGCCATTCCGAGAGCGGAAAGGTTCATACAGGATGGTGTGTCGAGCCGAAAAAGAATTTGTGACAGCCTCGCAGGCGGCGTACCTTTGCCCTTCTCGAAATGGCCGAGCATTTCAATGCCGCCGGGGCGGCCTCGCTCTCCGCATCTTTTTTGCTCACTTTATTCCCCGGAGAGATCAGAGCCGATTCACATCGGCTGCTACGGTTGGGATCGAAGGGCCAGCGCTTATTTATGGGCCTCGGCTTGTCGTTCGCCGAGGGTTTTCAAGGCGGCCAGGGCGGCCTCGCTCTCGCATCTTTTTTGCTCACTTTATTTCCAGGAGAGATCAGAGCCGATTCACATCGGCTGCTACGGTTCAGGGGTGCGGCACGCAAAATAAAGGGATCGAAGGGCCAGCGGCTTTATTTCTTGGCCGTGGTTTGCCGGTCCCCGAGGGTTTTCAAGGCGGCCAGGGCGGCCTTGCTCTCCGCATCTTTTTTGCTCACTTTATTCCCCGGAGAGATAAGAGCCGACTCACATCGGCTGCTACGGTTAAGGGGTGCGGCACGCAAAATAAGGGGATCGAAGGGCCAGCGGCTTTATTTCTTGGCCGTGGTTTGCCGGTCCCCGAGGGTTTTCAAGGCGGGCAGGGCGGCCTTGCTCTCCGCATCTTTTTTGCTCACTTTATTGCCCGGAGAGATCAGAGCCGATTCACATCGGCTGCTACGGTCCAGGGGTTCAGCACGCAAAATAAAGGGATCGAAGGGCCAGCGGCTTTATTTCTTGGCCGTGGTTTGCCGGTCCCCGAGGGTTTTTCTGAACTTTCAAACCGTGTTTGAATCAGCACCGGGGCGGTTCCTGGTCTTGGAACCGGATTTTAAGGTTTGGTGCCTGGGTGATGAGGAATTCCGACAAGAGTTGCTGGAGCAAGTCTCTTCCAAGCGTACGTAGTGTCAGTCACTACTGAGAGCTGGTCCAGGAGGCGGCGGAAGTGCTGGCGGAGCGGCTGGTAAAGGAAAGCCTCAAACGAATGGTCCCTCTCCATTACCTCTGTTTGGTCCTGGTAAAATTCCATTTCCTTTCCGACTTGCCTCTATGCGCCCACGGAGAGAAGGTTTTGGGCGGAGGACGGGCGGGGGGACGGACGGCCGAGGACTGAAGACGGTGCGAGGAAGCCCGGAAGGTCGTCGGATGGGCGGTTGAGGAAGTTGGAGGGGGCGCTGGATTTGGATCGGTTTTATTCCTTTTTGGTGATGGAGATTTTGACTTGCCACTCGGATGGATCTGCAAGGGGGATAAATAATTATTGGGTGTATCATGAGCCTCGCCCTCGCTCCTCTTACAACGCGGAGCCTTCACCCCTAACCCTCTCCGATAGGAATCCAGAACAAGAGGCTTGCTTGTGCGCTTGGCGCACGGCCGAGGGGAACCTGGGCAGACGGGCGAAAGCAGCAGGCGAGGTGAGTCGGCTCACTATTTTCCGGGGAAAGATCAGAGCCGACTCACATCGGCTGCTACGGTTGGGATCGAAGGGCCAGCGCTTATTTATGGGCCTCGGCTTGTCGTTCGCCGAGGGTTTTCAAGGCGGCCAGGGCAGCCTTGCTCTCCGCATTTTTTTGCTCATTTTATTTCCAGGAGAGATCAGAGCCGATTCACATCGGCTGCTACGGTTAAGGGGTGCGGCACGCAAAATAAGGGGACCGAAGGGCCAGCGGCTTTATTTTTTGGCCGTGGTTTGCCGGTC